>CACHII010000028.1 GCA_902579825.1 uncultured SAR86 cluster bacterium | reverse complement strand
GAAAGAAAAATATCAGTATTGTTTGACGAAAATAATCTTGTCGATAGCTGGACTATTGAAGAGATAGATGTAACAGACTAGTTTTTTACTTGTAACTTCTCTATAAAGGCTTCTAAAGCATTTTCGCAAAAATCATTTATAACTTGATTCGTAATTATATTTTCTAAAATGAATGGCAGTTTAAATTCAGCATCAAAACTTACATCTGTGCTTGAACATTCATTTCCCCTAACTGACCACTGACCTGTAAAAAATTCAAACGGACCTTCAATTTGTTCTATATTGATTGTATTGTCTGTCAAAATATTTTTCGAACTTACTGAATAAGTTTTCAAAAAAAAATTAAAGGTAAGTTCTCCTATTTCGTATTCATCATTCTTTTCAAGTAACTTAGCTTTAGAACATCCCGGAATAAATTCCGAATAATTTTCAAACCTAGCTATTTGACTAAAAACTTCTTTGCTATCAGCTTTGATAGATCTAGAAAAATTTAATTTTCTTGCCACTTTAGAAGAGTTGCGATATCAATACAATTCCAACACCAATAGGCGCAACAAACTTAATAAAGACTCTCCATATTTGGTATATAGCCTGATTAATACTACCAAGCTCATTCTTGATTAAAGATTCTTTCATGAACCAACCTATAAATATTGCTATGAGCATGCCTCCAAGAGGTTGCATGATATTTACAGATATTAATTCAACATTGGCTTGGAAGAAATTATTTCCATCTTGATCAAAACCAAAAGCAGTTCCAATTCCGATAAGCCAGCAAGTTATAGAAATTATTATTGCTGATTTTGTTCTTGAAAAATATCTCTCTTCAGCAAGATATGCAACGCCAGGCTCTAATATTGAAATTGAAGAACTCAGGGCTGCTACTGATAATAAGATAAAAAAGATTGGGCCAATAATATTTCCAAAATCCATTGTGTTAAATGCTGTTTGAAGTGAAATAAAAACAAGTCCAGGACCTCTACTTGCTTCAAGACCTTGTATTGCAAATATAATAGGAAAAACTGCTAACCCTGCCATTATTGCGACAAGCGTATCTAGGGCTCCGACGCTAACAGAGGTTGAAGCAATATTTTGATCTTTAGACATATATGCTCCATAAGCCATAATTGATCCCATACCTAAACTTAAGCTGAAAAAAGCTTGCCCCATTGCAACTAAAAAAGTGTCTGAAGTTATTTTAGTAAAATCTGGCTTGAACAAGAAAGATAAGGCCTCTTTAAAAGCCCCATTAATAATTCCATATACAACCATAAATATTAGGAGTAGTCCAAGCATTGGCATTAAGATTTTAACCATTCTTCCAATACCTTTTTTTACTCCAGCAGAAACAATAAACATTGTTAAGCCCATAAATATGGTGTGCCACAACATAAGCTCTTTAGGCGAGTTTACTATGGATAAAAATTGTCCAGCAGTATCAAGATCATTTGAAGATGCGGAAACAAAAATATACTTAAGACAGATGCCAGCGATTACACTGTAAAAAGAAAGTATTAATATTCCAGCAGATATACCAATCCATCCAACTCCTTGCCATGCGGATGAAACATCAGAATCTATTGCAGACTTTTTCATAGAATTGATTGGACTGTTTCCAGATCTTCTACCAATCAAAATTTCACTCAACATTATCGGCAGTCCAATTAAAACAATGCACAATAAATAAATTAGAACGAATGCACCGCCCCCTTCTGTGCCTGCCTTGTATGGAAATCCCCATATATTGCCCAATCCAACAGCAGAACCAGTTGCTGCAAGAACGAATGTCCATTTTCCTATCCAAGTGCCGTGAGATTTGAGTGTCTTTTGCATAATATTATTTATAAGTATGGGCTACTATATGGGTTTATCCAATACCCTATTGATATTAAAAAACTAATACAAACTAGTAAAGTAAGAATTTTTCTAAATTTTTTATAATCTTCATCTTTTTCATTAAAGACCCATGTTGATTTTTCGAATATATAAAAAAGATAAAAGCCGATGATAGAAACTATCATCGAAGTGAGCATAAAGTCAAAAAATATCAAAAGTAAAATCAAGCATCCAATTAAACTAAACCCAATTCCAATTGATAGGTTAAATACTTGATTCTGTTGATCATCTCTCCAACCCCAAGCAAATCCACCTAAGAAAGTAATT
>CACHII010000027.1 GCA_902579825.1 uncultured SAR86 cluster bacterium | reverse complement strand
ATTCTTTTAAAATGCCAATTTTTTCTATAGAATACTCGAACTTTTAACACGAAAATTCTGTATTTGTAAAGTTTGGGTGCTTATTAAGTTGACTTTACTATGAATTGGAGAATAACCCTATAGGAGAGAAAAATTGAGTTTAGTTTCAATAAAAGACCTGCTTCAAGCAGGCGTTCATTTTGGTCATCAACAAAGATTCTGGAATCCAAAGATGGAACAATATATCTATGACACCAGGAAGCAAATAAGTATAATAAATCTCGAATTGACTCAGGAATGCTTAAGTGCGGCTGCATCAAAGGTTGAGGATATTTGTTCAAAAGGTAACAAAATTCTTTTTGTTGGAACAAAACGTTCTGCTAGCAAAACTATCAAAGAAGAAGCATCTAATATAGGACTACCATATATAGATAAAAGGTGGCTTGGTGGAACATTAACAAATTGGAAAACCATTAGAGGATCAATTAGAAGGCTATTAGATATTGAAGAGATGATTTCATCTGGCAGAATTAATAAATTAATAAAAAAAGAAGCAGTTGAGATACAAAAAGAGCATGCGAAACTTGAGGCAAGTGTAGGCGGTATAAAGGATATGAAGGGATTGCCTGACGCTATATTCGTAATTGATGTTAAATATGAAAAGATAGCAGTTCTTGAAGCTCAAAAGATGGGCATTCCTATAATAGCCCTTGTTGATACCAATTCAGACCCAGATGGTATCGATATGATAATACCTGGTAATGATGATGCTATTAGATCCATCAGATTGATAACAAAAGTGATATCAGATGCATGTGCTAAAGGTATAAAGTCTGCCCAAGGATTTGTTCCAAAATCTGATTCACCGGTTATTAAAATAGCAAAAAAAGAAGATGTTCAGAAGTTAGATAAGACTGAGGAATTATCAATTGATGAAGCAAATGAAAATTCAACTATAGAAGATAGCAAAGAGGAAAAATAAAGTGGAAATCAAAGCAACACAAGTTAAAGAATTACGTGACATGACAGGTGTCGCGATGATGGAGTGCAAAAAAGCCCTTATTGAGGCTGAGGGTGATCTGGAAAAAGCTGTTGACCTATTAAGATCAAACAGTGCCTTGAAAGCAGAAACAAAATCTTCAAGAGTAGCTGCTGATGGTATTCTAGTTGCTGCCCTTACAGATGACTATGGCACAATTCTTGAAATTAATACCGAGACAGATTTTGCTGCTAAAGATTCAAGTTTCTTATCTTTTGCTGAGAAGGTTAAGTTATATTTAACTGAAAACAGAGTTACTGATATTAGTTCTTTACAAGACACTAGCCTTGAAGAGGAGAGGCAAACTTTGATACAAACTATTGGTGAAAATATTCAGCTTCGTAGGATTAAGACTATAGATTTCACATCTGATATGAAAAAGGGCTTATACATGCATTTTGATTCAAAACTTGCTGCAATTGTAATCATTAAGGATGGAAGTGATGAGGTTGCAAGAAATATTGCAATGCATGTATCAGCATTTAACCCTTTATGTTTATCGGAAGAAGATATTGATAAAGATGTTTTAGAAAGAGAGAAATCAATTTTTGTCAATCAAGCACAAGAATCAGGCAAGCCGCAAGAAATTATGGACAAGATGGTCGAGGGAAAAGTTAAAAGGTTTTTATCAGAAGTATCATTATTATCTCAGGATTTTGTAAAGGATCAAGATATCACTGTTCATGAATATCTAAGTCAAAATAGTGCCATTGCTTTAGATTTTGTAAGATTAAAAGTTGGTGAAGGTATTGAAGTCGAATTAAAAGATTTCGCAGAAGAGGTAGCTGAGCAGTTAAAATAATATGACTGGATTAAAGCATAAAAGAATTCTTCTAAAGTTTAGTGGAGAATCTGTTGCTGGAAATGATGAACATGGTATTGACCCAAAAATTCTTGATAATATGGCTGCTTCAGTCAAATCATGTAAAGACATAGGAGCTGAAATAAATTTGTCAGTTTCTTTTTGAATAAGATCTTCCATTCTTCTTAAGTCGTCCTCAGATATTTCAGCCGCGTGCTTCATATCTTTAGCAGAATTATTAGCATCTCTTCTGAGATTTCTTATAGAAATTCTTGAGTTTTCAGCCTCTGATCTTGCTTGTTTAATGTAGTCTTGTCTTGTTTCTTCGGTCAAAACTGGCATTGTAACTCTTATCAAATCTCCACTTGTACTTGGATTAAGTCCTAGATCAGAACTTAAAATGGCTTTCTCTATTTCAGGTATGAGATTTTTATCCCAAGGTGAAATTACTAATGACCTTCCTTCCTC
>CACHII010000026.1 GCA_902579825.1 uncultured SAR86 cluster bacterium | reverse complement strand
TTTAAATTACAACTTATTGGTTATGTTCTCTCTAACAACTTCATTAATTTTTGCACAAGAAATTGAAGAAGTTGTTGTCAGTGGTTCTTTTATCCCAGATGAAAAAAGAGATACTTCTGAGATATCTGCAATTCTTGATTCATCAGAAATTGAAAGAACTGGAGACGATAACATAGCTGTTGCACTAACAAGATTAACAGGTTTAAGTTTAGTGAGAGGTAAATATGTTTATGTTAGAGGATTGGGTGAAAGATATTCAGCAGCAACTTTGAACGGATCAGGCCTTCCAAGTCCTGAACCTTTAAAAAGAGTTGTTCCACTAGATTTGTTTCCTACTCAATTAATTGAATCATCAACGATACAAAAAACTTATTCAGCAGATATGCCTGGTGAATTTGGAGGTGGGATTATAGAAATAAATACTAAGGCAATTCCAGCAGAGAGAATTCTTGATTTATCTTTTTCATCTGGGTATAACACTGAAACTTCTTTATCAGACGGTCTTCTTTATGATGGAGGAGAAGATGATGACTTTGGTTACGATGATGGCATCCGTGATTTTCCTAATTTTGTGCAAAATGCTATCAATATAAATAAAAAACTTGATAGATCAAATTTCCAAACATATGAATTAGCAAATGCTGGTAGAGAATTTGAAAATTCTAAATTATGGGTTATTCAAGAGGGCGATGTTCCGATGGACAACTCATTTAATTTTACATACGGAGATGAACTGGATATTGGAATTGATGAAATACTTGGAGATGATTCTGCATCAATCGGTGTTCTAATGACTGCTGGCATAAGAAGCTCTTGGGAAACTAAAGAAGGCGTAAGACAAACCGGTGATATTCAATCTCAAGGCGATGGTACATCAATTGTGATCAAATCAAATGATAAAACCTTTAAATCTACATCAAACGATGTGACAGCTTATGCAATGGCAGTTTTAGGGATTGAAACCGATTATGCTGAATTAAAGTATACGGGTATGTATATCCACAAAGGGACTAAAGAAGCTAGGATTCTTGAAGGGTATGATTCATCAGATTCAGGTAATGTTCGAGAAGACTTTACTGAATTCTACGAAAGAGAACTAATTAATCATCAACTAAACTATTCATATCTTTTTCAAAATGATATTGCTATGGACATAAGAATGGCTGGTGGTGAGGCTTCTAGAGAGGCACCATACGAGAGAACAGTTTTTTACGAAGATACTGATGATAGGGGCTTTTGGCAATATGACGTAAATACTGGGCGTAACCAAACGCAGTTTAGTTATGTTGATGATGAGAATGAAAATTTTGGTATCGACTTAACATTCCCTGTAGTTTTAAACAATGATCAAGAGGTTATTTTCAAAGTTGGTTATGATCAAACTAATAATTATCGTGAAGCCGAGGTTAGAAGTTTTAGATTTTTAGCAGAAGGTGGTCCCATTCCTTTGGATGGACTTGATAATAGAATAGATTATATTTTCGAAGATAAAAATTTTGACCCTTCAAGGTTAATTGTGATTGAAAATACAGCTGCGTCATCACCAGCCGGTTATTTAGGTGATCTTGAAATAACCTCAGCATATATAAGTATGGATGCATACATTAATGATAATTTCAGACTAGCCGCTGGTGTAAGAAATGAATCTGGTGAGCAAATGGTTAATACCTATGATGTATTTAAACCAGTAGATTCAAACATCGAAAAAGTTATTGATGAAGATTACAATTTACCATCATTTACTTTGACATATTTGCCTGACTTTGATGAAAATCTTCAAATCAGATTTGGGATATCACAAACTATTGCAAGACCTACATTTAGAGAGCTTTCACCTACATTATTTATAGATGTTGATACAGATAGGGTAATTGCAGGGTCTTTATTTCTTGAAAACTCTGAAATTGATAATATTGATCTTAGGCTTGAATACTACTGGGGATTTAATCAATTTTTGACTGCTGGAATATTTTTTAAAGATATCATGAATCCAATTGAGGAAGTTGTAAATGAATCTGGTGACTTGATTATTACTTCTTATCAAAATGTTCCAAAGGCAGAAGTATCTGGTTTTGAAATTGAGTATGAAAGAGTTTATGAGGAATTGATGCCAAATATTGACTGGGCCAAAACTAAAGAATTTATTTTAAAAATGAATTTCACGGCTACGGAATCTGAGGTTATTGTTAATCCTGGTGATACATACATTAATTCATCCGGTTCGGTAGTTGATGCAACAACATTGTTTGCTAATGGAAGAGATACTAGACTTCAAGGTCAATCTGAAGAAATAGCTAATTTTCAAATTGGCTGGGATGATTTACAAAACGGTTCTCAGGGAACCCTTATTGTAAATTATGTCAGTGATAGAGTAAGAGCAAGAGGTATTGATGTTTTGCCAGATATATACGAAGATCCGCCACTTTTAGTTGATTTTGTTTATTCAAGAAATATAGATTATAGAGACTCTAATCTTAAGCTATCCCTTGAATTAAGGAATCTTCTTGATGAAGAATATTATGCTGCAATGGCTGATACTGTTGTATATGATCAGTACAACCTTGGAAGTTCTGTATCATTAGGGTTTAAGTTTAGTTTTTAACTTAGATTTAAGATTAAAATGAGCTACACTAGTAGCTCATTTTTATTATGAATTTTATAAAAGTAAAAAAAATATCTATTGCGATATTATTCGTTCCTGCTTTACTACTTATAATTACATTTATAACTAACTTTTTTGATAAACCTAAAATAGTAGAAATATCTATACCTAATATGACAGATCTAAAGTTCAACTCA
>CACHII010000025.1 GCA_902579825.1 uncultured SAR86 cluster bacterium | reverse complement strand
GCCCTCTAAATGAATTTATAGAACTTCTGTTTGCCTTATCAAATGATCCCTTGAAGATATAATTAATATTATATTTTTCACAAGACTCCTTAAATTTTTCTGCAACATGCATAGCCAGGTCTCTTGACTCTAGCACATTCATACCTCCCATTAGAGTCAATGTTTCTGAATTGTCTATATTAAAATTCCTTAATTTCATTTTTAACTATTTTTTTAAAGTACTTTTTATATAACTATTAAAAATTGGATGTCCATCTCTTGGATTTGAAGTAAACTCAGGATGAAATTGACATGCAAGAAACCATTTATGATTTGGTATTTCTATCATCTCTACTAAATTTCCGTCAATGGATGTTCCTACAACGTCAAGCCCTGCACTTATCATTTTGTCTTTAAACTTTGGATTAACTTCATAACGATGTCTATGTCTTTCTACGATTTCTAAATTTTTATACATTTTATACGAATTTGATTTTTTCTTCAGTTTACATACCTGACCACCAAGCCTCATTGTTCCTCCAAGATCAGAATGTTTGTCTCTTTTTTCTTTCTTACCAGATATATCATTCCATTCAGTAATTAAACCTATAACCGGGTATTTTGTATTTTGATCAAACTCTGTACTGTTAGCACCTTTTAATTTCAATACATTTCTAGCGTATTCAATTATTGCAACTTGCATACCTAAACAGATACCTAAATAAGGTATATCTTTTTCTCTAGCGTATTTGCAAGCTAAGATCATTCCCTCTATACCTCTTTCTCCAAAACCACCTGGAACAAGAATAGCATCAGAATTTTTCAAAGTTTTATGTATGTTTTTTGGAGTTAAAGTTTCAGCTTCAACAAAATTTATATTAACCCTCGTTTTATTTTTTATTCCAGCATGCTCTAAAGCTTCATTAATTGATTTATATGAATCTTTCAATTCTGTATATTTACCTACGAAAGAGACAGTTACTTCCTTTTCAGGAAGCAATTTAGCTTTTACAACTCTTTTCCAGTCATTTAACTGGGCTTGTTTAGTATTTATTTTTAATTTTTTTAAAATAGTTTTATCAACTTTTTGGCTATGAAGAAGAAGAGGTACAGAATATACAGTTTCAACGTCATGCATAGAGATAACACTATCATTAGGCACTGAACAAAAAAGCGCTATCTTATTTTTCTCATCACTAGGTAATTCTTGATCAGACCTGCAAATTAATACATCGGGACTTATACCCAATGATCTTAATTCTTTAACTGAATGTTGTGTAGGTTTTGTTTTAAGCTCGCCTGATGCATTGATGTATGGCACAAGTGTTAAGTGAACAAAAGCCCAAGAAGAGCTAGGAAGTTCCAACGCCATTTGTCTTAAAGCTTCAACAAAAGGCTGACTTTCAATATCTCCAACAGTACCGCCAACTTCTACTATGGCAACATCTTTGTTTTGACCGCCCTCTTTGATTCTTTTTTTTATTTCATTAGTTATATGTGGAATAACTTGGACTGTACCACCAAGGTATTCCCCTTTTCTTTCCTTTCTAATGACTGTTTCATAAACCTTGCCAGCTGTAAAATTATTCTTTTTTGAAGCTTGGAATCTTACAAATCTTTCATAATGACCAAGGTCAAGATCTGTTTCAGTTCCATCATTAGTTACAAAAACTTCACCATGCTGAAATGGACTCATTGTTCCTGGGTCTACATTTATGTATGGATCAACTTTAATCAAAGATACAGAAAGGCCTCTCGATTCAAGAAGAGCTCCTATTGACGCAGCTGCAATACCTTTTCCAAGTGAGGAAACAACCCCACCAGTTATGAAAATATACTTAGTTCGAGCCATCATTAATCTTTATCATGATGGGATATTAGAATAACAGATTAATCTATGCTTTTATATACTTTTTTAACTCTAGATTTAATATTAGTCATAAAATAATATGTTATTAGATCGTTTGATTTGGATATGTTTGAAATTGGAAGTTTAGGTGAAAAAAATTCACACCAGTCACCAATTCTACAATCTAAAATATTAGTAACATCAATGGTGCTTAAATCCATACTAACCTTTCCAAAAACTTTTGCAATTTGATCATTAACCATAACTGACGTGCCATCTTTAATTGTCACAGGCAAACCGTCAGCATAACCTAAATATACTGATGCAATCTTCATATCATTTTTAGCTACAGCTCTACCGTCATAGCCAACTTTATCGCCTTTCTTTATTGATCTGATATTTATAATAGGCGATCTTAATGTCATTGCTGTTTTTAATTGGTCATCTTTTAGATAGCCTCCATAAATACCAATACCACACCTAACCCAATCCATTGAGAACTCTGGAAAGTTCATGATACATCCAGTATTTGCAATACTTTTTAGAATATTTTTATTTAATTTATTTGATAAATCATTAAATGATTTAAATTGACTTTCGTTGGCAGGATTGTCTTTATCATTTGAGGATGCTAAATGACTCATTAAAGTAAATTGCTTTTGTTTTAAATATTTTTCATAAATTTTAATAAAGTCTGGTATCTCAAATCCCAGCCTATTCATTCCAGTATTTACTTTATACCAAAACATTTCATGATTTTCTTCACCCTTAATAAAACTAAACTGATTGTTATTGTGAACAACTAAATCAAGTTTTTGATTTTTAGCTAAAATATACTCCTCTTTTGAATATATTCCCTGCATTAAAAGCAGTTTTTTATTTGATTGTTTTCTAATTTCTAATGCTTCCTCAATTCTTACTACTCCATATCCATCAACAAGGTCATCAATGTCTTTCACTATATTTAATAAATTATGGCCATATGCATCAGATTTGATTACAGCCATGAATTTTGATTTTTTTTGTAATTTATTTTTAATAGTTTTTATATTTTTTCTTAAAATATTTGCATCTATTAATATTTCAGATTTTATAGATGTCATTCACTTAAAGAATCATAAAAACCATCATTAGAAAAGTTCTCAAATCGTGTATATTCCTTTAGGAAAGTCAGGTTAACAACGCCTATGGGTCCATTTCTTTGTTTGCCAATTATAATTTCAGCTTTATTTCCTTCAGTAGAACCTTCATTATAAACTTCATCTCTGTATATGAATAAAATTACATCAGCATCTTGCTCAATCGCACCAGAATCTCTTAAATCAGCCATCATTGGTCTTTTGTTTGGTCTTTGTTCAACCCCTCTATTAAGCTGAGAAAGAGCGACTACAGGCACTGCTAACTCCTTTGCTAAAGATTTAAGTGATCTTGAAATTTCTGAAATTTGATTAACTCTGTTCTCACTTGATAGAGGCAATTGCATTAATTGAAGGTAATCAACAACTATCAATGACAATCCATTTTTTTGTTGTCTAGCTAATCTTCTTGCTTTAGCTCTAAGCTCCATTGGAGATAAAATTGAGCTATCTTCAATGAACATTGGTAAATCTATTACTCTTTCACTTTCCTTAAATAAGTTTTGTAGTTCTTCATCTTTTAACATTCCTGAGCGAACATTCTGTTGGTTCATTTTGCTAACACTTGATAAAAGTCTTGTAGTTAAAGATGCTGCTGGCATCTCAAGACTAAATATAAGTACAGCTCCGTCATTTTGCTCATCTAGTAAAACATTTTCAGCTATATTCATA
>CACHII010000024.1 GCA_902579825.1 uncultured SAR86 cluster bacterium | reverse complement strand
CTGGATTTACAACAGGTCTCACAATGGAAGATGTTTCAAAAGAATTACTTGAAAAGCAACTTAAAGCACAAGGTAAATCATTTGAAAAATATATCAACTATTTTGTACCCGTAGCGGCAGGAATTACTGAAAAAACTTTAGACGAATATATTTCATCGGGTTCTAATTTTATTAAAGATAGAAAATCATTTATATCTGGACCTAGACCTTTAACTGAGATATCTGATGGAGTATTTATCGACAGACAGATTTATCGGGCAACAGGTCAAGAAGTCGTATTTAAAAATATTAAATCAAATATGGATGATGCTGGTCTATTTGAAACATCAACTAGAGAGGGTTTCACAACAACAAACCATACGGCTACGGAATCTACAGATAGAATTGAATTCATCGATAATCCTTTTTCAGGTATTTTAGGAAGTGGAAGTGGTAAAACCGAAGAAGAACTTGAAGAACTAAAACCTACTTATGGCAAAGGTCTTCCAAGAGATTCCGATACTCTAATACCCAACGAATCCTCCTATCCAAGCTGGGAGACAGGCGAGTATGAATCAATAAATCCGCAAAGAATGAAAGATGTTGTTATTGATATTTCAAATATTGCTCTTGAAAGCAAAAAAAGAACTCCATACTGGGGAAGATTGCCTGGTACTCCTGAAGACAAAAAAACTATGGACTATATTGAAAGTAAATTAACAAAATTGGGTTTCAGTATTGAAAAAAAAGATGTTTATATAACTAAAGAGTGGCGCCCAACTGAATGGTCTTTAAGTTACAAGTTTGATAATAAGTCTCGTTCAATTCAGTCGGCCTTTCCTACCGGGGAGAATATAAATCATCTCGATAGCAATATTAATGCTGAGCTTGTATGGGTAGGATTAGGTTCAGAGGCTGACTTCTTAAATAAAGATATCAAAGGAAAGGCTGTCGTTATATATAGTTTCTTTGTTCCAGGAGGAAGAAGTCATTCTGCAAGTAATAGGGCTAAATTGTTTAATGCTAATGAGATTGCATCTGATAAAGGGGCCGCTTTAATTATAAACATTATGGGAGTTCCAGGAAATGGACAATTTGCTGGAGGAGCATTTCATGGAACTAGTGGAAAACCTGCTACCTCTTTCAAAGCTCCTATAATAACTATCAGTCAAGATGAAGGTTTTCTTCTTCGAGACAGAATGCTTAAAGAAAAAATTTTTATAGAATTTAATTTAAAAATTGATGTCATAGAGAATTTGAAGACTACATACATGATTGCCAAACTTGATGGCGCATCAAATGAAGAGATTTTTATAGGGGCTCATACTGATGGTTATTTTGAGGGCGCTATGGATAATGCTAGTGGTATTGCAGTTGGTTTAGAGATGGCTGAATACTATTCAAAAATAGACCGAAAAAGAGGTATAACTTTCTTTTTATATCCCGATCATCATCACGGAGAATATAGTGTGCGTGAAGTCGAAGATTATTATGACTGGGATAATGTTGCTATTGTTTTAACTTTAGAACATCCAAGTCAATCTCAGCTCTATTGGTTTAATGAAGATATTGTGGTTTCAAATGCAATTGGATCTTTTAGATGGAATGTAACAGGAAGTGAAAAGCTTGAAAAAATATTTAAAAGAAGACTTAAAGAGAACGGGGTTTCAATCTATAACAATATGACAGATAAACCAAAGCTCACAGATAAAGCTCCAGGCTTTCATATAATTGATCATGTTATCTATCACACTACTTTTGATATCCCAGAACTTGTGCCTGCCGAAGGTATGAAAAGATCAACTAAAGCATTTATAGGGATGATTGAAGATGTGAATGAATTATCTCTTGAAGAACTAAGATAAATTATTTTAAAGGCTCTGCGGTCCTAGTGCCATCCTCATTAATGGTAACAACTAAGGGCTGCCATACTTCATGACCACAAATACTCATAAAGCATCCCTCAACTTTTAGAGTTCCATCATCTAATAGATAAAGATTAGACTTAAATACTCTGCCTCTGCCTGGATCATAAATTTTTCCATCTTTAAGAACTTTCTTGTCCGAAGCATTAGATGGGAATTCCTCTAACAAATTAATTCCTATTAGCGGCCTGTCTCTTAAAGATTTTTTTTTATTATTTGAGTCCTTTATAGACTTGGGATCTGTGTCATCATCAACAAAGAGGTGTTCAATGGTAGCGCATAGATTTTTATCGCAATTTTTAACTTGAACAATTGATTGAGATGTTAACCAATAACCTTCCATAGTTTTGTTTGATTCAGAACTGGTTGAGCTAGAGACTGCCAACAAAAATAAAAATAAGAAATTTTTATAAGAATAATTTGTCATATATTATAAATTGTTAATTATATTTAAAATTCTACTCTCAAGTATGTTTTTTGATAAACATGTTCTGTAAGGGTTGTCATCATATACAGGATTTCCAACCAGCAAAACCTTTGGTTGATTAGTCTTAAACTTCCATCTTGTTCCGGTTTCTTTTGAAAAAAAAGTATATCTAATATCTTTATTATCAATAATAAAATTATTTTTATTTTGTATTAAATTAAAATTTATAATCACTTCTAAATATGAGTCAAAAATTCGATCTATATAATCTACATATATTTCATCATTCATTCTTCCGCAGTCTATGTAGTCTGCAATTTCTGCATTATCAAAATTAATTTTAATTTCTCTTAGGTTTTTTACCTCAGCGTCGAGTAATATTGATAAGTTTTGTTTTAGGTCATCAATACTATCTATTGGATATTGTCTGTTTTTAAGCGCGTAATCAAAAAATGGGGGCACCTCTGGTTCTAAATATACATTTTTTGATTCCTCTACTTCACAAGATATCAAAAAAAATATAATTGAAATAAATACAAAATACTTCATTTATTGCAAATAAACCTGGTTGTTATTCTTTAAGAAGTAAAATCCAATCTCTCACCATCTCAACTGCTTCCTTGTGTGATAATGCTCTTCCAGATTCTGGCATCATTACCCCTGGATCAAGTGAAATCATCCTATGCAATAGGATAGATTCATCTGGCTTTCCAGGCACAATTGAATATTTCAAGCCACCGCTCCCTCTTCCAGTGGCGACAGGTTTTTTATATACGCCTAGATGTATATCTCTAGTCTCATCTAAATGTAGATATAACCCAGTTGAGTTTGCATTTCCTGTTGGCGAATGACAATGTCCGCAATTAACATCCAGATATGATCTAACTCTATCATTAATATTCTGAGTTTCATCACTCCAATCCACTGGTGAAACCAAGTCTAAAGGATAAGAATCAATAATTTGCTTAGTCATCCAATAGTTTAATTGATTAAATTCGCCATCTTTATATTTAAAATCTTTATTTATGTTTCTTGCCTTTGGGCCAATTGGAGTAATCTTATCGTCTGCTGCGTGACACTCTTTACACTGATTTACATTTGGAACTCTGTACCTAACATTTTTATCTTCGCCCAAAAAATTAGTCCATGAAACATTTATAGTTTTACCAGCAATTTTCTTATATGCCTCATTTTGTTCTTCATTCCAAGCATATGAAACAGCCTCCCAGCCATTTTCTTTTCTAAGCAATAATCTTGTCTCTAAAAGATTCATACCTAAGCTTAAATCTCTTTCGTCAACTGGATAGTAAAAAGTTTTAATCAAAGCAGATCCGATTGGGAAGTCAAAAACCCAAC
>CACHII010000023.1 GCA_902579825.1 uncultured SAR86 cluster bacterium | reverse complement strand
AACATCTTTTGAATGAGCATAATTAACAAGTTGAGCTAGTTTTGGATATAGTTTAGATTCTAATTCATCTAATTTTCTCATTTCATATCTTGGATGAAGTGCAGAAATTTTAATTGAAACACCATTAGATAAATCTTTAGTTAAATTCAATTTTCCAACTTCATCAATTGCATTGAAATATGATTCGAAATAGTTTTCTGCATGAATTGATGTTCTCGCCGCTTCTCCAAGCATATCAAAAGAATAAGATTCATTTTCTAAGCCTTGAATATTTTCAATATCTCTAAAATCTTTTCCAATTACAAATTCCTGACTTAATATACCCATTGCAGCTAATACGGCAGTTCTAATTGGCATCTCGCCAGATTTTGAAATTAATTCTGTAATAAAATTATTTGGATCTTTTGACCATTTTGATGGAGTCGATACTACTTTGCCTGCAAGCAATAAACCCCAGGTAGATGCATTTACAAAGAGACTATCAGCTTTGTTCAAATGATCTATCCATCTACCTTCAGATAATTTTTCAGAAATTATAAGGTCTCTGGTATTTTTATCTGGGATTCTTAATACAGACTCAGCAAGACACATTAAGGCTACACCTTCCTTGTTATCAAGACCATACTCACTTAAAAATGCATCCAGCTTAGTTCTATCTTTTTTATTTTTACGACAAAGCTCAATTATTTTTTGTGCGTTTTGAGAAATGACTTCGTTTTCTAGAAACTTAGTATCGTCTGCTATATTTGATAAAAGCTCTTTTTCACAAATAAATTTATTTTTTGCATCAGGCATACAGAATATTTTAATCTTTAAGCACTAAGTAGCAACATTGTGATTCTATTAATGGTGTAAAAATACTATGATAGTGATATGAATGATGCACTTAAGCATATAAAAAGAGGTTCAGATGAAATTCTTACTGAAGATGATCTTCAGAAAAAATTAGAATCTGGTAAACAGCTTGTAGTTAAGGCAGGATTTGATCCAACAGCACCCGATTTACACTTTGGCCATACAGTTTTGTTAAATAAACTGCGCCATTTTCAAGATTTGGGACATAAAGTTATATTCCTTATTGGGGATTTTACCGGGAGAATTGGTGATCCATCTGGCACAAATAAGACAAGACCTACTTTAGACTCTAAAGATTTATTAGAAAATGCAAAAACGTATGAAAAACAAGTTTTTAAAATACTCAAGAAAGACCTTACAGAGGTCAAGTTTAATTCAGAATGGTGTGATGATTTAGGGGCAGATGGGTTAATTAATCTTGCATCAAAATACAATGTTGCGAGAATGCTTGAAAGAGATGATTTCAATAAGCGTTTTTCATCAAATAAAAGTATTGCTATTCATGAATTTCTATATCCTCTTGTTCAGGGCTATGACTCGGTTGCGCTAAAGGTTGATGTCGAATGTGGAGGTACAGATCAAAAATTCAATCTTCTTGTTGGAAGGGAGCTGCAAAGAGATTACGGGCAAGAGCCTCAGGTTGTCATCACAGTACCGATTTTAGAGGGTCTTGATGGAGTTAAGAAAATGTCAAAATCTTTGGATAACTATATTGCTATAGATGAAGATCCTGATGAAATGTTTGGAAAGATTATGTCTATTTCTGATGATTTAATGTGGCGATGGTTTGATTTACTCAGCTTTATGCCCGAGGAGGACATTGCTAAGTTAAAACAAGACATGAAGGATGGTAAAAATCCTAGGGATATAAAATTTATATTAGCTGAAGAACTTGTAGATAGATTCCATCAAGAGGGCGATGGTAAAAAATGCAAAGAAGAATTTTTAAATAGATTTCAAAAAGGTAATATACCTGATGAAATAGAATCAATTTCTGTAAACTTAACTGAAGATAAAATTTTATTAGTTAATCTTCTAAAAAACACTAATATGATTGCTAGCGTCTCTGAAGGTAATAGACTTATAAAACAAGGTGGCATTAAAATCAATTCCCAAAAAGTAGATGACCTAAAGTTTTCTATATCATCTGGTACTGAAAATATTTATCAAGTAGGCAAGAGAAAGTTCTTAAAAATAAAGACATAGTTATGAAAAATTTTTTAATCTTGTGTATTTTGTTTTCTATATATGGATGCAATCAAGATAGCCCAAACATCCAACAAATAGAAAATATGCAGTTTTTCATTGATAACAAGAAAAATGATCTAGTGGTTGAGTTAGAACCAGGATTACAATATATGATCATTGATGAAGGAGATCTTGACGGTCAAAGCCCCAAACTCAATCAAACTATTTCTGCACACTTTCATGGAACATTAACAAATGGAGAGGTATTTTGGACTTCAATTGATGGAGATCCTTTAACTATTGAGTTATCAAAATTAATTATTGGGTGCCAAAAAACTATAGCATTAATGAAAAAAGGTGATAAGTGGAAAGTATTTATTGATCCAATGATGGCATATGGAGAGGAAGGCAGGCCAGGCATACCATCGAACTCCATACTAATATTTGAAATAGAGTTATTAAGTATTAAATAATTTTAAGAAAGGATAAAGATACTTTTATATCAATATAATGGTGGGCCTGGGAAGACTCGAACTTCCGACCTCTCGATTATCAGTCGAACGCTCTAACCAAAACTGAGCTACAGGCCCTATTAACGAAAGAGCATTCTACCTTTGAATTATGATTTCGACAATTAGTCTAGGAGCTTTTAATAGATTTATATAAGGTAAAGTATATGTATCCCAGTGGAATAATAAATATATATTCGATAAATGCTAATAAAGTATTCAGTAAAATACCTGGCGACATATTTAAAGTTAGTATTATTGCTATAAAGATAATACAAGATATAAAAACGAGCGTGTAGACAAATAGTTTTGAAGCATATTCATCAGTTTTGTTCCATGAGGCAGCGATTGACTCAAATACCTTATTATCTTCAAACATGATTTGAGCGCCAAATAGAGCAAATCTTGCAGTAAGGTATATTCCTGGGATTATTAAAAGAATAAAACCAAAAGCTGAAACAATTCCAATAATTATATTTGCACCAAATAATGGGAAGAATTTTGATAAGCCTGCCTGTAAGGCATTAATAGGATTAATTGTATTCCCTGAGTCTATGGCCATATAGCTTACCCATAAGCCTCCGATCAATGAAACTTGAAGCACTGTAGAGATTATGAACACTAATATAATAGCTATTGAATTATCACTAAAAAAATTAGCAATATCTTCTGGTTGGGTCACATTGTTTAATGGAAGAAACATATACGCAGCCAAAGATTCCACAGCAGCAACAGGAAGAATTAGCATTAAGAAGTATTTCCAGTTTGCAAAAGCAAACCCCCAAGCAGTTTTGAATTGATTCATATGAGAATTGTAAAGTAATATATCTACTATGTATAAAAATTTATCAACTACTTTTTTTCTATTAATTTTAATCTCTTGTTCAAACAATAATGAGAACATGACCGAACTAAAATATCCAGAATCCAAAAAAATTGATTTTACTGAGAACCTTCATGGATATGAGATTAGTGACTCCTATAGATGGTTAGAAGATTTTACAAGTGAAGAATCAATTGACTGGATTGAAAGACAAAATAGCTTTACTAAACAATTTATTAAAAAAAATAAATATAAAAAGGGACTAGAAAATTATCTAAATAAAATCTGGGAAAGTGAATCAATATCTATCCCTTATAAGGTAAAAGAAAAAACTTTTTACTATTTTAATGATGGTTCTTTTCAGCAAAGTAAATTAATGATCAAAGACTGTGATAGCTGTGATGCAAGAGTATTAATTGATCCTAATCAATTTTCAGATGATGGAACTATATCTCTCGGTGGTACTAGCATAAGTAATGATGCATCTCATATAGCTTATTCAATTTCTGATGGCGGGTCCGATTGGAGGACTTGGAAAATTATGAATATCGAAACAGGTGAAGTATTGAAAGATGAAATAAATTGGGCAAAGTTTTCAGGAGCTTCATGGGAAAATGATGATAGTGGCTTTTATTATAGAAAATATGATGAGCCAGATGGAGAGCTTTTAAAAGAGTTAAATGAGTCTCCGAAACTAATGTTTCACAAAATTGGGACAAATCAGTCCGAAGACAAGCTTATTTATGAAAATCCTCAAAATCCTAGATGGGGCTTTGGCATAACTGTTATTAAAGATAGCGATATGAAATTATTATCAATTTCTGAAGGAACTGATGATAGAAATAAAGTTTATTTAAAAATAAATGAAAACAGTGATTTCATTCCTATTA
>CACHII010000022.1 GCA_902579825.1 uncultured SAR86 cluster bacterium | reverse complement strand
ACGGCTCTTTTAGGTTCTGCTTTTTTTTCCATAACCGCAGGAGGGTCAATATAATCAAAAACGTAAAAATCGCTTACCTCAATGAGTGTCAATTGTTGAGTTTTCTTTTGCAATAATTCTGCAATGACTATTTTAGTTTCAGTGAAGTTAGTTTGAGCAATTTGAGTATTTAAATAGTCAACAGCTGCTTGAGCCTCGGCTTTATCTTTCACCCTATAGAAATTATTTAACTCTTTTACTATTAATTCTGTCCACGATTGGGCTACATATGGAGACTGATGTTTTATAGAAATAGTTACAAATCCAGTTTCTGGATCTTGACTTACTGACAAATGATCTTGCAAGAAAACATCAAAGCTCTCTTGAGCACTGGGTATTTGAGACTGGATACTACTATAGTCTCTTACCCACATTTGAGTTGTTTCATCAAAAATATTTATATCATATTTATTCTTTTTTGTAATAGGATCCCATGATTCCATAGCCATAAGATCAGGAAGATATATATAAGGCAATATGTTATCTGTAAAAAAACTTAACGAACTCAATTTCTCAAGAGCTTTAATGGCATTACTGCTATTTGATTCACTAGGTAGATTAATCCCAGCAAGGCTAGCTATGCCTCCATAACTCCTTAAAGCTGAATCCATACTATTTTGTTCTCCAACCGGACTGAGAATAGCCTGAGATTTGTAAATATTTGGTAAATAAAGACTATATATAACTGATGAGATGGTAAAAATAGCTACAATTGAAATTAGTAATCTTTTACCTTCCCATAATGTACGCAATATATCACCTATATGTATCTCATTAGCAGGTTGATTTGAGCTATTATCCATATGATTATTCATTGAAGTAATTATATAGTTTTTCGTATTCAAGTTGTTTTTTTTGTAAAAATCTTTTAGTTAATGCGGATTTCTTTTTTACACCCTCAGGAGTTAAAAGATATAAATAACCTGATTTATTTTTTGATTTTGAGAAGTTTTGTAGCTTTATGAATCCAACTTTAGTTAAAGCTTTGATGCAATAATTTACTTTACCCAGACTAAAACCCATTTTCACAATTGGTTTTGATATTGACGAACGACGAATTAGTGAATTAGAAAAAGGCTATGATCGAACTTTTGAAATTGAGGATAATGTTTTATCTTCTGATACAGTAAATTTAAAATATTCATCTAATATACAAGATACAAAAGATTGTAATATTTATATTATTACTGTTCCGACTCCAATTGACGACGCCAATCAACCAGATTTGGAGCCTCTTATAAAATCATCAAGGACTGTTGGAAGCGTTCTTGGCAAAAATGATGTTGTTATCTATGAATCCACGGTTTATCCAGGTGTTACAGAAGAAATATGTGTGCCTGAATTAGAAAAATCTTCCGGTATGAAATATAACAAAGATTTTTTTTGTGGTTACAGTCCTGAAAGAATTAATCCGGGTGATGAAAAGCATACGATTGCAAATATTATTAAGGTTACAGCTGGCTCTACTCCCGAAGTGGCTGACTATGTAGACGATTTATATAATGAAATTGTTGAAGCTGGGACCCATCAAGTTTCGAGTATCAAAGTGGCTGAAGCTGCGAAAGTAATTGAAAATACTCAAAGAGACGTAAACATTGCTCTCATTAATGAACTAGCACTTATTTTTAATCAAATGGGTATCGATACAAATGAAGTTATTGATGCTGCAGCGACGAAGTGGAATTTTAATAAGCTTTCACCTGGATTAGTTGGTGGCCACTGCATTGGCGTAGATCCATATTATTTAACATTTAAGGCAAAAGAGTTGGGTTATCAACCTAATATTATACTTGCATCACGTCAAATCAATAATGGTATGAGCAAATATATAGCTGATCAAACTGTAAAAGAAATGATAAAAGCAGGAAAAGTTGTAAAGGATAGTAAAGTTCTAGTTTTAGGTATTACCTTCAAGGAAAATTGTCCTGATATACGTAATTCTAAGGTTATAGATGTCATAAATGAGTTAAAAAAATGCGGTTCTGATGTTGATGTATATGATCCATGGGTAGAATTTAAAAAAGATGAAAAATTAAATGAGTACAGATTTATAAATAATCCATTTTTATCAAAAAATCTTTACGATGCAATTGTAGTAGCAGTTGCACATGAACAATTCAGGTCTTATAAAGCGAAGGATTACCAAAAAATATTAAAAGGAAATAAAGTTATTATTGACATTAAAAATATAGTCGATGAACCAACTTGGAGACTCTAAAATTAATTAAAAAAGGAAAGGCATATGTTAAATAATTCATCAATTTTGGTTACAGGTGGAACAGGATCTTTTGGGCATACTTTTATACCAATGACTCTTGAAAAATATAATCCAAAAAAAATTGTCATTTTTTCCCGAGATGAGATGAAACAATGGGAAATGGCAAAGCTCTATAAAGATGATCCAAGAGTTAGATTTTTTATTGGAGATGTTAGAGATAAAGATCGTCTATACAGAGCGCTTGATGGTATAGATTACGTTGTTCATGCAGCAGCATCAAAAATTGTACCAATAGCTGAATATGATCCTTTTGAATGTATAAAAACGAATGTAATGGGTGCAATGAACCTTGTTGATGCTTGTATTGATAAGAAAGTAAAAAGAATTGTTGCATTGTCAACCGATAAAGCAAGTAGTCCAGCAAATTTATATGGGGCTACAAAACTTACTTCAGATAGACTTTTTGTTGCTGGTAATTCATATTCTGGCGATGAGCAAACTTGTTTCTCGGTAGTTAGATATGGAAATGTAATGGGCTCTAGGGGTTCTGTCATACCTTTTTTTATGTCAATTAAGAAAGGTGAGGTTTTGCCTATAACTGATAATAAAATGACAAGATTTATGATTACTCTTGAAGAGGCTGTTGAACTGGTATGGCATGCTTTTGACGACATGAGAGGAGGAGAAATCTATGTAAAAAAAATTCCTTCGATGAAGATCACAAGCATTGCATCAGCAGTAAGTGAAAATGCTAAACAAGAAGAAATTGGAATACGACCAGGTGAAAAACTTCACGAGCAAATGATTGGTATAGAGGACGCACTTTATACATACGAATATCCTGGACACTACAAAATATTGCCATCAATTAATGATTGGAGTTCAGATTCTGAGAGAATAGGCGATGGTGTCAAAGTTGATCCTGGATTCACTTATAGCTCGGATAACAATAAAGACTGGATGGAGATTTCAGATCTAAAAAGTTGGATAAAAGAAAATCAGCATAAAATTGGAAAGATATAAAGCATGAACTTAAAATCTTATAATATTTTTTTATTCATATGATAGTAGCAATTATTCCTGCTCGTGGAGGAAGCAAAAGAATACCTCGCAAAAATATAAAAAACTTTAATGGAAAGCCGATGATTTGCTGGGCCATTGAAGAGGCACAAAAGAGTAAATTATTTGATAATATTTTCGTTTCAACAGATGATCAGGAAATAAAAGAAATTTCGGAACAATACGGAGCAATTGTTCCCTTCATTCGACCTGCAGATATTTCAGATGATCATACGCCAACAGTTCCTGTAATATCTCATGCAGTTAAACAAATTGATACTTTATACAAAAAAGTTGATTTTGCTTGTTGTATTTATCCATGCAGTCCACTCCTTATGGCCTCAGACATAAAAAAATCGTTCGATATTTTAAAATCAAGTGATAAAAATTATGTTTATCCAATTGTAGAATTTCCTCATTCAATTTTTAGATCAATGAGGCAGGCAGATGATGGAAAAATGGAATTTGTATATCCAGAATATGAGCTAACCAGAACTCAAGACCTGGATGAAACATTTCATGATGCAGGACAATTTTATTGGGGAAAAGCAGAAGCTTGGCGTAGTTTAAAAAAAATGCACTCGGGGGGAATTGGGATGAAAATTCCATCTTACAGAACTGTAGATATTGATACAGAGGATGATTGGAGAAGGGCTGAGTTGTACTCCCAACTTAATTTAACTTAATTTTTAAAGTCTTTTAATGAGAATTGGTATAACTGGAGCTAGTGGGATGTTGGGAGATGCTTTGTTGTCTCAATTATCAAAGTCATATGAGGTTTTTGCAACTTCAAGAAATATAGGCTCAGAAGGAAAAAATATCAATTGGGATTGTTATGATTTAACAAATTTAGATTCATTGAAAGCTTGGCTCAATAAAAATAAATTAGATGTAGTAATACATTGCGCTGCAATTGTTGATGTTGATTTTTGTGAAGAAAACTTTGATCTTTCAAAAGCTCTTCATGTTGATACTACACAAGTCATCTCAAAGCACATGCAATCCTCAAGCGGAAAGTTAATATATATCTCTACTGATTCTGTATTTGATGGAAAAAAATTAGGTACTTACAATGAGTCTGAAATAACAAACCCGCTTAACATTTATGCAAAAACAAAACTTCAGGGAGAAAAGATAGCTTTATCCATAGATAACAGCCTAGTTTTAA
>CACHII010000021.1 GCA_902579825.1 uncultured SAR86 cluster bacterium | reverse complement strand
TTTTCTTCTGGCTTGGAATATTATCTTCCATAATTTTTCTTGCGAGTCTGTTAAGTATTGGGTGGCTGGTCTCATTAATTCCAAGTGATTATTTTGTAAATAGGAAAGAGTCAAAATTTAAATTAAATTATCCGGCTGCGTGGATTGTTTCAACCATAATAAAAAATATTTTTGGCTACATCTTGATATTGGGTGGAATTTTAATGCTGATATTGCCTGGTCAAGGCTTAATAACAATATTTATAGGACTAATGTTGAGCAACTATCCTGGCAAATACTCGATTGAGAAAAGAGTTATTGCTACTCCTAAAATACTTAAATCTATAAATTGGCTCAGAAAAAAATCTAATGAGCCGCCATTGATTGTTTAAAAGCTATTTCGTTGATATCTCTTCTATGTACTTTGATAGAATATTTAATCTTTGAGATGCGTCATAAGCCTCTAATAGGTTTTGCTTATGAATCCATGGTATAGGAATCAATCCAGCAAGATGATATGCAACTGAATCAGCTGAATTAAAATCAATATCTACTTGCATATCAACCACTCTTGGATGTTTTATAAGCTGAGAGAGTATATTTGAAATCTCTGAAAATTCAGCAAGTAATGCCTGATCATCAACTTCAGGATCAATGACTGGATTGATTTGAGCTACATTTAGTCCATCAGGTAATTTTATTAAATCTTTTATAGCTACTTTATTGATACATTTAACAGTTATTCCAAGCAATCCATTTGGAAGGTTATTAAAATCAATTATTTCAACATAAGAACCTTTTTTTGAGATTTCGTAATCTCCCTTAGGAAGTTCTTTTTGAAAAACGATTACAAAACCATGATTATTCTCCATGCAGTCTTTGACCATATTGATATATCTTGGTTCAAAAATTTGAAGATTGTGAATTGTTCCTGGCAAAGCTACTAATCCAAGAGGAAAAACTGGGAGATTATTTGTTTTCAAGGCTATCTAAAATTGGTTTAATAAATTTTTGACTATCTTTATTAGTCATTACTAAAATAATATCATATTCTAATATTTCAGTTCTAATGCAATCGAGCATTTTTTCTTCAGAGTCAAACCCATTCAAATAGTCATAAGCATTTTTATGATCTAATAAAAGAGTTTGGTCTAATATTTTAAATGATTCAATAAGATTATCTTTATGATAACCAGAAGACATGGTATTTGAACCAAGCTCAACAATACCTAATATTTTTTTATTTGGGTACTTGTCTTTTAAAGAATTACAAGACATCTTTATGGCCGTAGGATGATGAGCAAAATCATCAAAAACTTTTATATTTGATATGTCTGCAACTAAGTCCATTCTTCTTTTTACGCCTTTAAATTTTTTTAATGAATTTATAGATTGTTCAATAGTTATACCTCCTTTATTTGCAGCTAGAATTGCACAAACATAATTTTTAAAATTATGCTCACCAGTTAGAGGTAAGTCTTTAAGTGAATATTCCTTATTATCTACAATTAAGGCCTTATGAAGGATATCTATTTCAATATGATTGCCTCCTACGACGACTTTATTGCACCACAGACCACTTTTAATTAAATCTGAGGTATTCTTGTCATCATCAAAATAAATTAAATTGCCTGATTTAGGAATAATTTTTAAAAGATGATGAAACTGTTTCTTTATATCATCTATATTATTAAAAATATCAGCATGATCGAATTCTATATTGTTGATTATCAAATTTAATGGTGAGTAATGAATAAACTTTGATCTTTTGTCAAAAAATGCAGAATCATATTCGTCTGCTTCAATAACAAATATTTTATCAGTACCAAGCTTAGCTGAATCTGAGAATTGTTCTGATATTCCTCCAATAAGATAGCCCACATCCTTTTTTTGATCTCTAAAGATGTGAGTAAGCATATATGAAGTTGTTGTTTTGCCATGAGTTCCAGATACGGCAAAGACATCTCTACTCTTTAGTTCTCTTCCTAGCATTTCTGGGCCAGACACAAAAGGTAATTTCTTTTCTAATATCTCCTCAACACTTTTGTTACCTCTTGAAAGAGCATTTCCAATAACATATAAATCTGCTTTTGGAAGATCGTTTTTTGAATACCCTTCGAAAGTTTTAATGCCTATTTTTTTAATGTAATCTGACATGGGTGGATAAAATTGATTATCTGTCCCTGAAACCTCATGACCAGATTCTTTTAGTATTTGTGCCAAACCTGCCATAAAGGTTCCACATATACCTAGAATATGTATTCTCATATTAGTTATAATACGATACCTGAATTTTATTCAAAGTATTAGTGGGGAAATAATGAAGAAAAATGCATTCTATGCTCAATCTGGTGGTGTTACTTCTGTTATAAATGCAACTGCAGCTGCTTTAATCCTTGAATCAAAAAAGCATAAATCAAAAATTGGCAAAGTGTATGCTGGTAAGAATGGAATTCTAGGAGCCTTGAATGAGGAGCTTATAGATACTTCAAAAGAAAGCATTTCGGCAATAGAATCTCTTAAGTCTAGACCTGGTGGTGTTTTTGGATCATGTAGAGTTAAATTAAAAAGTCTTGAAGAAAATAAAAAAGAGTATAAAAGACTTGTTGAAGTCTTTAAAGCTCATGACATAGGTTATTTTTTTTATAACGGTGGTAATGATTCAGCAGACACAGCCTTTAAAGTATCTCAAATAAGCAAAAAATTAGGTTACCCAATCAATTGTATTGCCATTCCTAAAACTGTAGATAATGATCTTGCGGTGACAGATTGTTGTCCTGGATTTGGATCAGCAGCTAAGTATATTGCCACTTCTACTCTTGAGGCATCACTTGATGTAGCTTCCATGTCGAAAACATCTACCAAAGTTTTTATTTTAGAGGTGATGGGTAGACATGCTGGATGGATGGCTGCTTCGTCTGCACTTGCAAGAAAAGACAAAAATGATCCTCCACATATTATTTTGATGCCTGAGGTAATTTTTAATCAAAAAAATTTCATATCCAAAATAAAAGATATAGTTAAAAGAGATGGTTATTGTGTGATAGTTGCATCTGAAGGTGTTAAAAATAGTAAAGGTAAATTTTTAGCAGAATCAGATACCAAAGATGCATTTGGTCACGCGCAACTTGGTGGAGTAGCTCCTTATTTATCAAAGTTGATTACTGAAAAATTAAAATTTAAAAATCACTGGGCTGTTTCAGATTATTTACAAAGAAGTGCAAGACATATTGCTTCTAAAACGGACCAGCTTCATGCAGAAGCAGTAGGCATTCATGCCGTTAAATATGCCGTTAAAGGTTTAAACGGAGTTATGCCTGTTATTGTAAGAGGTAAAGGAAAAAAATATTCATGGAAAATAGAGCCTGCTCCTTTATCAAAAATTGCCAACGTTGAGAAAAAACTTCCTAAATCTTTTATTTCTAAAGATGGTTTTAATGTTAACTCAAAAGCCATTTCATATCTAAAGCCTCTGATTGCAGGTGAGGCATTTCCAGAGTTTAAGGACGGGATACCAAGAATATCAAACTTAAAATTAATGTTAACTCCAAAAAAACTTAAAAAATATATTCCTTAGCTGTAAGAACTAACAAACTTAACTGATTTTAATTGTGTTGCTCTAAATTTAAAGAGTTAATTATCTCACTAACACTTTCTTTTAAGACTTTTTTGTCTTCTTCGTTTAAAAATTCTCCAACATATACATCTTCGCCTTTTGATCTAAAACTAAGTCTCATGAATTTATTTTTATCTTTTTGTATATTAAATGAGGTGAAAGTTCTGAATTCTTCCCATTGATACTCAAGTTTATTTGTACCCTTTTCTATCTTCACAATTTCATCTGAAATATAAATTTTCTCTTTTTTACTACTCCACTTAAAGCTTAGATAAAAAGCAGAAAATAAAACTGCAAGCTCAAGGCCAGCAAAAGGTAGAATTAAATAAGCTCCAAAAATGAAAAAAATAATAGCTATAGTTATGCAAACAAGGGCAATGCTTCCTAAAAAAATAATCCTATAAATACCAGTCAAGGAGCTATTTGGTCTCAAAGATACCAAATAATTTTTGCTATCTATTTTATTAACTAAAACCAATCTAAGTATCCTTTTTGATTATTCTTATTTTAAGCTTACTATTTCAGTTAACCTTTCTATGTTTATTAACTTACCAACTTTTTTTCCTCTTTTAGCTCTAGATAAGATATATTCGTTCCAATCTTTTGGTTTCAAAGTGATAGACCGTTTACCAACCTCTATCATTAATGAACTCTCATCTGCCAAAACTTGAGCATGAGCCATAAACTCCTCACCTGCACTTAATTTATCCTTAGGTATATTTATGATTTTATTGCCTTTTCCTTTTCCAAGGATTGGCAGCTCTTCTAATTTAAAAATTAAAAGCTTACCTATGTTAGATACAGCAGCTATGTGCGTATGATCTTCTCTAATAGGAATGGCTTTTAACATTTTTGCATGCTCAGGCAATTTCATAAAAGCTCTTCCAGTTTTTTTATTTGAAGTCATATTCTTAAATTCAGAGATATATCCATAGCCTGCTGTATTCATAATTAGATATTTGCCGTTCTCCTCACCAATAATTGATGATATAAATTGAACTCCAGAGTCAGTATTTAATCTGCCTGTAATAGGCTCTCCCATTCCTCTTGCCGACGGCAGAGAATGACTTGGAATTGAATATGCTTTACCATTAGAATCTAAGAAAACTGCAAGCTGATTACTCTTACCTCTTGCAAAATCTTGCAAGTTATCATCTCCTCTGTAAGACAACGAATGTGGCTC
>CACHII010000020.1 GCA_902579825.1 uncultured SAR86 cluster bacterium | reverse complement strand
ACATTTTCTAGATTTCTTATCATTTATTCTCTAATAATTATGCCTGTTTCCAAGTCAATTATTTGCGACGGCTTTGATTGATCTCCAAGCGACTCATCATAATATGCCATATCATCATCTGCAAAAATATCTAAAATTTTGTTTGGACAATTAATGTTTGATTGTCCTGAGAAATTTGCAGAAGTAGATACCATAAAACCTTTGTATATTTCCAGTAAATGCTTTATAGGTAAGTGATTACTTACTCTTATTGCTATTTTTCCCGTATCATTCATAAGATGACTAGGCAAATTATTATTATATCTAAACAAAAAAGTGTATGGTCCCGGCCACTTTTCATTAATTAATTTTTCCTGATCAGAATTAAGATTAATCAGAAAATCTTTTATTGAAAAAAATGAATCAACAAGCAAAATTAAACTTTTATTTAAAGGTCTTTTCTTGAGTTTAAAAATTAAATTTATAGCACTTTCGTTTAAAGCATCGCAACCTAAACCCCAGATGGATTCTGTTGGATGTACTAAAATTTTGCCAGCTTTAAGCCAGTTAATTGACTGATTTAAATCTAATGCTTTGCTATTCAAATTAAGAATTAAGTTTCTTGTCTTTTTCTAAAACTTCAGCCCTCATATTTTCTTTATAATCTTTCAGCTTTCTTGCTAAATCTTCATCACTTGTAGCAAGTATTTGTACAGCTAATATAGCACTGTTTTTAGCTCCACTTTTCCCAACGGCTACAGTCGCGACTGGCACACCTGGAGGCATCATTGCTGTTGACAATAATGAATCAATTCCACCCATTCCACCAGATTCTATTGGTATGCCTATTACAGGTTTAGTTGAATGCGCTGCTACAGCTCCAGCCAAGTGTGCTGCCATACCTGCTGCTGCGATAAATACTTTACATCCATGCTGTTCTGAGTTTTTAATTAATTCCATAACATCATGAGGCGTTCTGTGCGCTGACATAACATTTTTTGTAAATTTAACTCCAAAGCTTTCTAAAATAGGAAAGGCTGCTTCTACAGTGGGTAAGTCAGAGTCCGAACCCATAATTATTGCTACTTGTGTTGTATCATTTGTCATTTTTCTACTCTTAATTTATTTAGTGGATTATAATCACGCAATTATAATTAAAAATCTAGAATAATGGCTAAAAAATTAAAAATTTTAATATTCCCAGATCCAAGGTTGAGAAAAGTTGCAAATAAAGTAGTAAAATTCGACAAAAGTCTACAAAATTTAGCTAATGACATGCTTGCTACAATGTACGACGCAAATGGCATTGGTTTGGCTGCCACACAGGTTGATTATCATATTCGTCTTGTAGTCATGGATATTTCAGAAGAAAAAAATGATCCAAAAATATTTGTAAATCCAGCATATAAAGTTCTTGATGACTATAAATTGTTTGAATTTGAGGAGGGTTGCCTTTCAATACCGGGTTTTAACGAAATTATTTCTAGGCCTGACAAAATTGAGCTAATTTGGCAAGATTTAAGTGGAAAGGAGCACAAAGATTGCCCTGAGGGCCTTTTAACAGTATGTATACAACATGAAATAGATCATTTAGATGGCAAGTTGATGGTCGATTATGTAAGTTCTTTAAAAAGAGATAGAGTAAGAAAGAAACTTTTAAAGGATTTTAAAAGAAAATAACTGATTTTATTGTTAATATGGATATATACTTTGCTGGAACACCCAATAGTGCTGCTGAAATACTTAATTCTTTAGCCTCCAATGATTTATTTAATATAAAAGGTGTGATTACACAACCAGACAAGAAGGGAAAAAGAGGCGGTCAGCTGATAGAATCCCCGGTTTCTTTAATGTCAAATTATCTTCAGCTTAAAACTTATAAGCCAAATAAATTAACCAGAGAACAATTACATAGTGATATTGACATAACAAGTGCTGATATTTTTCTTGTTGTTGCATATGGAAAGTTAATTCCTGCCTGGGTGCTTGAAAGTAATGTAAGAGCAATAAATATTCATTATTCTATACTTCCAAGTTATAGAGGCGCATCTCCAATACAATCATCACTTCTCAATAATGATAAAAAAACTGGCGTTACATTTATGCAAATGTCTAAAAATTTGGATGCTGGAAAAATTATAAAATGTTTTGAAATCCCAATTAGATCAAATGATAATAAATCAAGTCTTGAGAAAAAACTTACCGATTTAAGTATTTTAAAGTTAGAAAAAGTTATTACAGACTTTTGCTCAAATAAAATTATTCCTGTTGATCAGGAGCATGAAAAAGCTTCATATTGTAAAAAAATATTAAAGGAAGATTCAATAATTAATTTTAAAGAAAGTGCCAAAGACATATTTGCAAAATTTAGAGCCTATAACGAGTGGCCTGGAATATGTTTTATACGCAACAAAAAAGTGATAAAAATCCATGGTTTAGCAATATCTTCAACTAAAAGTCCCGGCAGCCCCGGAGATATCATCAGTTTTACTGACTCTGGATTATGCTTTAGAACAAGTGATTATGATATAGTGATTACTCACTTACAGTTTCCAAATAAAAACATTATTACTGCTAAAGATGCTTATAATTCACATAGACAATTTTTTGTATGAAAATAAATTTTTCATTAAGTCTTTCTTTTAATCAAAAAGAGGTTTAATTTACACATTATGAAAGTACTTATTTTGGGTGCTGGTAAAGTAGGCGGCAGTTTGGCAACAGCTTTGGTGAACAATAACTATGATGTTTCTATTGTTGATCAAAACATAAATCTATTATCTGAGTTAGAAGAAAAACTAGATATCATGACTGTAAACGGTCATGCTGCACATAAAGTTTCAATCAAAAAAGCTGGCGCTGATGAAGACACAATTGTTATTGCGGTAACATCAAGTGATGAAGTGAATTTGATATCATGTCAGCTTGCAAAAAAAGAATTTAATGTAAAGAAAACAATATGCCGGCTTACAGAACAATCATATACAGATAATCTTGATATATTTGGTGAAGATGCGGTCGATGTTGCTATTAGTCCTGAAAATGAGGTTAAGGAGCATCTCAAAGAGTTAATATTACACCCGGGTACAATGCAGATTGAAAAATTTGCAGATGGAAAAGTCAGTTTAGTTAGTGTAAAAGCCACAAAAAAAGGTAAGCTTGTTGATAGAGAGCTCAAATATATTAAGGACGATATGCCGAGTACTGATGCATTTGTCGCTGCAATATATAGAAAAGGGAATCCTTTTATCCCAACAGGCGATACAATTATTGAAAAAAACGATGAGCTTTACTTTATTTCTACCGAAAAAGATATAGATAAAATTGTTGACGAATTTAGAGATCCTACAGAATCTTATTCAAGAATAATGATTGTCGGGGGCGGAAAGATTGGATTTTCTCTTGCAAAAGAATTAGAGCACGAACTAAAAATAAAAATAATTGACACTAATAAGGACAAATGTTCTCAATTATCAAAAGATTTAGATAAAACTATTGTTCTCCATGGCTCTGCAATTGATGAAACATTATTAAAAAATGAGAATATTTCAAACATAGATATCTTTTGTGCAGTTACTGATGACGATGAAACAAATATGATGTCTTGTATGTTGGCAAAAAAAATAGGCGGCTCGGTTAAAACCTTAGCAATACTAAACAACCCTTCATACATTGGATTAGTACCTGGATTTGTTGACAACTATATAGCCCCTTTTAGACTTACTGTTTCGTCTGTACTTCAAGATCTCAGAGAAAGTGACGTTAAGCAAGATGTTATGTTAAAGATGGATAGCGGTGCTGAAGCCATAGAAGGTGTCGTCCACAACAATGATTTTACACAAAAGCTTTTTGGTAAATCTTTAGATGAAGTTCCTCTGCCTGAAGGTGCTTCTATTGGTGCGGTTGTTCGTCATGGTGAACTTTTAATGCCTAAATCTAATGAAAACCTAAATATAAATGATCATCTCATTATTTTTCTTCAAAATAAAGAAGTCATGCCTGACGTTGTTAAGCTATTTAAATCAAATTAATGAACTTTAAAGCAATAATAAATTTATTCAGTATTCTAGTACTATTATTTAGCTTTTCCTATGTATTCCCAATTGTAGTTTCATTAGTTTTTAATGATAGTTCTTTGCACCTCTTTCTGCCTGCTTGTATCTTTGTTGGGGTTCTTGGTTTAATTGGTTTTTTCATTACAAAAGGAGTACAAAGAGATCTTTCTGCAAAAGATGGTTTTGTGATAATTGTTATGTTTTGGCTTGTACTTTCTTTGGCAGGATCGATTCCATTTTATCTTTCAGGCATGAGCCCTATCGATTCTTTCTTTGAATCTATGTCTGGTATTACAACTACTGGAGCAACTGTTATTTCTAACATAGAAAGTCTGCCTGAGTCATTAAAATTTTACCGCCAGCTTCTGCAATGGATGGGTGGAATGGGTTTAATTGTGCTTGCGATTGCGGTTATGCCTTTGCTTGGAATTGGTGGAGGACAACTGTTTAAAACAGATATACCTGGAGCAATGGGCGAACAACGCCTCACACCTAGAATCCAAGAAACTGCCAAGGCTCTCTGGTCCATTTATCTTGGATTAACAGTTTTATGTTCATTTTTCTACACTATTGCAGGAATGAGTTTTTTTGATGCTGTCTCACACGCCATGTCTACAGTTTCAATAGGAGGTTTTTCTACTTACAACAATAGCATAGGCCACTTTAATAACTTAACGATTGAAATAATATGCATGGTGTTTATGCTTCTGTCAGCAATGAGCTTTGCACTTCATTACTTTTCTATATACAAAAGTAAGTCTCTGAAGTATTTCTATGATCCAGAGCTTAGATTTTTTGTATCAATATTATTAATTATATTTATCCTCGCCTTGTCAGTTAATATCCTGTCAGGTCAATCTAATTTATCTCTTAGAGAACTTGCATTCCATACCGTCTCAACAGTAAC
>CACHII010000019.1 GCA_902579825.1 uncultured SAR86 cluster bacterium | reverse complement strand
GGATTTTATTTCTTCAACTTTTTTTACTTGACCACACTTCATGGAATCTATCTCATTTTTATTTATTGAATAGCCATATAAGCATGCAACAGTTTGAGCACCCGCACAAATACCAGCTTTGATATCATTTAAATGATCACCAAGATAAATAGTGTTTTCTGGCTTTATATCCAGTTTCTTGCAGGCTAGAAGTATGCCCTCAGGATTTGGCTTTGAAATCTTTACATGATCAGGACATATCAAAACTTGAATATTTTTTAGCTCTAAAAAAGAATCTAATATTGGTTGAGCATATTTGTAATGTTTATTAGTTACAACACCGTATTTGATAGATTCTTTGTCTAAAAATTTAATAAAATCTGACATGCCTTCAAACAAACTAGAATTATTCTTTAAATTTGATTCATACTCAGAAAGGAATTGATCTTTGTACAGATTAAAATTTTTATCATTTTCATTTATTTTGAAGAATAGTTTAACTAATTTTGATGTACCTTCAGAAATATATGGCCTGAGTTCATCCATAGTTACACTTTCTTTGTTGTGATTTCTTAAAACATTATTAAGTGATTCAAGAAAGTCTGGAGCTGTATCTACTAAAGTTCCGTCAAGGTCAAATAAAATTAATTTTGTTCTATGATTTTCTTGCATAGATTAAATAATTTACTCCAAGATCATTATTTAAATGAGCTTTATGAGTGATGGGATTATAAAACATACCTTTTGTTTCAATCACACTTCCATTAGCATCTCTAACGTATTTTGCTAAAGTTGATGGCTTTATAAATTTATCAAACTCGTGAGTACCCTTCGGCAAGATTTTAAAGATATATTCTGCACCAACAATTGCGGTCAGCCATGACCTTGGATTTTTATTTATAGTAGATAAAAATAAATCTCCTTCAGGCTTCAGCAAATCAATACAAGTAGCTACCAAAGAACTTGGATCTGGAACGTGTTCTAACACCTCTAAACAGGTCACGACATCATAGTACTCCTGGTATTGTTGACTCAAATCCTCAGCTGTTTTTTCATAATATTCAATATCTTTTTGATTATTTGACGCATGAAGTTTTGCAACTTCGATTCCTGGGCCTGCAGCATCTATTCCAGTAACCTTGGCACCAAAGTCATGAAGAGTTTCCGCCAGCAAGCCACCACCACAACCAACGTCTAAAACTTTTTTGTTCTCAAGATCAGTTTTGTCTTTTATGTATTTTGCTCTTAAAGGGTTAATTACATGTAATGGTTTGAAGTCACCGTTTTTATTCCACCACTCATCTGCTAAATCAGAAAATTTATTTACTTCTTGTTTATCAACATTTGTCATATGGGTATTCTAACTCTTATGGATTTAATTAAGAATAAATTAAAATACTATATTTTGTAGTTAGACTACAGCCAAGTTCATCTAAAAAGAACATTTGTACTGAGCTTTTTAATTTAATTGACTTATTAGAACTGTTATTATTAACTTCATTACATAAATTTACTATTTTAATTGTGATTATTACAGCGCTTAAATCTAACAATGACCTTGATAAAAGGTCACCTCTTCATGTGGAAACTGTACGGTCCTTAATTGATCTAGGTGCAGAGATTTGGTTTGAAGAAGATGCAGGTCTTGGTATAAATGTAAGTAATGAGGAGTTTGTTCAAGCCGGTCTAAAAAAACATACTAGAGAGGAGTGTTTAAAGAATGGAGATTTAATTCTTACCATTCAAGCTCTTAGTAATGATGAATTAAATATCATAAAGCCACACTCTACCATTTTGGGCATGGTGAATCCTTTTAGTAATAGCCAGCTTATAAATTTATGTGCTGAGTTAAAAATTAATCTTGTTAGCATGGAGTTCATTCCTAGGATAACAAGGGCACAAAAAATGGATGTTTTAAGTTCTCAAGCAAATTTAGCTGGATATGTTGCAGTGATTGAGTCAGCAAGAAATTTATCAACAGGCTTACCAATGATGATGACAGCAGCTGGAACACTCAAACCAGCAAAGGTATTTGTAATTGGTGTTGGTGTGGCTGGTTTGCAAGCAATCGCAACTGCTAAGAGACTTGGTGCAAGGGTTGAGGCATTTGATACTAGGGATGTTGTAGAAGAGCAGGTAAATTCTTTAGGTGCTAAGTTTGTAAAAATTGATTTAGGAGAAACAGGCCAAACTGAACAAGGATATGCAAAAGAATTAACAGATGAGCAAATATATAAACAAAAAGAGCTTCAATCAAAGGTTTGTGAAAGATCGGATATTGTTATTACTACTGCCCAATTATTTGGCAGGCCTGCGCCGTTGCTCATAGATAATAAAACTATTGATAAGATGAAGCCTGGCAGTGTGATATTTGATATGGCAGTTGAATCTGGTGGGAATGTTGAAGGCTCAAAGCCTGATGAAATTGTGAAGAGAAATGGAGTAAAAATAATAGGTATCTCAAATTTGGCATCACAAGTTGCGGGACATGCCTCATTAGCTTTGTCGAATAATTTTAATAATTGGATAAAAGATTTTTATGATTCTGACAATTCAAAAATAAATTTTGATTTTGAAGATGAGATTATCAAAAGTAGTGTTTTGGTTTTTGATGGAAATATTAAAAATGAGAGGTTTCAGTAATGGAGACATATATATTACTAGGTTTTGTTCTTGTTCTATCAATCTATTTAGGATTGGAGCTAATTTCTAAGGTTCCAAGCACTTTGCATACACCATTGATGTCAGGGGCAAATGCCATATCAGGTATTGCATTGGTGGGAGCGCTTATGCTTGCCGTAGGTGACCAGTTTGGTCAACTTCAAGAAGTTCTTGCATTCCTCGCAGTAACTTTTGCATCAATCAATGTATTTGGAGGCTATCTTGTCACCAATAGAATGTTAAAAATGTTTAAGAAGAAATAATGTCAATTTTGATTGAAAACTTATCTACATTACAAAATGTTATTTACATAATATCTTCAATGTTATTTATAACAGGCATTAAGATGCTTGGTAAAGAAGATACTGCTGTGAGAGGTAATTTTTTATCAGCACTTGCAATGTTTATTGCTGTTAGCATCACATTAGTAAATGTTGTAAATCCGTTGATAATTATTATTGGTATTTCAGTTGGAGCAATTATAGGATCAGTAATAGCACTCAAAGTCAAAATGACTTCAATACCTGAAATGGTTGCATTATTTAATGGTTTTGGAGGGCTTGCTACTTTTTTTATTGCTTGGTCAGAATATAGCACGACACCAGAAAATTCTTTTCAATACATCCTTATAATGCTAACAACTTTTATTGGTGGGGTTACATTTACTGGAAGTATTATTGCTTATGGAAAATTGTCTGAAAGATTAACAATTAAGAAAACATCGCTAATCACAAAACTATTTACGACAATATTTTATGTGTCCTTATTATATTTGATATATTCAACTTTCTTTACTGATATTTTTGAACCTAATTTTGATTTTTATTTAATTCTAATAATACTTACTTTGCTTGGTGGTATTTTCTTTGGCGTATTTGGCTGCAACAGCAGAACTTGGCATCTCTAAACGTTTTATATTACCTATATTCCTTTCAATCCATTTTGAGCATTGCCCTAAAGCTTGAGGATGAGACGCAATTGCAAAAGCCTCATCAATATTAAACTTATTACCGGCAGCTAATTGATGCTCAATGTCTAAATAAATTTCACCAATAATATTTATATCCTCACTGTCAGCAAGGCAATTTAAAGTAGTATTTATAACTCCCTCAGATGAATTTTCGACAGGCACAACCCCGATGTTGACTTCATCTTGCATGACTTGATAAAAAACGTCATCAATTGTTGAAGAAGGTATTCTTACAACCTGAGAACCAAATTGATTGTGAACAGCAGCCTCAGAATGTGTGCCTTCCGGTCCTAGGTAAGCAACTTTAAGAATCTCCTCTAATGATAAGCATCCTGAAATAAGCTCTTTAAAGATTGTCCTAATTTTTGCATCAGGTAATAAGCCCTTGTCATTCGCTTTTATTATATTTCTTAGAATCTTAGTTTCTCTTGCAGGTTTATAAAAAGAAGCCGATGGACTAACTTCGGATTTAATTTTTCCAATAGCAACTGCATGAGAAGCTCTTTTTTGAATTAGTGTATGTAACTGTTGATCAATTTTATCAATCTTGCTTCTTAAATTTTTTAGATCATCCTTTGCCATAAATCACCCATTTTCAGATTTAAAGTAATCCATAAATTTTATTAGTTCCTTTACTCCCTCTAACGGCATAGCATTATATATATGCTCGCTCTCATTCCTCCAACTAAGCGGTGTCCTTTTAAATTTAAAAATCCATTATCTGAGGCCTCACTTATAAATTTTTTCTCAAGCATTGAATTTTCAAGAACAAATGGCACATTCATGATTGATCTGCTTGAAGTATCTATTGGATTAATGTAAAAACCTGAATTATCGATAAAGTTATAAAGCAAAGAAGCTTTTAATTTATTTTGTTTTTCAAAATAATCTAGACCTCCAAGTTTTATCATCCATTTAAAAACTTTACCAGCAAGATACCATGAGAAGGTCGGAGGAGTATTCAACATAGAATTTGACTTAGAATGTTCAGAATATTTCAAAATATTTGGTAAATTCTCATTACCCATTTGCATAAATTCCTTATTAATAATAACAATAGTTAACCCTGCAGGACCTATATTCTTTTGCGCACCCGCATAAATAATTGAAAATTTATTTACGTCCAAAGGTTGACTTAAAATAACTGAGGACATGTCTGCAATAAGAGGAATATCTACTTTTGGAGTTTCATGAATTGCTACACCTTCAATTGTTTCATTAGGACAATAATGAAGATATGTAGCGTTTTTTGATATTTCTAACTCATCTATATTTGGCGCTTTAGTAGAGACATTTTGTTCTGATCTAAAAATTTCAATAGGATTAAATATTTTTGATGCTTCATAAAAGGCTTTTGATGACCAAGAGCCTGTTGTCACGTAATCTGCTGTATCACTCATATGTTTGTAATTCAGAGGGATCATTGAAAATTGATGGGTAGCGCCTCCCTGAAGAAATAGAACATCATAGTCGTTTGGAACTTTTAAAAGATTGATCAAATCTTTTTTTGCATCAAAGGCAACTTTAGTATAAATATCTGATCTGTGACTCATTTCCATCACAGACATTCCTGACTTATTAAATTCTAATATTTCAGATTGAACTTCTTTAAGAACTTCTTCAGAAATTACTGCGGGACCTGCACAGAAATTCCATTTTCTCATTACTAATCTTCTTCGTTAGGAATCGTTACACATTCTGTCAATTTTTCACCGTCTTTTGGTGTAATAATCTTAACTCCTTGTGTATTTCTGCTTAATGTGGGCACCTGAGATACGTTAGTTCTAATCATTGTTCCTTTGTTGCTTATAAGCATTATTCCATCATCTTCTTCAACTAAAGTTGCAGCAACCATTTGACCATTTCTTTCACTTGTTTTAATTGATATTACTC
>CACHII010000018.1 GCA_902579825.1 uncultured SAR86 cluster bacterium | reverse complement strand
GTGGTTAACCTTCCACCCTTTAATATCAGAAACACAACCAGAGGTTTCTAATGCTTCTAAAAAAGAATGCTTTATAAAAGGGGAGTCATTTGTGTTTAAAAGTCTTTCATATGCACTTTTGTCAACAGATGATATATCTTCAATAAAATTTAAATTCGTTTTCACTTTATTTTAGAAGAATAATTTCAAGAACAAATCCAAGGACAACAATAATACCTACCAAGTTATTAATTTTAAACGCATCCATAAATTTAGACTTATTTATAAATTTTTTTTGGTAAATAAAAATTAATAAAAGCAAAATAATAACCAATAAAAATATATAAGAAAATTTATTTAATATCGCTATCAATATTAAGGAAGCGTAAAAAAACAGATGTAAGATTCTTGCATATTCAATTGCATTTTCTCCCCACATGATAGCGGTAGAATTAATATTAATTTTTAAATCGTCCTCCTTATCTTCAAGCGCATAATATGTATCAAAACTTATAATCCACGCAACGATACCCGTATATAAAATCATTAGAGAAACAGTGAAATCATTAGATTGAAGTGAGTAAGCAATTAATGAACCTGAGCCAAATGTAATTCCTAGAATAAATTGGGGTGCCGGAATGAATCTTTTGGAAAGTGGGTATAGCACTATTAATGCTGCAAAGAATATCGATATCTTGATTGTCAGCGGATTAGTAAATGTTAAAAGATAAAGAGACAGTAAACCTAAAACAAAGAAGAATAACCATGCCTCATAAACACTCAATGCACCGGTAGCAAGAGGTCTCCCCGCAGTTCTTTGAACAAGTTTATCTATCTTGAAGTCGCTTATATCGTTAATCACACATCCACACGAACGCACTAGCAAGGAACCAATAATGACAATCAATATATTCTTAAGACTAATATTAGAATTTAAGCCCGCTAAAAAAAGTCCTAAGAGTGATGGCCACAAAAGAAGATATATACCAATTGGTTTATTGATTCTAGCTAACTCTATGTAAGCTTTAAGTTTTTTCATGGGCATTAATATTTAGATTGGATGTATTCTATAAGAAAGACTTCCATAACGGAAAAGGGCAGTTTATTTACAAGGTATTTTGTTTTTCTGCCCCAATAATGTTTGAGAAATTCTCCACGAAATGAAGAATACAAGACGTCATTTTTTTTAAAAACATCTTTTTCAAACAGAATATCACCTAGTGGTTTATTTCCAAGCTCACCTAGCGATGAAAACCCTTCTTTAATTGTTTTTAAGGGAATGCATGATCTTGCCCATACTTTTGGTTTGTTATCTTCACGAAGAAATACTTCTCTAACTTTTATTCCACCACCTATATTATCCAAAAAATTTTTTTCATCATCACGCACAAAATCAACCTTATCTTTTACAAGTTCTAACTCAAAATCTCCATTTGATTTAATTCGTTCTGTAATTGGACCTTCCTCTAAAAGCCAAGATTTAATTTCTTTATCCTCTTTATCACACAGCAATAAATTCATTTCCTCAAATGAAATCCATTCTCTTGTATGTATTAGGTTCATTAATATTAGTTAACAAATCTGATATTATAGCCCGTTGCTATTAATGTAATTATTAAATTTTAAGATATATGAAATATAAAAAATGGGAATGCATTGTTTGTGGCCTGATATATGATGAGGAGCTAGGATGGCCAGATGATGGTATAGAGCCCGGAACTGCTTGGCAAGATGTTCCTGAAGATTGGTTATGTCCAGAATGTGGTGTAGGCAAAGAGGATTTTGATATGATAGAGATCACATGAGTCAATTAGATCCACCAAAGAATCTTACCAGAAATGTTTTAGTTGGAATGTTTGCTGGCGTATTCATAGCTTCTCTTTGTTTTTATTTTCAAGACTTCATATCTCAATCAGTTTTTTTAGGCATTGAAAAATATCTATTTAATCTTGGTGGTCAGATATTTAAAAATTTATTGTTATTAATAGTAGTACCTCTAGTATTCTTTTCTTTAGTCTCTGGCATATCTTCTTTATCAAATATGGTAAAGCTCGGCTCAATTGCTTCAAAAACAGTATTACTTTATTTATTGACTACCGCTTTTGCAGTCATGATAGCTATCTTTTTTGGATGGATTTTTAATATTTCTGGTTACGAAGGCGAAGTTGCATCATTTAATGCGCCTGCTGGTGAAGCTAGCCTATACGACACTGTGTTAAGAGTTTTTCCTAGTAATATTTTTGGAGCTTTTGTTGAAAATAATATGCTGGGAATAGTTTTTATAAGTATATTATTTGGCATTGCTCTTAATCTTACTGACAATCTTACCGACAATCTTTCTAAAAATTTTGAAAGATTAAATATAGTTTTTATGAAGATAGTTTTAATCATAATGAGTTTTGCGCCTATTGGAGTCTTTTGTTTGATGGGCAGTTATGTAATGGATAATGGATTAAATATATTTGGAGATTTAATTCAATACGTCCTCATACTTATTTTTGTTTTGCTGTTTCATTTATTTTTTACATACTCATTAGTATTAAAATTTTTTGCTAATTTAAATCCAATTATTTTTTTTAAAAAAATGAGAAATGTTGCCTTGTTTGCATTTACAACATCATCAAGTGCAGCAACTATCCCAGTAACCCTTAAGACTGTCACCGATGAACTTGGAGTTAAAAAAGATGTATCATCATTTGTAGTTCCAGTTGGAGCTACAATAAATATGGATGGGACTGCAATTATGCAGGGTCTAGCAACAATGTTTATTGCAAGCACTGTTGGCGTTGATCTATCTATGATTGAGTATATTCAGATAGTCCTTCTTGCAATGGTAGCTTCTATTGGAGCAGCTGCTGTTCCATCTGCTGGAACTATTACATTGGCTCTTATTTTGAGCTCACTAGGACTTCCATTAGATGCAATTGGCTTAATTTTGGCAGTTGATAGAATTCTCGACATGATTAGAACTTCAGTAAACGTTTCTGGTGATGCAGCTGTGGCATGTGTAGTTGCAAATTCAGAAGAACTTTTGGACAAAAACTTATTCAATAAATAAAAAAAATACGCTTTTATTTAAAATAATTTGCTAGAATGCTTTATTAAAATAAGGGGTTCTATATGGATAATTTAATCATTCCACCAGCACTTGGAATATTGGGTATGGTAATGGCATTTATTGTTTATAAGCTTGTCATGAGATATCCAGATGGAGAAGATAAGGTAAAAAAAATAGGCGATCAGATTCATGCTGGAGCACTCGCTTTCATGAAAACAGAGTATAAATATTTATCCATATTTATATTGGTAATAGTATTACTAGCATGGTATGCGTTAGGACCTTACACGGCAATTTCTATAATCGTTGGAGCTATATGCTCATCTGTAGCTGGTTTTATTGGTATGTATGCAGCAACTAAAGCAAATGTTAGAACGGCAACTGCAGCTCAAAAAGATGGTCCAGCAGCAGCTTTATCAGTTTCTTTTTATGGCGGTTCAATAATGGGTCTATGTGTTGCATCATTAGGACTGATAGGTTTAGGCGGTTTATATTATTTTTATATACCAGCTGAAATTGATCCTCATAAACTTGAAGGTTTTGCTATGGGAGCATCTGTTGTAGCTCTTTTTTCCAGAGTAGGCGGAGGAATTTTTACAAAAAGTGCAGATGTTGGAGCTGATCTTGTTGGTAAGATCGAAGCTGGTATTCCTGAAGACGATCCAAGAAATCCAGGTGTTATTGCAGATAATGTTGGTGATAACGTCGGTGATGTTGCTGGAATGGGATCGGATATATTTGAGTCATATTGCGGTTCAATGATCGCATCAATAGCTATAGCTTATACGTTAGGCAACCAAGATATGATGATGCTACCTCTAGCCTTAGCAGCATCGGGTTTAATAGCGTCAATAATTGGAATATTTATAGTTAAACTTCAATCTGCAAAAGCACCTGCAAGTGCTTTGAGATCTGGAACATTTTTAGCGCCAGTAATATTTGTGGCTATGGCCTATTTCATAATTGATTCCTTTGATGGAGTTGGAATGAATGTATGGTGGTGTGTTATTGCTGGGGCTGTTGGCGGAGTACTAATTGGACTTATAACAGAATATTATACAGGCGGAGGCCCAGTAAAAAAAATTGCTGAATCAGGAGAAACTGGTTCTGCAACAGTAATGATTTCAGGATTATCAGTTGGAATGCAATCAGTTGTAATACCTATTATTATTTTAGCAGGTATTATTCTTATCTCGACTCAATTATCAGATATTTATGGTGTTGGAATTGCCGCTGTTGGAATGCTCGCTACTGTTGGAATAACAATGGCAATTGATGCATATGGACCGGTTGCAGATAATGCTGGTGGTATTGCTGAAATGTCAGGCATGGGTGAGGAAGTAAGAGAAATTACAGACTCTCTTGATGAATTAGGAAATACTACTGCTGCAATTGGGAAAGGTTTTGCAATTGGAGCTGCAGCCTTAGCTGCTCTAGCAATAATTTCAGCTTTTTCAGCCGTGGTAGGTGTAGCAAATCCTGAATTTTCATTAGCACTTACAGAGCCGATTGTTCTAGTTGGAATGTTTATTGGAGTTTGTATACCTTTTTTAGTTTCTTCGATAACTATGACAGCTGTGGGAGATGCTGCTTTTGAAATGATTAATGAAATAAGAAGACAATTTAAAGAGATAACCGGTCTTATGGAAGGAACTGCAGAACCTGATTCAGAAAAATGTGTTGAGATTGCTACTAAAGCCGCTTTGAAGAAAATGATGTTACCTGGAGTGATAGCGGTATCAATGCCAGCTATAGTTGGTTTTGGTCTAGGTGCACAAGCCCTAGGAGGCATGTTAGCTGGAGGGCTTCTCGGTTGTGTATCACTTGCGCTTATGATGGCTAATGCTGGAGGTGCTTGGGATAATGCAAAGAAATATGTTGAAAAAGGTAATTTAGGAGGAAAGGGATCAGATACTCATGCTGCTGCCGTTGTAGGAGATACAGTTGGAGATCCATTTAAAGACACCTCAGGACCATCGATGAACATCCTTATCAATGTAATGGCTATAGTGAGTTTAGTTATAGCTCCTCTTCTAAGCATTTAATTGAGTAATCGATAATTGAAATCCAGGATTTTATCCCTGGATTTTTTTAGCCAAACTAAAAAGATGAAAAAAAATATTTTAATAATTGGATACGGAAATATTGCTAGCAGACTGCATGCAATTTTGTGTAAAGACAGTTATAAGATATATGGAATTTCGAGAAGTAAAAAAAAAGGATTAGAAAATTTTATTAAATGGGACTGGTTATCGAAAACTCTCCCAAACCTAGAATGCAATAATTTTGAGAGTATTATTTTTATTCCCAAACCTACGAATAAGCATCAAGTAGGATATCAGGAGGGATTTCTTAAATCTTCTGAAAATACTTTTAATTTTTTAGAGGCATCAAAAAAAATTGTTTATAAAAAATTTATTACCATTTCTTCAACCGGTGCATATGGTCTTACAACAAGACAAGAATCATATTTAGATGAATCTTCAAATATAGTTCCTATGTTTACAGAGGAAAATCCATATCCTTGCGATGAAGTTGATTTAGGACAACACATAATTCGACAATATGAGCATAATCAAATGATAAGGTACAGAAAGAAATTAATACTTTTAAGATTTTCAGGTTTGTATAATTCTAAACCAATATCTAAAAATCATTTACGTAGAGAAACTGCTGCAAAGATTATAAAATTCTTTATTGAAAATAATTTTAACTTTTCTTCTCCTGAAATTTTTAATTGCACAGAGGACGCAAGTCTATTTGTTGAAGAAAACAAGTCATCTTACGGCAATATATCTAACGAAAAAATAAAAAAACTTGGATTTATTTTTGATTGATACCACTAGAACTTATACCTATTGCAAAATACAATAATTAAATGATTAGTAGCATGACAGGCTTTGGTTTATCAAAGTCATTAAAAAAAGATTCCGAAGTATTTATCGAGATTAAGGGAGTTAATCACAGATTTTTAGAGGTTACTATCAAACCAAATGATCTGGACAATGAGTTAGATCAATACATAAGAAACTCTATTATAAAATCTGTAAATCGTGGAAAAGTCGATGTAAGATTAAAATTAAAGGCCTCATCTCGAACAAATTATTCAATCGATGCCTCTTTGATTAAAAAACTCGAGAATGCATTGAAAAAAAATACCACTCTTGAAAATCAAATTAGCTTTAGTGATATTAAAGATGTTCCAGGAATATTTAATACTGAGGT
>CACHII010000017.1 GCA_902579825.1 uncultured SAR86 cluster bacterium | reverse complement strand
TTGGAACTAAAAGTGTAGATGATAATGTTGCGACTTCTGTTTGGGGATTCTTTTCTATATATGTTATATCATTTGTTATTTTGCTTTTGGCTGTATTAATATCTGGTCTAGATCTTGAAACCGCCTTTTCTTCTGTAGGAGCTTGTTTAAATAACTTGGGTCCAGGGCTTGGAATGGTTTCAGAAAATTACTCCGAAATTAATTCTTTTGCTAAGGGCGTACTTGCTTTTTCAATGCTTCTTGGAAGACTTGAAATTTTTACATTATTAATAATCTTAACGCCAATGTTCTGGGCAAAGTAGTTAGATATTTTTGTAAGGGTCTAAGTTTGGCTCGGGGCTTCTTCTAAATCTTTTATATTCCCATGAGTAATCAATAGGTCTTTTGTTAATAATTCTTTCAATGTCATTGTTTAATAATAGTTTGTGCTTACTATCATCATAAATACTTTCATTACAACATTCTATTGATATTGATAAAAAGTTTGCTGGTGTTGAATTAATATATAAATACATAACAATTGCTTTTGTTTTTACTGCTAAAGACTGAACAAGCGTAGTAGAATAAGCATCTCTTCCATAAAAATTTAAATACTCACCCATTCCCCTTTTGGGGACTTGGTCGGCTACAAAACAAACTGCTTTTTTATTATTCAAGGCTTTAAGAAGATTTCTAACGCCGAGCATCGAAGTCTCATAACACAATGCTCCATTATGCTCTCTATTTCTTTTAACAAACCTATCTAAGTGTATATTCTTAACTCTTTTGTACAAACTTACAGTTGTTATTTGAGAGTTTATCCACTTCAACAACATATCTACACTTCTATTATGAATAGATACCGCAATAAGGCCTTTTCCTTCCTTGTATTTACTTTTTAGAAGAAAGTTGTTTTTAACTTTGAAGATCTTGCTGCATGTCGTGATGTGATTTCTACCCCAAGTATAGAAAGTTTCATATACTGAGATCAATGATTCACGTATGCTTAGTTTTGTTAATTGTTCTATGTTGTCAATATTTAAATCTGGATAAGCTATCTTTAGATTTACCTTAGTAACCTTATAAGAATTAAAAAATTTATAGATCTTCAAATATATATAAGTATCTATTAATACAACGATAAATCTTTTTGGAATTAAGGAAATAAAATAAAAAAGTGCTTTCATCATGAGCTTATTTTATAAGCATGATATATAATCACAAGTATATTTAAGTTATTAAGAACAATTAGCTGATTTTCAAAATATATATGATTTACTTTATTAGACAAATGTCTACTTTTAGGAGATTTTAATTGCCAGCGAATAATATGGACGAATTAGTTGCATTATGCAAACGTAGAGGTTTTATTTTTCAATCTGCAGAAATATATGGTGGCTTACAAGGTATTTATGACTATGGGCCACTTGGTGTTGAATTAAAAAATAATCTCAAAAATGCTTGGTGGAAATCAATGGTATATGAAAACGACAATATAGAAGGATTGGACGCTTCAATACTTACAAACTCTATGGTTCTTGATTATTCTGGACATACTGAAACTTTTTCAGATCCTATGGTTGATTGTAAATCATGTGGATTAAGATTTAGAGAAGATCAGGTTCCAGAATATTGTAAAAAAGAGGATCTAACAGAACCAAGACAGTTTAACTTAATGTTTAAAACCAACGTAGGGCCAATAGATGATGGGAGTAGTTATGCATACTTAAGACCAGAAACAGCCCAACAAATATTTACCAATTTTAAAAACATTGTTGATTCTACTTCCTGCTCTTTACCATTTGGAATTGCACAAATTGGAAAAGCTTTCAGAAATGAAATTACTCCAAGGAATTTCATATTTCGTGTTAGAGAGTTTGAACAAATGGAACTTGAATACTTTGTTGCACCTGGTGAGGATGAAGATGCGCATAACATATGGGTACAAAAAAGATTAAATTGGTGGGAAAAACAAGGTGTACCCATAAAAAGTATACAGTTACATGAAGTACCCATAGAAGAGCTTGCTCATTATTCTAAAAAAACTGTTGATTTGATGTACAAGTTTCCACATGGCCTTGAAGAGTTGGAAGGTATTGCAAATAGGACTGATTTTGACCTTGGATCACACTCAAAGAACCAAAATGAATTGAATATTCATGCTAAGGTTAAGTTAAACAAAGATTCAAATAGTAAGCTTTCGATAAAAAACCGCGAGGGTGGCATGGTTGTTCCTTTTGTAATAGAGCCAAGTGCAGGAGTTGAGAGAGGTATGCTTGCTGTACTTAATGAAGCATTTACAATAGAGAGTCTAGCTGAAAATAAAACCAGGATAGTACTAAAATTAAAGCCGCACCTTGCTCCAATAAAGGCAGCAATAATACCTTTAAAAAAGAATGATGAAAACTTAGTAAATCTGGCAAAAAAAATTAAATCTAAACTTCAACAATTAGGTTATGGGAGAATTATTTTAGAAAACACAGGAAATATTGGCAAAAGCTACAGAAAACAGGATGAAATTGGAACTCCCTTATGCATTACAGTTGATTTTAAAACACTAGAAAATAATAGTGTTACTGTCCGTGATAGAGATTCTATGCAACAAGAAAGGATAAATATAAAAGACATAGAAAGCTTATTTATGGAGAAAATAAAATAATTGTAGTAACAACAATTAGAAGTCTAATATTTAATATATTCTTTTATTTGTTTACTATTTTTTGTTGTTTACTAATAGTACTTCTATATCCATTCTTAAAAACTAATTTACTACAAATCTTTGCTAAATATTGCATATTTATCATTTTGCACGCTTTAAGAGCAATATGCGGGATATCTTGGGAGGTTAAAGGAATAAAAAATATACCTAGTGGTCCGTGTATTTTTGCTGCCAACCATCAGGGCGTTTGGGAGTCTTTTTTCTTACAGACAATAAATATACCTACTTCAAGTATAATTAAACGGGAGTTGCTATTTATACCTTTTTTTGGTTGGGCTTTGGCCTGTCTGAAACCTATTCACCTGAGAAGATCTAATAAGTTTAAAAGTCTTAAAACAGTTATTAACAAGGGCTCAAAAAAACTATCTAATAATACTTCTTTGATTATATTTCCAGAAGGTACTAGATCGTTGCCACACAACGGCTTGAATAATTTTTCATCAAGTTGCGGTGTTCTTAGTGTTAAAAACAATGTTCCTGTTATACCAATATGTCATAATTCTGGATTATTCTGGAAAAATAAAAAATTTAATAAAGAGCCAGGTATTATTAAAATTAGAATTGGGCCTGCAATTTATGGGGAAAATCCAAAAAGCATAACAAGAGATGTTAAAAATTGGATTGAGTCAAATTTTATAGAAATACATTAGATATCTAATTCTTTTACAGAAAGTGCGTTTTTATCTATAAATTCCCTTCGTGGTTCAACATCATCACCCATTAAGACCTCAAATGATTCATTTGCATCTTGAACATCTTTAACATCTACACGCATCATCCTTCTATTTTCAGGATCCATTGTAGTTGTCCATAACTGCTCTGGATTCATCTCTCCCAGCCCTTTATATCTTTGAACTTCAAGCCCTCTTGTTCCATTTTTTGACAGTTTTTTTATTGCTTCTTCCTTTTCATCTTCATTTGAAGCATATATATGCTCTTTTCCTTTAGTAATCTTATATAAAGGTGGTAAAGCAATATATATATGGCCCTTATTAACTATTTCATACATTTGCCTATAAAAAAATGTTAAAAGAAGGGTTCTAATATGAGATCCGTCAACGTCTGCGTCCGTCATTATTATGATTCTATGGTATCTTAATTTTTCTATATCAAAATCTTCCTCTCCAATTCCACAACCCAGCGCCTTAATAAGAGTTCCAACTTCTGCAGAGCCTAAAACTTTGTCTATCCTGGCTTTTTCTACATTGATGATCTTTCCTTTAAGAGGTAATATTGCTTGATTCTTTCGATTTCTTCCCTGTTTTGCTGATCCGCCTGCAGAATCACCCTCAACTATATAGATTTCTGATAGTGTTGGATCTTTTTCTTGGCAATCTGCAAGCTTTCCAGGTAATCCAGCAATCTCTAATACGCCTTTTCTTCTTGTCATTTCCCTAGCTTTTCTTGCTGCCTCTCTAGCCAATGCTGCTTCAGATACTTTTGAGATAATACTCATTGCATCTTTTGGGTTTTCTAAAAGAAATTCATTAAAATACTTACTAAACACAGAACTAACTACACTTTCTACCTCTGATGAGACTAATTTCTCTTTTGTTTGTGATGAAAACTTTGGATCAGGCACTTTTACGGAAATAATTGCCATCAAACCCTCTCTTACATCCTCACCAAGAAGGTCGGTTGGTGTTTTTTTAGCGTTTTCTTTTTTAATGAAAGACTTTAATACTCTAGTTAGACTGCCCCTAAAGCCAGCTAAGTGAGTTCCTCCATCTTTTTGGGGAATATTATTTGTATAACATAGTACATTTTCTGAATATGAATCTGTCCACTGCATTGCTATTTCTACACCAACATCGTTTTCTGTAGCTGAACATTCAAAGACTTCAGAAACTTCCTGCTTCCTTCCTCTTAAATATTTAACATAACTTGACAGTCCGCCATTATTTTTAAATTTTTTAGATTTGCCACTTCTTTTATCTTCCACTGTAATTGAAACTCCAGCATTTAAAAATGAGAGTTCCTGTATTCTTTTGTGTATTTTTTCAATATCAAAATTTGTTGAAGTGAATATTTTATTTGACGGGTAAAACGTAATTTTTGTTCCAGTTATTTCGGATCCCTTAACTTTTTTTAATTTTGCTTTTGGTTTTCCTTCATTATATTCTTGAAAATATTTGCCGCCATCTCGATGCACTTCTAAGATTAGTTTTTTCGAAAGAGCGTTTACAACTGATACACCTACACCATGAAGTCCTCCTGAAACCTTATATGAGTTATCATCAAATTTTCCTCCAGAGTGGAGGGTGGTTAAAATTAATTGAGCAGCAGATACTCCTTCTTTTTTATGTACGTCAACAGGAATTCCTCTTCCATTATCTTCAACTGTAACTGACTCATCCTTATTAATTTTTACAAATATCTCCGAGCAATGTCCAGCCATTGCTTCATCAATACAGTTATCAAGAACTTCAAAAACCATATGATGTAATCCAGACCCATCGTCAGTATCTCCAATGTACATGCCTGGTCTCTTTTTGACAGCCTCTAAACCTTTTAGAACTTGAATATTGGAAGAGTCGTATTTGGCTTTATTATTTTTTTTTGCCATTTTTATCTCAATTGTTCCACGTGGAACATTTTAAATTGATTTAAACTATCAGCTATTTTACTACTAAAAGTATCATCTATACAGGAAAAAATAATTTGGTTTGTACTATGCTGAATGATCTCCATTAGCAAATGAAAAACTCTATCATCTAGTTCTGATTTAATGTCATCAATTATTAAAACTGGATCAATATTGTATTCTTTTTTTAATACTTCATTCTGTGCACAAGACCATAAAATAGAAAAAAATTTTTGTTCACCACGAGAGAGAAGTTGTTTTGCATCTATATCATTTATAAAAAATTTAATGTCGGATTTATGTGGACCAAATAAAGTAGTCTTTCTTCTTTTATCATTATTAATGTTATTCTCTAATATATTTAGAAAGGTGACATTTCTTTCCCAGCCTTTAAAAAAAGAAATTTCAATATGCTTAAGAAAATCAAATACATTGATCGCGCCTGTTGAATTTAAAATACTTCTAAAGTTATTTAATGTTTTTTCAAAAAAAAAGCGTCTTGATTCTGTTAGGGAATTTCCATGGTGTATTAGTTGTGTATTCCATGCATATATATCTGATATGCGGTTATCTTTTAATATTCTATTTCTTTGTTTAAGTGCTCTATAATATGCGAACCAATGTGTTAAAAATTGCTCATCACAAATTGCTGCTGATCTATCTAAAAGCTTTCTTCTAAAATCAGGAGATGCATTGGCAAATGAAAATGTACTATTGTGAATTGGGGTGCAAGGAAATTTTTTAAATAGTTTATTAGAAGCAATTTTTTTATTATTCAGCACAACATTAATCGGTTTGTCTATAATCTTATCGATTTCAATAACATCACCTTTTGTTCCATCATAGCCTCTCAATGAAAATTTATTGTTGTTATGTTTTATTAATGCAGCAAGACTTGTGCTCTTGAAAGACTTGCCACTTGAAAATAAATATATTGCTTCAAGCAAAGATGTTTTGCCGGACCCATTAGACCCATAAAAAAAATTTACGCCTGGTGAAAGCGATAATTCAAGACTTTCAAAGCATCTAAAATTTCTTACAGATATTTTTGATAATGGCACTTTAAACCAATAGAGGCATTACTACATATTTTAAGCTTTCATTGTTTGGTTCTGTGACAAGACAGCTTCTATCTGAACCAAAGAAATTTATCTCAACCTCTTGAGAGTTGAGCGAAGATAAGATCTCTTGAAAGTAATTTACATTGAATGCTATGTCCATATTTTCTCCATCATAAGAACAAATTAGGCTTTCTTCGCCTCGTTCTTTTTCAGGGTTGTTGGCCGAAATGTTTATTG
>CACHII010000016.1 GCA_902579825.1 uncultured SAR86 cluster bacterium | reverse complement strand
TAGCGGTAAAAAAATAGATTTTATTCTTCAAGAATTTTTTAGAGAAGCCAACACACTTACTGTGAAGCTTGATGATCCATCTATGATGAATAAAGCTATTGATGTAAAGATTTTAATTGAAGAAATGAGAGAACAAACTCAAAATGTTGAATGATGATAAAAAACAATTAATAATTTTTGCTGCTCCATCCGGGTCAGGAAAATCATCCTTAATAAGTAAGATTATCGAACAAAGTGATAGCAAGGTTGAGCTATCTGTTTCTGCAACCACTAGACCCGCCAGAAAGGGTGAAATTAATGGTAAGGATTATTTTTTTATATCCAATGAAGAATTCACTAACTTGCAAGAAGAAAATGCTTTTATAGAAAGTGCAGAAGTTCATGGATATATGTACGGAACGTTAAAATCTTATGTAAATGAAAAAGTTAGTGAGGGAGTTCAAGTAATTTTAGATATTGATGTCCAGGGATTTAATCAAATTAGAAATTCATTGCAAAATTATGTGTCTATTTTTATCATTCCACCCTCTTTTGAGGAATTGAAGGAAAGACTTTTCATAAGAGGTCTTGACTCCAAGGAGGTCATCGAGAATAGATTAATTAATGCAAAAAAAGAGCTTGAATACGCAAGTTCGTTTGATTATGTAGTGTTGAATGATGACTTCAATGAGGCGTTTGAGCAAATTTCTTCTATAATATTTGGTAAAGAGGTTATATATAACAAAAATGCTAATCTGAATAAATTACAAGATTTATTGGATTAATAGAATAATTGGAATAGAATACATCTCCCAGGAGATTACAAAATGGCAAGAATTACAGTAGAAGATTGTTTAGAAAAAATACCAAGCAGGTTTGACCTTATTATTATGGCATCAAAAAGAGCTAGACAACTCTCAACAACAAGTAGAGAGCCATTAGTTGAATGGGACAACGACAAGCCAACAATAGTTGCATTAAGAGAAATTGAAGAGGGTTTACTTGATAGTGAAACTCTTGAAGAATGGCTTAAAGACGATATTTTGAGCGATGGATTTAGTGCAGAACCAATTAGTCAAGAAGGTGAAAATATAGGATAAATGATTATGGGAGACTATCTTGAGTGAACACGCACTCCCAAGTATTCTAATTAATGATTTTTCTGAAAATGATATATTAAGACTTCCGCCTAATTTTTATAAAAAAGCATCAACATATTTAAATAAACCAGACATTAAAAAGATACAAAAAGCTTATACCTTAGCTTTTTATGCACATGAAGGTCAGTCAAGAAGAGATGGATCGAAATATATAACACATCCCGTTGCAGTATCCAGCATTCTTTTAGATTTAAAGATGGATCCAGACTCAATATGTGCAGCATTAATGCATGACGTACTTGAGGACTGTGATGTAAATAAAAATAATTTAAAAAAACTATTTGGAGATAGTGTTGCTGATATTGTTGATGGAGTAAGTAAATTAGGAAAATTAGATATTACAAGTAAGAGCGATAGAGATGCTAATAATCTTCAAAAAATGATGTTAGCAATGTCAAAAGATGTAAGAGTAGTTTTAGTTAAGATTTGTGATCGTTTACATAATATGAGAACGATTGAACATCTTCCTCGTTCAAAGCAAATAAAGAAATCCAATGAAACAATTGAATTATATGGCCCATTAGCACTAAGAATTGGAATGCAAGATATTAGAGCGGAGCTTGAAGATTTAGCTTTTAGATGTATTCATCCTCTAAGAGCAACAATGCTTGAAAGTGCAATTAAAAAATCTAGTGGTGGAAGAAAAAGAATTGTTTCAAAAATAAGGAAGGAGCTGAAGCGTCATTTAAAGTCCAATGGTATTAAAAATGTTGGAGTGAAAGGAAGAGAAAAAAACATCTACAGCATCTACAGAAAAATTAAGTCAAAACACAAACCTTTTTCAGAAATATTAGATGTTTATGGCTTTAGAATTCTTGTAGATTCAATTGATGAATGTTACAGATCCCTTGGCATTATTCATAATTATTTTTCTCCGATAGAGAATAGATTTAAAGATTATATTGCTATTCCAAAGAGTAATGGTTATCAAGCATTACATACAAGTTTATTGGCTCTTAATGCCTTTCCCATTGAGGTTCAAATTCAGACCAGGAATATGTCAGAAATTGCCAGCTATGGTATTGCTGCACATTGGCAATATAAAACTTCAGATACAGATTCAAATTCCGAACTAAGAGCTACTAAATGGTTATCAGGCCTAATAGATCTTCAAAAAAAATCAAATGATCCAGAAGAATTTGCTCAATCCATTAAAACAGATTTAGATTCAGATGAAGTATTTTTATTTTCACCTAAAGGAGATGTATATGCTCTAAGAAAAGGGTCAACTCCAATAGATTTTGCATACGAAGTTCATACTGACTTAGGGGACACAATAGTAGGATGTAAAGTAAATAGAAGCGAAGTACCATTAAATGTAGAGTTAGAAACTGGCCAAACTGTTGAAATTATTACCTCCAAAAGTGGCTCTGATTTAGATCCATCATGGTTAAATTATGTTGTCACAAGTAAAGCTAGAAGTGCAATTAGGTCAAGGTTAAGGAAACAGAAAATCTCGGATGCTAGAAAAGCTGGAAAAGTAATGCTAGAAACTGAACTAAAAAGAGGGGGAACTTCTTTGGATGAGTATAGAGGATCAGCACTAAAGAAAATTTTAGATTCAATAGGTGTTACGTCATTAAATAAACTTTTAACAGATCTTGGCTTAGGTAAAAGAACGGGTAGCATTATTGCTGAGCGATTTTATTCTGGACTGCAAATAAGAGAAGGGATTAAAGAGCCCAAACCTGTTCTAATTATCGATAACAAGATTGAGAGTGTTACGGTAAGATTTGCCCGTTGCTGCCTGCCTTGTTATGGAGATCATGTAGTAGTTCATTCAGATACTGAGAGAGGGATGGTTATTCATCATAAAAAATGTAAACAAGTAGCTCCCTTTATAAAAAAAGACCCTAGATATATGCCAGCAATTTGGGGCGAAAATAAGAAAGAACATTTATATAAAGTTAGGATTGATATCAATACAGAAGATAAAGTAGGGGTGTTATCGGATGTCTCGTCAGTTTTTGCAAGATCAGGCATTAATATAGGATACGTAAATACTAAAACTATAGATAAAAAATTTGCAGGTTTTGAAATACAAATTGAAGTCAGAGACAAGCAAGAACTTAGACAGATTATGCAAAAAGTTAGAGCTATGAAAATAACAACTAGTTGTAAACGAAATATTAATGAAAAATAGTAAAAAAATTTTATTTTTTTTATGTACAATTCCAGTTATAGTCATTTTAATTTTTTCAATGGAGTCAAAAGAAATGCCTAAAGAAATAATATCTACAACAAATGCACCTCAAGCAATTGGGCCATATTCTCAAGCAGTAAAAACTAAGAATTTAATGTTTATTTCAGGTCAAATACCTTTGGACCCCAAGACAGGAAATTTAGTTGAAGGATCAATTGAAGATGAAGCAAATCAAGTTCTTAAAAATCTCAAAAGTATTTGTGAAGCTGCAGGATATGGTCTAGATGATGCTGTTAAAATAACAATTTTCTTGACCGATCTTGGAAACTTTGCAGTTGTAAACGATGTAATGAAAGAACATTTTTCTGAGCCTTATCCTGCAAGAGCAACAGTAGAGGTTTCGGGTCTTCCACTTGGTGTGAACGTTGAAATTGAGGCTATTATTTCAACAGATGGCTAATAATTTACTATCAATTAATGATTTATCTAAAAAAGAGATATTAGAACTTATTGAATTCGCAAATAATTTTTTTGATGATGAGGGTAGTTTTCGAAGAGAAAGTCTATTTCCTGATAAAACCATAGCCAATGTTTTTTGTGAGCCCAGCACTAGAACAAAATCTTCGTTTGCAATAGCTGCAAAAAATTTAGGGTGTTCTGTAATAGACTTCAATATTGAAAATTCTTCTGTGCAAAAAGGAGAATCAATTTATGAGACTATTGATGCACTTAACTTAATTGGAGTAGATTTATGTGTTCTCAGACACCCTGAATCTATTATTCGAGAATTGGCAGAAACATTACCAGATATGGTATTTATAAATGCAGGAGAAGGATCTATTTCTCATCCGACACAAGCTCTTATAGATTTAAAAACAATAATTGATCATAAGGACAAGTTGGATGACTTAAATATTGTAATCATTGGAGACCTTGATCACTCAAGAGTGACTTCATCTTTTGTAGAAGGCATCTCAAACTTTGATATAGGCTCTCTAACATTTTGTGGACATCCTGAAATGTGTACAAAATATAGAGATCCAAAAATAGGTAGATACGAAGCGGACATGGCAATAGCATTGCAAGATGCTGATGTTGTTATGACATTAAGAATTCAATACGAAAGATTCGAGAAGGAATTAAATTTAGACTTAGAAACTTATAAAAGCGAATATCAACTATCGTCAGAAAAACTTGAGAATGCTAAAGGGGATGCGATTATTATGCATCCAGGGCCTGTAAATTATATAGAAATAACTGAGGCTGTGTATGACTCAGAAAATTCTGTTATAAGGCAGCAAATTGCTAATGGTGTCGCAATAAGAATGGCAGTTTTATCAAGATTTTTGGGCAGTTAAGTAGTTTTTCACAGTCTCAACAATCGCAATTGTATTTTGATCAATTTCAATATTAACAAGATCGCCATTAACTAAGTCTTTAAGATTTGTGATTGATAGCGTCTCTGGAATTAAATGCAAATTAAAAGTATTATTTTTTACTTTTCCAATAGTTAAACTACAACCATTTACTCCAATATAGCCCTTTTCAAGAATATACTGTTTAAATTTTTTTGGGAAACCAATAATAATATCCTTAGTATTTTCTTTAGGAATAATTTCTTTAACTTTTCCAGTAAAATGTATATGCCCAGACATTAAATGACCTCCGATCTCAGTCGAGGCTGTTATTGATCTTTCAAGATTAACAATAGAATTTTTTTTAATTAATTTTAAGTTGGTTCTTGCAAGAGTTTCATCAATTACATCAAACTTCAATTTTATTTTTCCAGTGTCTAAAGATGTTAAGCAAACCCCATCTACTGAAATGCTTGCTCCTTTTTTGAGTCGATTATTAAAATTTTTAGGAGGCATTATCTCAATTGAAATACAGTCTTTTCTAGATGTCACCTTAGAAACTTTGCCAGTACCCTTAACTATTCCAGAAAACATTTATGCTCCCCATTCTTCTCTATATTTATTTAAATTTGGCAAGAATTCAGAATATGTTAAATCGTTTGCAACAAAGTTTATTAAAGTATCAAGACTTACAATGGACTCAACTTTTATATTAAATTCAGTACTCAGTTCTGAACTAGATGACATATCTGAATTGCCTATTTCTTGTCTATCAAGCCCAACTATAAAACATGCTGGAGAGGCATCTAGATTTAATATTGTCTCAATTGATTCTCTACCAGCAGTACCTGCAGATAATACATCATCTATTATTAATACATTTCCATGGGGTTTTGCTCCAATGATATTGCCACCTTCACCGTGATCTTTTTCCTCTTTTCGATTAAACGCGAGAGGGTAATCATTTCCCTGTTCGCTGAAAAGAGTTGCAACAATTGATCCTAGAAAGATTCCTTTATATGCAGGACCATAAATACAGTCAAAATTTAAATTTTTATCTTCGATTGCATCTACATAACATTTTGCAAGTTCATACAAGCTGCATGAGCTAAGCATATTTGCTGCATTAAAAAAATAAGGACTTGATCGACCAGATTTTAATGTAAATTCCCCAAATTGAAGCGATTTTGATTTGATTGCTAATTTTAAGAATGATTTTTGATAATCTTTCACTTATTCTATACAGGCTTTCTGTTTTTCAATTAGTTCTGCAATTGCTGAACTTCCTAATTTAAGCATATCATTAAGTTCATTTTTTGAAAAAGGCACATCTTCAGCAGTTCCTTGAATTTCAATTAACTCGTCTTGATCGTTCATCACAATATTTAAATCAGTGTCTGCTGAACTGTCTTCCGAGTAATCCAAATCAAGCAGAACATTATTATCTTTTACCCCAAGTGATACTGCTGCAACATATGATTTAATTGCTCTTTTGTCATCGTGATGTTTATTAATAGCTAAAAATAATGCGACACATCCACCTGTTATAGCAGCAGTTCTTGTGCCACCGTCAGCTTGGATTACATCACAATCAATATTTATAGTTTTACCTTTAAGATATTTAAGATTTACTGCTTGACGAAGCGACCTACCAATTAATCTTTGGATTTCTTGAGTTCTACCACTCTGTTTTCCTCTTGCGGCCTCTCTACCCATTCTTTCATTTGTAGATCTCGGCAACATACCATATTCCGCAGTAACCCAGCCTTCATCAGAGTTTTTCATCCATCTAGGAACATTATGCTCTATTGATGCAGTACAAACTACTTTAGTATTTCCAAATGAAACCAATACTGAACCTTCAGCATGAATATTAATATTGATTTCAAGTGAGATTTCTCTGAGTTTATTAAGAGGGCGATCCTGATTTCTTTTCATTATAGTTTTGAACTTTAACTAAGTTCATTTTTAACAATATTACTAACCATTCCCATATCAGCAGTTCCAGCCAACGTTGATTTAAGAATACCCATGACTTTCCCCATATCCGCCATGGAGCTAGCATTTACCTCTGCGATTGCTTCTTTAACTTTTACCTTTACATCCTCTTCGCTAAGTTGTTCAGGCTTATATTTTGAAAGAACGTCTACCTCACTTTGCTCCTTGTCAGCAAGGTCATCTCTACCACCATCTCTAAACTGTGAAATTGAATCATTTCTTTGTTTAATCATCTTGTTAATAATTTGCACGGCTTTTGCATCATCAACTTCTTCTTTATTATCTATTTCAAATCTTTGGACTTCAGCGATAAACAACCTTAGCGTATCTCGAACAAAGTTATCTCTATCAAGCATAGCTTGTTTGAGGTCATTTTTGATATCTGATAAAAGCACCAAAACTATTTAGATCTTTGTCTAGGAAACGAAAATTTTCTGTTGGTTTTTTTTGCTCTTTTTACAGCAGCTGCCATGAGACGCTTTCTTTTCTCAGTTGGCTTTTCATAGAACTCTCTTGCTCTGATTTCAGGAACTATTGC
>CACHII010000015.1 GCA_902579825.1 uncultured SAR86 cluster bacterium | reverse complement strand
TTGCAATTGTCCATCCAGAATTTAACTCTCCAATTAAGTTTGCTTTTGGAACTTCAACATTATCAAAAAAGGTTTCACAAAAAGGAGATTTGCCTGAAATTAAAGTTATGGGCTTTGTGCTGACCCCTTTTGTTTGCATATCAATTAGTAAAAAACTAATTCCATCATGTTTTGGTTCTTTAGCTCCCGTTCTAACTAATGCAAAAATCCAGTCCGCTTTATCAGCATAAGAAGTCCATACCTTTTGACCATTAACTAAATAATTTTCTCCCATTTCCTCAGCTTTTGTAGAAAGACTAGCCAGATCAGAACCTGAACCAGGCTCAGAGTAACCCTGGCACCATCTAATTTCACCTTTGATAATTTTAGGAATATGCTCTTTTTTCTGCTTTTCAGATCCGTACTCCAGTAACACAGGAGCAAGCATCCATATACCAAAACTCAATAGAGGTTGTTTAGCGCCAATGAAGAACATTTCTTCATTTAGAATTTTAACCTCTTCTTTAGTTAGGCCACCACCACCATATTCTTTTGGTACCGTAGGCATTGTCCAGCCTTTTTCACCCATCCTATCAAGCCAAATTTTAGATTCTGGATTTTTATACTCTGCATTTCTTCCACCCCAAACCTCGTCTACTGGAATTTTAGGATCAGCTCCATTTCTCATAGACGGCGGACAATTTTTGTCTAACCAGTCTCGTGTATCTTCTCTAAATTTATCTAAATTATTCATATTTAAAATTTATTTAAGTTAATTTCACCATTATTATATTCTCAAAAAATTATTTTTCGAGTTTTGAAAAGATAAAATCTATTCATACTATTTTTTCTTTAGGAGTATAATCCTCCACATGTTTAAAAAAATTGGAATTTTTGTAAAAGAAAACTCTTCAAAAAGTGTTGATGAAAATGCATTAGATTCTATGCTTAGTTTATTAATAGATAAAAATATTAAATTGTATATAGATGAATCTACTGACTATAAGTATGACAAGGCAGAATATCTTTCACATAAAGAATTTTCAGAAAACATCGATCTTTTGATTGTATTTGGTGGAGATGGAACATTACTAAATTCGGCAAGACAATATTTAGAATGTGAGATACCAATTTTAGGTATAAATATGGGCAATGTTGGATTTTTAACTGATATAAAAGTTGAAAATTTCCATATATCAATGCAAGAAATACTTGATGGAAATTATCAAATTGAGGAAAGAAACTTAGTTTCTGCAAAATTCGATGATAATCATTTATATGGCTTAAATGAGGTTGTAGTTCATTCTGGTGCATACGCTCAACTTATGAGGTATAGATTAAACGTCAATGATAAAGTTGTGTATGAACAAAGATCAGATGGATTAATTATAGCGACACCAACTGGCTCTACTGCTTATTCTCTTTCAGCAGGTGGACCAATTATTCATCCTAGTTTAGATGTTTGGACAATCATACCTATGTTGCCGCAAAGCATTTCATCAAGAGCTTTTGTTATTTCCTCAAATGAAAAAGTAGAAATGGAACTTTTTGAAGGCCCTAGTAAAAATGCAAAAATTTGTGTTGACGGTCAGGATGACATAGACGTTCCTTATGGTGTAAATATTTCAATTTCAAAAACTAAAAAAACTTTAAAGCTCGTTCATCCAAAGGATAATGATTTTTTTGAAGCTTGCCGTGAAAAGCTTGGCTGGAGCTTAAATATTTCCAAGAAATAGTTTGAAAATATTAAATAATATATATCTGCCTGTAATAGTTATTGCAGTTGTTTTATCTTTTTTGTCTAACTTTGGTTCCTTGATAGCAATTATTGAACCTTTAACTTTCACAAAAATTTCAATTTCAAATCAAGGATTTTTATCATTTAGTTCTGCAGAGCAAACCTATTTTATAGAAAATCAGTGGTGGAGATTGCTAACACCGATGTTTCTTCATTTCTCTTTTGCACATTTAGCTTTTAATTGTCTGTGGATATATGTTCTTGGTGAAAAAATTGAAAGAATAGATGGAAAATTAATTTTTATATTAATAATTATGTTTACAGGAATTGTTAGCAATTTGTTACAGTATTTATGGACAAGCTCAAGTCTTTTTGGAGGTCTCTCAGGCGTAATTTATGGTATGTTGGGGTATTGTCTTGTCATGGAGATGGAATCAAATTACATCAAATATGGTCTGCCCCCAGGTCTTTATTTATTTATGATTGCTTGGTTAATTTTGGGCTTTTTAGGTATTTTGGATTTATTTGGTTTTGGCTCAGTTGCAAATTTTGCTCATTTAGGTGGAATGTTATCAGGATTAATGTTTGCTATGATATATAAAACTATAAACAGGAGAATCTAGGTTGATAAAAAAAGCAGTTTTACCAGCTGCTGGCTTAGGAACAAGATTTCTACCAGTATCTAAGGCAACCCCAAAAGAGATGCTACCTATAATTGATAAGCCATTAATTCAATATGCTGTTGAAGAAGCAGTCAGTATTGGAATTAATGAGATAATATTTATAACAAACTCAGAGAAATACTCTATTAAGAAACATTTTGAAAAAAATATTGAATTAGAATCTAAATTAAAAAAAATAGGTAAAGAAGAGATTCTTCAAAAAGTAAATCCAAATAAATTTGAAGGTGTTCAATTTCATTATATAAACCAAGCTGAACAAAATGGTCTTGGACATGCAATATTAGAGGCAGAAGATTTAATTAATAATGAACCATTTGCTGTTCTTCTTCCAGATGATTTATTTTTATCTGAAAAATCATGTTTACAGCAGCTATTAGATGTTTATATGGAAACAAAATCGTCTGTTATTGCTGTCAATAAGATTGATAAAGACAATATTCATAAATATGGAGTAATTAAACCAGGAACTGAAGATTCAAAGAAAATATTGATTGATGACATAGTTGAAAAACCAAAAGTAGAAGAAGCTCCTTCAGACATAGCAGTTTGCGGTCGTTATATTTTTAACTCATCTATATTTGAACATTTAAAGAAAGTAACATTTGATAATAACGGCGAAATTCAACTTACTGACGGAGTAAGGAATTTGTTATTAAGTGAAGATGTTTTTGCATGCCTACATAATGGTGAAAAGTTTGACTGTGGTAGTAAAAAAGGTTTCGTTCATGCTACTATCTCACTTGCTTTAAGAGATCCCTCAATAAGCGAAGATATAAAACAATTAATCAGAGAAATTATTTGAGTTTTTTCCTTAAAATTTTTAAATTACTTCCGCCTGAAACTGCCCATTCAATTTCTTTAAGTTCTTTAAAATTACTGTACAGATTAAAACTTCTCAAATTTTTTACTAAACAGAATTTTAAAAATAATGAATATCACTTTGAAGGTATGATCTTTAAAAATCAGCTTGGCACTGCAGCTGGCTTAGACAAAAATGGTGATTTTATTGATGCTTTGGGAGAACTAGGATTTGGTTTTCTTGAGGTTGGTACAACAACACCTTTACCTCAAAATGGAAATTTGAAGCCAAGAGTTTTTAGAAATTATAATGAAAATTCAATAATTAATAGATTGGGGTTTAATAATAAGGGAGTTGATCATTTAGTTAATAATTTAAAAAAAAGAAAATATAAGGGCATTGTTGGAGTCAATATAGGAGCCAACAAGACATCCTCAGGTAAACAAAGAATAGATGATTTTTTAATATGCTTAGAAAAAGTTCATAAATTTGCTGACTATATTACAATTAATATATCTTCTCCTAATACTCCAAACTTAAGAGAATTACATAATGAAGAAAATCTTAAAATTTTGATAACTGCTCTTGAGAAGAAATCAGATGAAATTAAATTAAATATACCAATATTTATAAAAATTTCTCCTGATGAATCTGAGCAAGTTCTCGATAATATAATTACAGCTGTATCTGATTCATTTATTACAGGTATAGTTGCAACCAACACCACCATTTGTAAATCAAAAATAAAAAATGATGAATTTAAACTTATCGAAGGTGGGTTATCAGGACAATATTTAATGGATGAGTCTACTAAAAGATTGTCCTACATAAGAAATAAATCTAATAATATGCCATTGATTGGTGTTGGAGGAGTTATGAGTAAGAATGACTTTTTTGAAAAAATTGACGCAGGTGCTGACCTTGTTCAACTATATACAGGCTTTATCATTAAAGGCCCCAATTTAATTAAGCAAATCTTAAAAGATTAGTGGATCTTGTTGTAATTATATTAGCAGCACTTCTATTAATAGGCTCTATTTCAATTGCGATCCCATCAAAATCATCAAGAGAAATATCTAAAATTAGAATGGAAGCAAAATTAATAGGATGCAAGATCACATCAAATTTGTATGGTGAAAATCAATTTAAAAATCATTCAAAATATAGTGTCAGTTACAGAATTAAGAATAAAACTAATTTAAAAGAAGGTCATTTTTTTAGAGACAAAGATAAATTAATCTTGTATTCTCCAGTCAAATTAAAGTATTTAGATAGTTTTGAATCCTTAAATGAGGAATTACAAAATATATCTAATAGCCTTGAAGAGGTAATTTTTACAAGCGTATCTATATCTTTTTTATGGAAAGAACTAGATGGTCTTGATGAGCTTAAAGAAATAATAAAAAATTTTGATAAATTAAAAAAATTTTAAAATTCACTTGCCAAAAATACTCTTTTGATGATATTCATAAAAAAAGGAAGAATTTAATTATGTCAAAATCTTTAGTAATAGTTGAGTCACCAGCAAAGGCTAAGACGATATCAAAATATCTTGGTTCAGAATATATTGTTCAATCAAGTGTAGGTCATATTAGAGACTTACCAAAGAAAGGTACTGGTTCATCCAAGAGATCTTCAATACCAAAAAATATTAGTCCTGAAGAAAAAGCAAGACTAAAAGCAGTAAACGATAGAAATAGATTAATCAGAAGAATGGGTATTGATCCAGATAATGGATGGAAAGCTGATTGGCAAATAATTCCAGAAAAAGAGAAAGTTCTAAAGAGTTTAAAAAAGGCTGCAAAAAATGTTGATAATATCTATTTGGCAACTGACTTAGATAGAGAAGGAGAGGCGATTGCATGGCATTTAAAAGAAGCTCTTGGTTCAGACAAATACAATTATTCCAGGGTGAGATTTAATCAAATAACTAAGGATGCCATCCTAGAATCTTTCTTAGATCCAAAAGAAATAGATTTAAACCTCGTTAAAGCTTATAGAGCAAGAAGATTTCTAGATAAGGTAATTGGGTTTGAGTTATCTCCTTTATTGTGGAAAAAAATTGCAAGAGGACTTTCTGCTGGAAGGGTTCAATCAGTTGCTTTAAGGTTACTTGATGAAAAAGAGAGATCAATCCAGGAGTTCATTCCTGAGGAATTTTGGGAAATTTATCTCTATACATCAACAGATAAAAATGAAAAAATTAAATTCAATCTTTTAACCAAGAAAAACGATCCTCTGCTTAATAAGAGTGAAGTTGAAGAAATAAAAAGACAAATCGAATCCTCTGAATTAGTTATAAATGAGATTGTAAAAAAACCTGTAAAAATTAAACCAAAAGCACCGTTTATTACATCAACACTCCAGCAGTCAGCAAGCACGCGTCTTGGATTTAATGTTAAAAGAACAATGAGGGTTGCACAAAAACTTTATGAAGGCGGTCTTATTACTTATATGAGAACTGACGCACCTAGCTTAAGTAAAGAATCGATTAATGAAGCAAGAAAATTTGTAAATGAAAATTTTGGTGATAATTACCTAACTAACTCTCCAAGAATATATTCAGGATCTGAAAATGCTCAAGAGGCTCATGAAGCGATTAGACCAACAAATTCATTCCTAACGCCTAAAGATGTAATGAATCTGTCTGAAGAAGAATCTCGACTTTATAGTTTGATATGGGAAAGATTTATTGCCTCACAACTTCCTAATGCCGAATATTTATCTACATCTGCAAAAGTTTATGTTGGTGAAAAAATATTTGTTGCTAAAGGTCGAGAGCTTGTCTTTGATGGTTTTACAAGAGTACTCAAGACTTCCTCTAAGGAAGAGGATATTTTACCTTCACTACAAGAGGGCCAAATAATTAGTATGGATAGTGTTGAGCTGGAACAAAAATTTACAAAACCTCCAGCAAGATATTCAGAGGCTGCTTTAGTTCGTGAGCTTGAAAAAAAGGGTATTGGAAGACCTTCTACTTATGCAAACATAATCTCAACAATTCAAGATAGAGGATACGTTCAAATTGAAAATAAGAGATTTTTTGTAAAAAAAATTGGACATATTGTAGCTGAAAGACTAATTGAAAGCTTTCATGACATTATGGATTATGATTTTACTGCAAATCTTGAGAACAATTTAGATGAGGTAGCAAATGGTGAAGCAGATTGGAGAGATGTATTAGATAATTTTTATAAGTCTTTTCAAAATGATCTCACATCAGCTTCAGATGAAGATTCCGGAATGAGGCCTGGAAATATTCCAACAACAACAGACATAGTTTGTCCGTGTGGAAAAACTAACATGGTTATTAGAAATTCATCAAATGGAGTTTTCCTTGGTTGTTCAGGTTACCAAAATAAAGGCAATGACAAATGTAAGGAAACATTGAATTTAATTTCTGGTGATGAAGCTGTCAGTGTTGATGACTCTGAAGAAGCAGAAAATCTTCTCATTAAAAAGAGATGTCCAAAATGTGATACCAGCATGGATAATTATTTAATTGATGAGTTTAGAAAATTACATGTTTGCGGAAAAAATCCAGATTGTAATGGACACTTAGTTGAGGATGGGAAATTTAAAATAAAAGGATACGATGGTCCTACCTTACAGTGCCATAAATGCGGATCTGAAATGCAGTTAAAAACTGGTAGATTTGGAAAGTATTTTGGATGTTTAAATGATAATTGTGGGGCAACAAGAGCACTTCAAAGAAATGGTGAACCTAAACCGATAACAATGGAACCCATAGAAATACCTGATCTTAAATGTATCAAATGTGAAGATCATTATTTATTGAGGGATAGCATGAAAGGATTGTTTTTAGCAGCTAGCCAATATCCAAAAAACAGAGAAACAAGAGCTCCTAAAGTTTCTGAAATTAATAAACTTCATAATGAAATTATTGAGGCTTGTAGATTTTTACCTAACAAGGAAAAACATATGTATTTAATAGAGGCACCTGAAAAAGATGTTGACG
>CACHII010000014.1 GCA_902579825.1 uncultured SAR86 cluster bacterium | reverse complement strand
TAAAAAAGTTACTCAAGACATAGCACGATTTTCAAAAAAAACAATTATTCTTGATCCTAGAGTCAAAGGTAAAATTACAATTTATTCAAATGCTAATTTAAGTAGAGATCAAGTATGGGATGTTTACTTACGAACAATACAAGTAAATGGTTTTAGCACCATATCAGAGAATGGATTTTTAAGGGTGATACCTGAAAATGAGGCTACAAGAGATCAAACTTCTAGTTTTTCGTCAGGCGACTTCGAAACAGCTGTAATACCTTTAGGGAATAGATCTACTGAAGAGATATTACCTATGATAAAACCAATCACTGGTAGACAGTCCCATTTATCCAGCATACCTTCAATAAATTCTATTTTGCTTGTAGATCGCTCAAGTAATGTTGCAAGAATTAGGGAATTATTAATTGATCTAGACAAAAATAACACAGCAAAAATTTCTATAATAAAGCTTGAAAATCTTTCTTCAATTGAAGCAGTCAGAATATTAGAGAGACTTAAAGCTCAAAATAATCCAACTATCAATAATTTTATAGCAATTCCATTCACCCCATCTAATTCGGTAATTTTATCTTCAAATGATTTCATAACTAAAAATATTATTTCTACATTAAATACTTTAGATAAAGACATAACCAGTGATGATTTAACTGATGTTATATATCTAAAATATGCAAAAGCTTCAGATATTGCACCAATACTAAACTCAATTGCGGGGACGTTTGTAAGTGATTCTGAGGGAACAAAAACTGTTATTACTCATCATGAGAAAACAAATTCTGTGATTATTTCTTCTGCAGAGGAAAATTTGAATTCTATTAGGAATATTATTGCAAAACTTGATATTAGAAGAGCCCAGGTTTTAGTAGAGGCTATAGTAGTAGATTTATCTGAGCAAGGAGCTAAATCTCTTGGAGTAGAGGCTATATTTTCAGGAGATGAGGACGATAGCATTCCCATAGGAGTTACTAGATTTTCTGGTACCGGTCCTGATCTCTTAAGTATTGCTGGTGCTTCTGATGATGATACAAATGTTACTTTAACAACAACAGCAGTCTCTTCTTTATTAAATACTCAAGGTTTAGTTGCTGGTTTTGGTGATGTTAGAAATGGAGATGACAATTTTGTTGGAATTTTAAATGCTATAGCTTCTGATACAGATTCGAATATTTTATCCACCCCTTCAATATTGGCTATGGATAACGAGTCAGCTAGGTTATTTATAGGTCAAGAGATACCTATCACTACAGGAGAAAGTCTTGGCACAAATAACTCCAACCCATTCAGAACTACATCTAGACAAGAGGTTGGTATTGAATTAGAAATTACTCCTCAAATAGATGAAGGCACTTCAGTTATATTAAATATTAAACAAGGTGTTTCAGGAGTTGCAGGTGTAGCTCAAAGTGGTACAGACCTGATAACCAATAAAAGAGAAATTGAAACCACAGTACTGGTTGATAACAATCAAATAATTGTTTTAGGTGGTTTAATCGATGAGGATACTCAAGAAGTTATTTCAAAAGTTCCAGTCTTAGGCTCAATACCAGTTTTAGGAAAACTATTTCAGTCTTCATCTAGCACATCCAGTAAAAAAAATTTAATGGTCTTTCTAAGACCAACTATTCTTATTGATTCCAATGGTATAAATCAAGTTTCTCTAGAGAAGTACAATTTCATTAAGGCTCAACAAGCTTCAGATGATGATTTAGACCTTATAGATCTTAGAACAAAAGAAGAATAAATATGACTAACAGTCAATTTGAAAATATCAAATCAGACTTACTTCCTTATGATTTTGTAAAAGAAAATGAAGTAATTGTTTCTGAATCTAACAATGAGTTTGTTGCAATTTCACCAATTCAGTTAAGCTTAAATCTTTATCAAGAGATACAAAGATATCTTAATTCAAGTTTTAAATTTGAATTATGTAGCGCAGAAGTATTCAATGAAATACTTACCAGTTCATTTTCGTCATCTAATCACAATGATAATATTTCAGAGGAGCTCACAGATGAATTTGACCTTCAAGATTATGCTGGAAGTATTAGTGCCACAGAAGATCTCTTAAGTGGAAATAATGATGCCCCAATAATTAAGTTAATAAATGGAATTATTAGCCAAGCAATAAAGAGTAGAGCTTCAGATATACATTTTGAACCATATGAGAAAAATATAAAAATTCGTTTTAGGATAGATGGTATTTTAAAAGAAATCTTGCAGCAGGATAGTAAAATAGCTTCGATTTTGATTTCTAGAATTAAAATAATTTCAGGTTTAGATATTTCAGAAAGGCGGTTGCCTCAAGATGGAAGAGTTTCATTGTCGCTTGGTGATAAAAATGTAGATGTGAGGGTCTCGACTCTTCCCTCTTCATATGGCGAAAGAATTGTTTTAAGGATTTTAGATAAACAAGCAGCTCAAATTAATATTAACGATTTAGGATTGCCGCCCAAAATACTTTCGAATTATAAAAGCTCTTTAAAAAATCCAGAGGGTATTATTCTTTTTACAGGGCCTACAGGTTCTGGAAAAACAACAACTTTATATGCTGGATTAAGATATCTAAGTGATTCATCGCAAAATATTCTTACGGTTGAAGACCCCATTGAATATACATTGAATGGCATTGGTCAAACACAAGTTAACCCTAAGACTGGATTTACTTTTGCAAAAGGCTTAAGGGCAATATTGAGACAGGATCCTGACGTTGTAATGGTAGGGGAGATGAGGGATATTGAAACTGCACAAATTGGAATACAAGCTAGTTTGACTGGGCATCTTGTTCTGTCAACTGTTCATACTAATAGTGCGGTTTCAGCAATCACAAGATTGAGAGATATGGGAATAGAATCCTTTCTTTTAGCTTCTAGTCTAAGAACTATAATTTCTCAACGACTTGTTAGGCGTTTATGTCAAAAGTGTAAAATGAAAAGCAAGCCTTCAAATGAATCAGTTGAAATATTCAAACTAGATAAAGGAAGCACAATATTTAAACCAAAAGGTTGTAATTATTGCAATCAAACGGGCTACCAAGGAAGAATTGCCATTGCCGAATGTATTCAATTTGATAAAAATTTAAAAGACCTTACTCATAATAATGCTTCTGAAAATGAAATAAACGAATATGTTTTCAAAGATAATCAATCAATTGATCAAGCCTCCATTGATCTTATAACCGAAGGCGTTACCTCATGTGAGGAAATTATTAGAGTTAATAATATAAAAGAAAATGCCAGCATATAATTACACTGCAATAAATGATTTAGGCATTAAAAAGAAAGGCATTCTAAGTGCTGACTCAGAAAGAGATGCTAGAAGGCTAGTAAAAGATCTCCAACTAACACCAATAAAAATTTCTGAATCTAAAGATATTGGTAAAGCTCTAAAAATCAAAAATAAAGATGTTGTAATCATGACAAGACAACTTGCAACACTACTTGAGGCAAGCACTCCTATTGTTGATGCTATTGATATTACAGCCAATCAATTACGTAATAAGAACCTCGTCTATATTATGCTTACCTTAAAAGAAGATATAGTTCAGGGAAAAAGACTTGGTAATTCAATGAGAAAATTTCCTGGTATTTTTTCTGATACGTACATTTCAATGGTATCTGCTGGAGATTCTTCAGGGAATCTTGATGCAGTTTTTTCAAGATTGGCTGATTACCTTGAAGAAAGTGCGTCAATACGACAAAAAATTATTTCAGCTATGACATATCCATTAATTCTGATTGGTTTTTCACTTCTAGTTATAGTTTCTTTATTGATATTTGTTTTACCTCAAGTAGTTAATCAATTTATTAAAGCTGGCGCGGATCTCCCATTTATTACTAACTTATTACTAGGGATATCCAACAATATTTTCTTGATCTTTATATTAATGATCACTATCTTTTTTGGCATATTCTTTTTATATAGAAATTATGTAAAAAAACCAGAAAATAAAATCAAGATGCATAAAAAATTTATTTTATTTCCATTCTTTGGTAACTTTATTCTAAATTCAGAACTAGAAAGGTTTTCCAGTACTATGGAGCTTCTATTAGCTTCAGGAACAAATCTGGATGTTGCTTTGGGTGAGTGTTCAAAAGTTTTTAATAATAAATATTTAGCAAACAAAATATCTGATGCAAAGAATGATGTTGTTGAAGGCAAGGACTTCATAGTTGCTTTAAAAAAAGATGAAATATTCCCTGACATTTTTATACAACTTATCTCAAGTGGCTACAGATCAGGTAATTTAATTCAAATGTTTGCCAAGGTGTCTCATTTCATGAAATCTGAAATTGAAAACAAAAGGGCAATTTTTCTGTCTTTGCTAGAACCTCTAGTAATAATTTTTATGGGAGGATTTATTATGATGATTGTTCTAGCTATACTTTTACCTATAATGCAAATGAATACTATGGCAATACAATGAAATTTAAAAAATTAAGTAAGGGTTTTACACTAATTGAGCTTATGGCTGTTTTAGTTATACTCGGTATACTTGCCACAGTTGTTGCTGTAAGTGTTGATCCTGTGTTTCAAAGAGCTAATTTTGAAAAAATTAGAGCAGATATGGCTAATACAAATAAAGCTCTTGAGTTATACAGATTTAATGAATTAACTTATCCCACAACTTCTCAAGGTTTGAATGCATTAGTAACGCCACATTCAGAACTAAAAAATCCTTTCTTATATCCTGAAGATGGCTATATATCTTCAATACCATTAGATCCCTGGGGTAGAGAATATTTATATGAATATCCTGGAACAAAATCAACTAAATATGATTTATACACTTTAGGTGCTGATGGTTTAGAAGGAGGTTCAGGAGAGGATGCTGATATTGGCAATTGGATGCAACAGTAATATCTCTAAAGGTTTTACTTTAATTGAAATATTAGTTGTTATATTCATACTTGGGATTTCAGTTACTCTTATAACTTTAAATTTTAGCTCATTAAATTCCATAGAAAAACAAGCAAAATCTTTTGAATATACTTTTGATGTTTTGTCACAAGAAAGTATCCTAACTGGTAATATTGTGGCTTGGTATTATGATTCAGAAGGTGAGTATGCTGCTTATCTTTTTAAAAATAACAAAAGTGAAATTATAAATAATATTAAAATATCTTCAGAGATTGATTCTTTATCCTTAAAGAAAACTTTTAAATTTAATGATGGAATAACTATTGATTTAAACAACTCAAGACTGGATATGCCTTTGTTAGTTTTCTATCCATCTGGCGAAGTTTCTGGTGGTGAGCTAGATATTTACTATACAGATTACATTCAAAGAATAATTATTAAAAATAATGGCAAAAAAATTAATAAAATCATCAATTATTAGAGCAAATAAAGGCTTTAGCTTAATTGAGGTAGTAGTTTCTTTATTTATTTTAAGTATAGCTATAATTTCAATTTATAACCTAATAATTTCTACGACAAGATCATCTTTTGAATTAGAGCAGAGATATTTAGCTAAAGAGGTTGCAGCTAACAGAATTGCTCTAATTAATACAATTGAGAAACCATTGAGACCAACTGAAAGAGATGGTGAGATGATAATGGGAGGAGTTAATTGGTATTGGAAAGAGTCAATTAAAAAGACTCTAACTGATGAATTTTATGAGTATGAAATATTAGTAAGGTTAAAGGGCGATGAAAAATACCTTTATTCTATAAAAGGCTTTATTGATAATGAATAAGGGGTTTACATTAATCGAAGTTTTGGTTTCATTGGTTATTTTGTCAATGATAGCTGTTATTTCATCAAATATACTCCAATCTTCTTTAGAATTAGAAAGAACTTCATCACAAAGGTTGAGCTCTGCACGCAGTTTAAACTTTTCTTCGATTCTTATCAGAAGAGATATCAGGCAAATCATTAACGTTCCTTTAAAAGATTTTTATGGTAATCCTATGAGTGCTACGCTGATCGGCAATAATGAGGATAAAAGAATCATGTTTAATACAAAAATAAAATCAATTTCTAATAACTCATCTCCAATAAAAAGAGTGGAATACGTATTAGAGGATAATAAATTTATAAGGAGACAATTTTTTTCTACCAATCCATATGATGCCGATGAATTTATAGATACTTTTTTAATAGAAGATATATCCCAAATGGATATTGAGTTTATGTTTCAACGTCAGTGGTATCAACAATGGCCAATAAGCCCTATAACAGAAAGACAGATTCCCACTCTGATTAAGTTTAAGTTTAAAAAAAATCAAGAAGCCTACGAATGGATAGTAGAGCCTAATATTGAATATGTTTTCCAAAACTAAAGGAGTTGTATTAATTTCAATTCTTTTGATTGTTCTTATTTTGTCATCTGTTGCCATACTATTTGGCAATAAATATTTACTTTCACTCAAAAGAGCTCAATATACTGAATTTCAAATAATATCATTAAACATTTTCAGGAACTTAGAGTCATTGTCAAAACATAAGATTGATAAAGAATTAAGGTTTAATTCATCTATACTCTCTAAAAATAATCCAATCATTAACTCTAATTTTATTTTCAATGTAAACGGAGCTGATATTGTTAGTAATATAAAAGATGCATCTAATTGTTTTAACATTAATTCATTGGTTGTTTATAAAGACGGTAATTATTATGAAAATATTAAATCTATAAATGCTTTGAAACGATTTATGTCTCTGCAAGAGATTGACAGCAATCTTATAGATGAGCTTATTGATCAAATCATTGATTGGATAGATTTAGATTCAAATCCAAGAACATATGGATTAGAGAATTACTATTATACAGGTCCTTTACATAGTCCAAAAGAATATAGTGGAATGAGGTTGATGACATCAATTGAGGAGCTTAAAAGCATTCCTGCTTCAAATAATATAGATTGGGAAATATTTAAAAACTATTTTTGTGCTTTGCCAATGTCTTCGGACCTATCATTAAATATAAATACATTATCGAAAAAAGATTCATTTTTGCTTGCATCTATTTATCCGAATATAGAACTAGATGATTCTGAATATATAATTGAAAATATACCCTTAGCTGGATTTGCAGATATCATTAATTTTAACGCTACTTTTCCTGACTTAGATTTTAGTATGTCTAATGGCAAAGTTTTATTCAAATCAAACATATTTGAAATTACAACAAGTATTAATTTCAATGAATATCTTTCTGAATCAAGAAGCATAATAATTTATGGAAATAATAAGAATAGCTATATTTTTTCTAGAATTTATAATGGTGTTTGATGAATACTTACATAGCACATGCAAACAATTCAAACCTTCAATC
>CACHII010000013.1 GCA_902579825.1 uncultured SAR86 cluster bacterium | reverse complement strand
GTCTTTCCAAGGTCTTCAACATAGAGCTGCTGAAATGTTTTGTGAGTTGGAACTTACAAAATCATCTGTAATGGCTGCAATGAGAGCAGCTGATGAAAAATCAAATGAATTACAAAGACTATCAAGTCTAGCCAAAACAATTGCTGGAGAAACTCTTCACTTAGTCTCAAATGAAGCAATTCAAATGCATGGAGGCATTGGCGTAACCGATGAATATGACATTGGGTTCTTTCTTAAAAGAGCTAGAGTTGCTGAACAAATATTTGGTAACAGTAAATATCATACTGAAAGATATGCTAATTTAAGTGGTTTTTAAGATTTAACGATGCAAAAAATAAAGTCCTTTTTAATTGGGTTAATTACATTTATTTTAATCACTTTTGTTTTGATAATTGGTTTCGGAACATTAACAATAATCAACATACCAAGAATAATAATTCCTTTGAAGTCATTCAAAATATTCTTGAGCAAGGTTTCAAATGTTATTGGCGACATTACTGTTTACTGGGTAAAACTGACTATGATGTTAATGCATGGTGATAATATTAGGTTAGTTGGCGATGAAAAAGATTTTAAGATGGATGAATGGTATATGGCAATGTCCAATCATCAATCTTGGGCAGATATATTCGTTTTGCTTGTTTCGGCAAACTATAAAATTCCTTTATTAAAATTCTTCATGAAAAAAGAGTTATGGTGGATTCCTTTTATATTCTTAGCTAATAAAACCTTAAACATGCCATTTGTAAATAGGCATAGCAAAGAACAAGTCAAAAAAAATCCTAGCCTACTAACCAATGACTATGAAAATACAATAAAATCTTGTAAACGTTTTTTAAGATCTCCTTCAACTATATTTAGTTACGCCGAAGGTACAAGATTCTCAAAAGATAAACATGAAAAACAACATTCACCATATAAGAACTTATTAATACCTAAGGTTGGCGGCATGGCAACTGCATTATCAGCCATGCCAAAAATAAATACTCTTATAGATTATTCTTTAATTTATAAAAGCAATAAAAGAAGTGCATGGGATTTTTTAACAGGAGAAATGCGCGACGTTAAAGTGATTGTAAAAAAATATGATATTCCTGAAAGGTTAAAAAATAAAAATTATTCTACTGATGAACACTATAGAGAAGATTTTAAGATTTGGATTGAAACAATTTGGGCTGAAAAAGATAAGGATATTGAAAATCTAAAATTTTAACTCTGAATCGCTTATAACCCATCCGTTTAAATCAACATAGACCCAATCCCCTGACTTAATATTAATACTTCCAATACTGATTGGAGCCCCTATTTCACTCTTACCAATAGATTTATCAGTTTTCTTAGGATAAGAATTTTTTGCTAATACTCCAATCTTAATACTTTTAATTACTTCAATATCTCTTATATATCCATTAGTAATAATTCCACTCCAATTATTATCTGCAGCTGATTTTGCTATTTGATCTCCAACCATCGAACATAGTTCTGATCCAGTATGATTTATGAATAAAACCTTGCCGCCTCCATCTTTTTGCACAATTTCTTTAACAACATTATTAGAATGTTCACATTTAGCAGTAAATACTTCCCCATAAAATTTATCTACTGCGCCATATGAATTAAGAAATGAATCGCCTATTTTTATATCATCATGTGAATCACAAATGTCAGGAACTGTAAAATTACTCATAATCACTTATTCTAATTCATTCTATATTTATAGTAAGTAATATAAACTATTATTACACTTATTCAGGGAGAATTTATGAAATCACAAATATGCGATATTTTAGATATTGAGTTTCCTTTAGTAGCATTTAGTCATTGTAGAGATGTTGTAGCTGCTGTATCAAAAGCAGGTGGAATGGGTGTTTTAGGTGCTGTAGGTCTTACACCAGAAAAATTAGAAATAGAGTTAAACTGGATCGATGAAAATGTAAATGGAAAATCATATGGAGTTGATGTTTTGGTGCCAAATTCATACTTAGGAAAAGGTGAAAATTTAAGCACCGAAGATTTAAGAGCTATGATTCCTGAAGAACATAGAGAATTTCGAGCAAATATTCTTGAAGAACACCATATTAATGCAGCTGATTTAAGAAATGGATCTGCATCATTAAAAGCAGAAGAAGGCTCAAATCAGGTCTTAGGTGCTGGTCTGGATGGTGCTAAAGAGGTTTTAGAAGTAGCATTCTCACATCCAATTAAACTTGTAGCAAATGCATTAGGCGTTCCACCTAAATGGATGCTAGAAATGGGTAAACAACATAATGTTCCTGTGGCTGCGCTTGTAGGAGCAAAACAACATGCTGTAAAACAAGCTGAAGCTGGTGTAGATATTATTGTTGTCTCAGGAACTGAAGGCGGAGGTCACTGTGGCAGCGTATCAACAATGGTCTTGGTTCCAGAAGTCAGAAGAGCTCTCAAGTCTAATGGCAATATCCCTATTCTTGCTGCAGGTGGTATTTGTACTGGAGAACAAATGGCAGGTGTTATGGCTATGGGTGCAGATGGAGTTTGGTGTGCCTCAGTTTTTCTAACAACTACGGAAGCAGAAACATCAGATAATATAAAAGAAAAATTAGTAGCTGCTTCATCAAGCCACACAGTAAGGTCTAAAAGCAGAACTGGAAAACACTCTAGACAATTAACATCACCATGGGTCGAAGCATGGGAAGATAAAGATGCTCCAGAACCTCTTCCAATGCCACTTCAAACAATGGTTAGTGAGCCTGCTCTAAAAAAAGTAGCAGATCAAGCTGCAATTGGACATGAAGGTGCAAAACAACTTGAAACATATTGGGTTGGTCAAGGTATTGGTTTGGTAGATGAAACAATAAGTGCAGGGCAAACTGTTCAAAAATTTAAAGAGGAATTTATCGAATCATATGAAAGAATAAATAACTTTTTTGACAAATAACAAAATAGTAATAATTTTATATCTATGTTTTTGTGTTAAAAAAATCTCTAAAATTAATAGGACTAATATTTCTTGTAATAATTCTTTCTATTTGGCTTGATTATCTTAATCCTGTTGAAAAAATTAAAATAAAAAAAGCACTCTATAATGATGTTGAAATTCTAAATATTAATGGTAATTCATTTAGAGATTTAAATAAAAATAGCATTTTAGATATTTATGAAGATCATAGATTAGATTCAAAAGTTCGTACTGAAGATTTACTCAACAAGATGACAATTGAGGAAAAAATAGGTCAAATGTTTCATCCTCCATTCGTATTAGATCCAGATATATGGATGTTAATTTATGAAGTAGCTATAAGAGGTAATCAATTAACTGAATCTCAAATTTTGTTTGATAATATTACTCACTTTAATTTATATGGTAATCCAAGCCCCGAAACTCTTGCAAAAGAAATTAATAATTTTCAAAAGGTAGCATCTAGAACAAGACTGGGGATTCCTATAACAATTAGCTCAGATCCCATTCATGAAGTTCCAAAAGGTGGCGGAGTTGCATCTTTTTCAGTTGATGGATTTTCAAAATGGCCATCACAGCTTGGATTTGCAGCTACGAACAATACTGATATTGTCAAAAAATTTGCTGAAATAGCTAAAGAAGAATATCTAGCTGTGGGAATAAGAACTGCACTTCATCCAATGTCTGATTTAGCAACCGAACCAAGATGGGCTAGAAACTTTGGAACCTTTGGTTCTAACGCTCAAAAGTCTAGCGAGATGACTTTGGCTTATATGAATGGTTTTCAAGGAGATGAAATAAATCGAGAAAGTGTTTTGACAATGGTGAAGCACTTTCCAGGAGGAGGGCCTCAAAAAGATGGACTAGATGCACATCTATTTAGTGGAAAGGATCAAATTTATCCTGGCAATAATTTTGATTATCATTTAATTCCTTTTAAAGAAGCAGTTAAAAATAACCTTAAAGTAATAATGCCCTATTACGGTATTCCGATTGATCAAACTGAAGAAAATGTTGCTATGGCATTTAATAAATATATTCTTTCTGACCTGCTCAGGGAAGATATTGGATTTAATGGAGTAATATGCTCAGATTGGGGAATAATTACTGGCAGACATTGGGGTGTAAATGATCTTTCAATTGAGGAAAGATATAAAAAATCTATAAATGCAGGAATTGATCAATTTGGCGGAGAGACTGATACCTCATATTTAATCAAACTTGTTAGAGAAAATAAAATTCTTGAAAGCAGGATAGATAATTCAGTTAGAAGAATTTTGATAAATAAGTTTGATCTTGGTTTGTTTGACGACCCTTTTGTAGATGAAAATAATTTAGAGAAAAAAGTTAATACTTTAAGAAATATTAATGCTGGTCTTGATGCGCAAAGGAAATCATTAGTACTGCTAGAAAATAATGGGGTATTACCGCTCAAAAAAGAAAGTAAGATTTATTTAGATGGTTTAGACAAAAACATAGGGAAAAGATTTGGTAATGTTGTTAATGATCCATCAGAGGCAGACGTAATAATAATGTATATCCATACTGTTTTTAATGGCAATCAAGAATCAGGACTTAATAGGATTTTTGATAATTTTCTCAGCACACTTTTTCCAAATGGAGACCTAAGATTTAATGATGAGATTAGAAATAAAATAGATGAATATTCTAAACTTAAAGAATTGATTGTTGTTGTGGACTTAAATAGACCTGCAATTTTAGAATACATAAAAGAATCTTCATCAGGTGTCATTGCAACATTTGGAGTGTTAGATCATGTAATTTTCGAGGGTATATATGGAGAATTTAATCCATCAGGAAAGCTCCCATTTGAAATACCCTCTTCTATGGATGCAGTTTATAATCAAAAAGAAGATTTACCAGATGACTCTATTAATCCGACATATGAATTTGGTTACGGAATCAGCTACTGATACTTTCTCTATCAACGAATTCTAAAACAGTAGCATTTATACAATACCTTGGCATTCCGTTAGGTCCGTCATCAAAAACATGTCCCAAATGAATGTCAGAAGATACCGATCGTATTTCTGTCCTTCGCATGCCATAACTATTGTCTGGCAATTCATATACAGAACCATCAACAGGCTTTGTAAATGAGAGCCAGCCTGACCTAGAAACAAATCGATCCTTTGTGTCAAATAGAGGCTCGCCGCTTAATTTATCAATAAATACTCCATCTGGAGTGTCTTTAAATATTTGATATTCTTTACAAAATCTAACATCCGTTCCTTTATTAAAGGCAACATCATAAGCTTCCGAATTTCCTAATTTAAATTTTCCAAGTAGTTGATAAAACTCCTTTGGAGTAAGATATCCCTGATTTCCATAAACTTCTTTTCCATTTTCTATAAAAAGAATTGAAGGTGTCGCCCAGGTTGGGGATTTAATCTTCAAACTATGCAACTGGTCTGATGTTCTATAGGATAAAGGAATACTGCCTTTATATGATTTTGTAACGTCTTCTTTGAGCTTTTCACAATAAGGACAATAGTTTTGTGAATCTATTATTAGTATATGCTTGCCAAATAAGAGACTTTCATTACTTAATAGATTTTTTTCTTTATCTGAAAAAACAATTCCAGTTGATAAATCAGGACAATATCCGTTTGGGTTTTTCTTTAGGTAGTCTTGATGGTATTCCTCAGCAAGATAAAAATTATCTAATGGCTCTATTTTAGTTTTAATTTTGCCGTAACCTGCAACGTAAAGAAGCTTTTGATATTCCTTGAGCATTTCTGAAGCAACGTTTTTTTGATTTTCAGTTGAAAATAGAATTATTGATCTATACTGAGTTCCAATATCATTGCCCTGTCTATTTAGTTGAGTTGGATCATGAGTTTCAAAAAAATGTTTTAAAATTTCACTAAGTGTGATTGCATTGTTATTAAAAGTAACTTTTACAACTTCAGCAAAATTATTTTCATTATATTTATTTTTAAATTGAATTATCGATCTGTAATTAGGTTTTATTCCATAACCATTTGCATATCCAGATTCAGCATCGATTACTCCCTCTAAAGCCTCATAACCTTTCTCTGCTCCCCAAAAACATCCAGAACCTAAATATACTGTTTGCATATGATTAGTTTGATTAGCATAAACATTGAATATAGATATACTTATAAAATATATTAAAAATTTATTTATCATCTTCATATTTATAATCTTTACTCTTTATAAATGCAGGTCTTGAAAAAAGATTCTCTGACCATCTTTTGATATTTGGTTTTAATGCCTGATTAATTCCAAGAGCTTCTGCTAAATTTATCGCATAGCTTACACATATATCTGCAAGAGTAAAACGTTCTGAACACAAATATTCTTTATTTTCTAAGGATTGTTCTAAAAGTTTTAATCTAGAAACAAACCATCTGCTATATCCTTCTACAGCTGCGTCAGCAACTCCAGGTTCTTGAAATTTATATCTTAAAACAACAGTTTGAGGAAAGGTTAAGGTCGCATCAGAATGATATAACCAATTTAAATAATTTGGATAATCTTTTTCATCTGGGGTAACCTGAAGAACAGTTGGTCCATATTTTTCAACAAAATATTGAGAGATTGCTACTGATTCAGTCATTTTAATGTTGCCATCGATCATATATGGAACAGTACCAAGTATATTTATATCCAAATATTCTTTCATGAAAATTCTTGGAGGAAATGGCATCATAATTAACTCATATTCCAAACCCATTTCTTCGGCTGTCCATATAGGCCGGACAGCTCTGGAGTTTTCAGTTCCGTATATTGTAATCATCTTAAATTAATGACTATTTTAGACTATCTTTTTATATTCATCTAAAAAATTATTAACAGCCCTTCTAGGAGTATGCAACTTTGTCATGAATGCAAAGTTATGAAATACAGTTGGATAATTTAATATTTTGATATTGGTGCCTTGTTTTTTTAATAAGTTTGCATATTGTGCTCCTTCGTCACATAAAGGATCAAAGCCTCCGGTTACAAAAATAGTTGGAGGAAAAGCTTTAGTTAAATCAAACTTTAAAAGATTAAACATTGGATTGTCTTCATCAGTTTGATCTTTTCTAAATTTATTCCAAAACCAAGCTAAGTCAGAATGTAATAAAAAATATTCATCCTTTAATAAATTTATTGATTCTGATTTAAATTGTGGATCACAAGGAGGATATATCAATAATAAGCTGCTAGGCATTTCCGATTCCTGTTTAGCTAATTTGTAACATAAGGATGCAACCATATGAGCTCCCGCACTGTCACCAGATAGGCTAATTTTGTTTGATAGAGTTCCACTATTAATGAACCACTTGTATATTTCTTCAGCCTCCATTAAAGCATTTGGAAACTTATCTTCTGGAGATAGACTGTATTCAAATGAAAATATTTTCATATTTAAATAATCAGAAAAATATTTAACCATATCATCGTAAGTGTGGACGGAATCAATAGTCCAGCCTCCACCATGAAAAAATAAAATTATTTTGTCTGAATCTATATTCTTAGGTATGTATTCTCTTACCAACATTTGATTATTTTTATGTTTTATAAATATAAAGTGATCTTTTGTCTCAACTACATTTTTAGATTTTAGAGATAGCCTGCTATTTATCTTATTATGCTCAATTACCTTTCTAATTTTGGGTAAATCTTTTTCTTCAATTTTATGGAGACTGCTTTTTGGGTTTAACTTTATGAAAGCAAATGATTGAAAATCAATTTTAGATCCTCTTATCTTAGTCCTA
>CACHII010000012.1 GCA_902579825.1 uncultured SAR86 cluster bacterium | reverse complement strand
TCTAGCAGAACAGAATAATTCATTTTTGAGAGTTCTTTGTATAAATCTTTTGATGCCTTAGCAATATCTTTATTTTTATCATATCCAATTGAAATAATATTTATGTCAAAGGGTGTAATGCTATGGGGCCAAATAATACCTTTTTTATCATGATTTTGTTCAATTGCTGCTGCAACAAGTCTTGAAATCCCAATTCCATAACAACCCATAAATAATGTTGATGCACTTCCATCAGAATTTAGAACACTTGTTTTCATTGATTCCGAGTATAACTTGCCTAGTTTAAAAATATGACCTACCTCTATTCCTTTCTTTATTTGAATTGTTCCATTGCCATCTGGAGAAGGCTTACCTTCAAGGGTGCTTATATCTTCACCATCGTTTAAAAGAAGCTCAGTATTGATTGCAAATTCAGATGAATCGCTTATGGCAATAGTATCTTCACCATTTTCAGCTAACACATGAAATTCCTCAGAACTTTCTCCACCAATTACTCCAGAGTCAGCAGCAGAAATTTTGTATTCAAGTCCAATTCTTTCAAGAACTTTTTTATAAGTCTCTCTCATAATTAAATATGTTTCCTGTAACGATTCCTCATTAATATTAAAGCTGTAAGAATCTTTCATTAAAAACTCCCTTCCACGCATAATTCCATATCTAGGTCTAACCTCGTCTCTAAATTTAGTTTGAATCTGATAAATATTTAATGGAAGTTCTCTGTAGCTTTTGACATTATTCCTTATAATGTCAGTAATAACTTCTTCGTGAGTGGGACCTAAACAAAAATCTCTATCATGCCTATCTTTGATTCTAAGTAACTCAGGGCCCATTTTTTCCCATCTTTTTGTTTCTTCCCATAATTCTCTAGGCTGAACCATTGGCATAAACACCTCTTGTGCCCCAGACTTATCCATTTCTTCTCTTACAATATTCTCTACCTTTTTTAGAACTTTTAAACCTAGTGGTAGCCAAGTGTAGATACCTGAAGCAACTTTACGTATCATGCCTGCACGAAGCATTAATTTGTGACTTACAACTTCTGCTTCTTGAGGAGCCTCCTTAAGAGTAGGTAATAGTAGCTTCGAAAACAACATAGTTTATAATTTTATCTTTTTTTGAGGTCTTATGCCTATTTATGATTACAAATGTTTCCATTGCGGACATGAAATTGAAGTAATACAAAAAATAAGCGATAAACCTAAGACAATTTGTCCTAAATGTAATACAAAAAGTCTTAAGAAGCTTATTTCTGCACCATCTTTTAGATTAAAGGGTAGCGGTTGGTATGAAACTGACTTTAAAACAGGAAAAAAGAAGAATATTTCTACAAACGAATCCTCAAAAGAGAATAAATCTAAAGAAACTTCTAAAACAAACTCCAAGAAAGGCGCTAAACAAGATAAAATTAAGGATTAAATAGGGAATTAACATGAAGTCTCATTATTGCGGTGAAATAACATCCTCAAATCTTAAAGAAGAGGTAACAATCTGTGGTTGGATTCATAGAAGAAGAGATCATGGTGGTGTAATTTTTCTTGATGTAAGAGATATAAAAGGTATTTGCCAAGCTGTAGTAAATCCTGACAATGATGAGTCTTTTAAATCAGCTGAATCAATTAGAAATGAATACGTTGTTAAGATTAAAGGTATTGTAAGAAAAAGGTTAGAAGGAACAATAAATAAAAATATGCATACGGGAGAGATAGAAATTGAGGTTAAAGACTTAATCATTCTCAGTAAAGCAAACACACCTGTCTTTCCAATTGATGAATATCAAGAAGTAAATGAAGATGTTAGGTTAAAAAATAGAGTTTTAGATCTAAGAAGACCTGAAATGAATGAAAGAATAATAACTAGGTCGAAAATTACTTCCTTAATAAGAAATTATTTACATAAAAATGATTTTCATGAGATTGAAACACCCATACTAACTAAAGCTACTCCAGAGGGAGCTAGAGATTATATTTTACCCAGCAGAGTTCAACCAGGTAGTTTCTATGCTTTGCCACAGTCACCTCAACTTTTTAAGCAGCTTTTAATGATAGGCGGTCTAGATAAGTATTATCAAATAGCAAGATGTTTTAGGGACGAAGATTTGAGAGCTGACAGACAGCCAGAGTTTACTCAAATAGATATAGAAGCATCATTCATTGATGAAGATGAAATTATGAAGATAAGCGAAAAGATGATTAAAGATATTATCAATGAATTCTGTGGAGACAAGCTTGAAAAATTTGAAATAATTAATTGGCATGATGCTATGCGAGACTATGGATGTGATAAACCTGATTTAAGAATACCACTTAAACTGGTTGATATATCTGAATTAGTTAAAGATGAGGAATTTAAAGTTTTTTCTGAACCTGCACAAAAAAAAGAATCAAGAGTGGTCGCTTTAAAAGTACCTAAAGGCAATTCATTATCCCGAGGACAAATCGATGACTATACAAAATTTGTATCTAAGCTTGGTGCAAAAGGCTTAGCTTACATAAAGATAAATGATGTAAACGATTTAGAGAACGGTATTCAATCACCAATACTAAAATTCTTAAAACCAGAAACGGTAACAAATATTATCAGGTCTCTAGACATTAAGACTGATGATTTAATTTTCTTTGGTGCTGGCAGTGAATCAGTTGTAAATTCGTCTATGAGTAGTTTAATTAAAAAATTAGGAGAAGACTTAGATTTATATTTAACTAAATGGGCGCCTTGCTGGATTGTTGATTTTCCAATGTTTGAAACTAGTAAAGAGGGTAATTTAACACCACTTCATCATCCATTTACACTTCCAAAATGTTCAGCTAAAGAATTGGAGGATAATCCTAAGGATTCAATTGCTCATGCATATGACGTTGTTTTAAATGGCTATGAAATAGGAGGAGGTTCTTTAAGAATTTATGACAATGCAATGCAAAAAATTATTTTTAATGTTCTTAATATTTCAAAAGAAGATGCCGAAAGTAAATTTGGATTCTTATTAAAAGCTCTTTCATCTGGTTGTCCTCCTCATGGAGGAATAGCATTTGGTCTTGATAGGATAGTTATGCTAGTAACTGATACGACTAATATAAGAGACGTAATTGCTTTCCCTAAAACACAGAGTGCTGCTTGTTTGCTAACAGATGCACCAAGTAAAGTTGAAAAAGATCAACTTGATGAATTAAAAATTATTAGCACTCACAAGGAAGAATAATTTATGGCAGGTCATTCAAAGTGGGCTAACATAAAACATAGAAAAGCTAGACAAGATGCCTCTAGGGGTAAGGTTTGGACCAAAGTAATTAGAGAAATTACTGTTGCTGCAAAAGATGGACCAGATCCAAATGATAATCCGAGACTGAGATTAGCTTTGGAAAAAGCTAATTCAGCAAACATGCCAAAAGATACTATTAAACGAGCAATTGAAAAGGGTTCTGGTACTGGAGAAACTGGAGCATTAGAAGAAATAATATTTGAAGGATATGGTCCAGGTGGAGTTGCTATTCTTGTTGAGACTATGACAGATAATCGAAATAGAACAGTCTCAGACATAAGGCATGGTTTCTCTAAGTATGGAGGTAATTTAGGAACTGATGGTTCTGTGGCATATTTATTTAAAAAGCTTGGATCAATTCATGTTTCTAAAGATATTTCAGTTGAAAGGCTTATTGATTTAGTAATTGAATCTGGAGCTAACGACTATTTTGTGGAGAATGATTTTTTTGAAGTTACAACAGAACCAAATGACTTAAGCAATGTCATAGAAAAATTTAAGGAAAATGATGTTGAATACATAAACGCTCAGTTAACACTTCGAGCTGAAGCTTATGTGTATATTGATACTGACAGTCAAGAGAAGATTCTTAATATTATGGAATTTATGAATGATCTAGATGATGTTCAAGAAGTTCATACAAATGCTGACTTTGATAATGTTTCGGATTCAGAAGATTAATAATGTCTATCAATTCAAGAAATAAAGGAGCAGCATTTGAAAGACAGATAGCTAATGCTTTAATTAATGATTTAAATCTAACAAACCCTGTTAAAAGAATACTTGAACAAACAAGAACAAAAGAACTTCCAGACCTAATGCTAGGAACTTGGTGTATTGAATGCAAAGCTTATGGTTCTGGCGCTGAACCAAGACCCGATTGGTGGGAACAAGTTCTAGCCTCATCTGATGCAGAGGGATTAAAGCCAGCCCTTGTATATAAATTTAATAATAGACCAATAAAAGTGAGAATCCTTGCTAAATGTTTAAACACTCAAATTAAAAATGACTTAGTAACGTTAGACTTGTTATGGCCAGATTTTATAGAAATAATACTTGAGCTTTTTCAAGACGATATTGAATTGCATGAACAAAATTATCAAATCTGAAGAATTACAAATCAAAATATATGTTGAGGATACAGATTTCCAAGGATTTGTTTATCACGCAAATTACGTGAAATTTTTTGAGAGAGCGAGATCAAATTTTTTATCCAATATTAAAGTTTCTCAACGTGAATTAAGATCTAAAAATCAAGCATTTGTAATCAAAAGCATTAACTTAAATTATCTTCATGCAGCTGAGCTTGGAGATAATTTAGTTGTCCATACTTCTGTTGAGAAGAAATCAAATGCAAGAATGATTTTTCACCAAAAGATAAGATGCATAGATAATAAAAGAGAATATGTTAATGGAAAAGTTGAGGTGTGTTTTATAGATTTAAACACAAAAAAACCAAAAAAGTTTCCAGATGATTTATTATTAATTTTTAAATAGGAAAAGTTTATGGAAGAGATTTCAGTCTTAAATTTGTTTTTACAAGCGGGAATTGTAGTTAAAGTTGTAATGATCTTGTTATTTGTGGCGTCAATTTTGTCATGGATAGTTATTGTAGAAAGGTATAAATTCTTTAGAAAAGTAAAAAATGAAAATAATATTTTTCTTAAAAAGTTTTGGAGTGGAAAGGACTTAAGTATTTTACATAAAGAAATACAAGATAAAGAAGTTCTTTATGGCTCTATGAATCTATTTAAAAATTCATATGATGAATTTCATCAAATTGAATCTGAAGCTGAAATTATTGAAGTAGATTTAGAGTCAATTAATAGAACAATGAGAGTTTCCATAGCATCTGATGAAGAGGAAATGAATAAACATCTTCCTTTTTTGGCTAATGTTGGATCAGTTAGTCCATATGTAGGTTTGTTGGGAACTGTTTGGGGAATTATGACATCTTTTCAGGGGCTATCTGATGCAACTCAAGCTACTATCAATGCAGTTGCGCCGGGAATATCAGAGGCATTGATTGCTACCGGGATGGGATTATTTGCAGCAATACCTGCAGTTGTAGCATTTAATAAATTTACAGCAGAGTCAGAAACTATTAGTCAAAATACATTAATTTTTGCAGAAGAGATGGCAAGTATTTTTTATAAAAAAACTCTTAAGAAACAGTGATATATAGGTTAGCAAAAAAGAAGAATCTAAAAGCAGAGATAAATGTTGTTCCTTATATCGATGTCATGCTGGTATTACTAATCATCTTTATGATCCTATCTCCTTTACTAATTCAAGGCGTAGAAGTAGATTTGCCAAAAACAGATACGACAAAAATGAGTATCCAAAACGAACCTCTAGTGATTTCTATTGATGAAAGTGGAAATTACTTCATCAATGTAGGCGAGGAGTCTTTAGCAATTGATCTTGAGGAGTTAAAAAGAAAATCAAAAGTTATTTATGATGCAAACCCAGAAATTGAAGTAGTCTTTCAAAGTGATAAAGATGTATCTTTTGATTTTGTAGCAAAAGCTATGGCATCCGTACAAAGCATTGGTATTTCTAAAATTGGTATCGTAACTTCTGGTTATGAAAATTAATAAAACATATCTTGAAGCCTCTTTTATTTCCTTTGTATTTCATGGATTAATTATTATTTACTTACTCGGTTTTTTTTATTTTGAAATAAGAGATAAATCTGTTTTAAGTAAGCCTGTAAGTGTAAATTTGATTTTCAAAGAAGAGCCTAAGCCCGAAAATAAAACAATGCCTGACACAAATCAAAAAATACAAGAAACTCCTCAAATCAAAGCAACCAATGTTGAAAATATAACAACTAAAAGCATTTCATTTGATTCATTAATAAAATCAACTAATGTTGAAGAACTCATAGAAGAAGACAGTCTTTTTTTAATGGAGTCTGAAGAAAATCAAGTAAATGTATATAGCTCTCTTATCATAGAAAGTATTCAGTCTGCCTGGCGAAAACCTATCAATATTCAGGATGGCCTTGTTTGTAATCTGAGACTTTCTATAAATAAAAATGGAAGAGTGGTTAATGTTAACTTAATAAAAAGCAGTGGTAATATAAGATTTGATAACTCTGCATTAAAAGCAGTTCAAAGAGTAGAAACATTTGATTTTTTTAACAAAATTCCTTTGAATATTTACTCATCAAATTTTAAAAATATTGTTATAACTTTTAATCCATCATGAAAAAAATTCTTCTTATTTATTTCTTATCGTTTCATGTAATATCTGAACTCACCTTAGAAATAACACAAGGTACAGATGATCCTTACCGAGTAGCCATAATTAAATTTAGCGGAGCAGACAAAGCTACAACTGATATTCAAAAAGTTGTCTTTGATAATCTCATAAGAACAGGAGAATTTACAATTTTTAATAATGAAGATTTGTTGTCAATCCCACAAATTGAAGAGGATATAGTATTTAATGATTTTAAAATATTGGATATAGACTTTCTTGTTATGGGAAAGGTAGAGGATGACGGGTTAAATATTGCGGTTGAATATAAAGTATTTGATATTTCAAAAGCAAAAAAAGTTAGAACCTCAACTGTGTATGGCATACCAAATAAGAATAGACAACTAGCACATTATGTAAGTGACGGCATCTATCAAGAGATTACAGGTATACCAGGAATTGCTTCAACAAAAATTTTATATGTTACTGAAGATATTAATTTTAAACTACTAATTTCTGATGCAGATGGAAATAATGAGCAAGTACTTTTAGAAAGTACAGAACCAATAATTTCACCATCATGGTCACCTGATTCAAAAAAAGTTGCATATGTTTCATTTGAAACAGGAATTGCAAAAGTATATATACAAGATATTGCTTCAGGAAATAGGCAGGTTGCTGTTGAGAATTCATCACAGATAAGCTCACCTGCATGGTCTCCTGATGGAAAGTTTTTGTCTTTGACAATGTTCCAAGATGGTAATGCTGAGATATATATATTAAATTTAAAAAATAAAAACTTAACAAGGCTTACCAATCACTATGCTATTGACACAGAATCTACTTGGTCCCCAAAAGGTTCAAAGATTATGTTTACTTCTGGTAGATCAGGATCACCACAATTATATGAACTTGATTTAAAAAAATTTAATTCCAGACCAAAAAGAATTACATTTGAAGGAAATTACAATGCAAAAGGATCTTATTTGCCAAATAATGAGGGTATAGTTTTTGTTCACAGAGCAGATACAAATTTTCAGATAGCTTTAAAATATTTTAATGAGAGCTTTGTAAGGCCTCTTACTAATGCTCAAATGGATGAATCACCTAGTATTTCTCCTAATGGAAATGTTATAGTTTATGCTATTAAGGATGATGGTATGGGTTTACTCTCAGGCGTGACCTTAAGTGGTGCAAAGTTTAGACTTCCTGCATCAAAAGGAGCAGTTCGAGAGCCTGCATGGTCTGGTTATTTTAGATAATTTAAATGGAGATGTTATGTTTTTTTTAAGAAATAAATTAAATTTTATAGTTGTTATCTTTTTTCTTGCATCTTGTTCAAGCATGAATGTAACAGAAGAAAAAGTAAACTCTGTTGATGTAAAAACAGTTAAAGCATCATCCACAAAATCTAGTAATGTAAATTATGACACTATGGCTGTCTTTGCAAATGCTACAGTTTATTTTGAATTTGATAAATCAAATTTAACAAGCAAGTCTATACAGACATTGAAGAGCACTGTTAATGCGCTTAATGAAAACTCTTCAATTATGATTACTTTGTCAGGACATGCAGATGAAAGAGGAACTAGAGAATATAATTTAGCTTTGGGTCAAAGAAGAGCAGAGGCTGTAAGCGATTATTTCGTTTTAAATGGTATAAGTCCAGACAGAATATCTGTAAAGAGCTACGGTGAAGAGCGTCCATGCTTGATCCACCATCTTCAAGAATTTTGTATGCGGAAATTAATGTATCTTTTACTTTATTTTCTATCTCTTGCTGTCTTTCAATGCTTAGACCTGAAAGTACGCCTGCCCCTCCATGAACAACTATTCCAAAACTTTCAGCACTTATAATTAAAGACATATTTAAAGTTAAAATTAAAAATAAAACCTTAAGTTTCATTCTTACTTGATAATCCTGGCCAGGCATTCCATACCGCTTTTATGAATGTTGCAAGTGGTATCGAGAAAAATACTCCCCAAAAACCAAATAGACTACCAAAAATAAATACTGCCAAAATTATTACAATTGGATGGAGTTCTACTGCCTCAGAAAAAATTATGGGTACCAATAAGTAACCATCAAGGAATTGAAGTAATAGATATAATCCTATTAGTAAATAAAACTCTGTTCCAAGTCCAAATTGTAATAAGCCAATAATCACTAAAGGAATTGTTACGGCAAAAGCACCTACATAAGGAATTAATACAGATATTCCAACTAAAACTGCCAAAAGTGCTGAATAGTTAAGACCAAAAGATGCAAATAATATTGCCGCAGCCACTCCGACTACAAATATTTCAAGTACTTTACCTCGTACATAATTACTCAACTGAACATCCATTTCAGCCCAAACTTTAGTAAGCATAACTCTGTCACCAGGTAAAACTTTTAGAAAACCTTCAATAATATTTTTTCTATCAAAAAGAAAAAAATAAACAAGAATGGGAAACAATATTACAAATATAAGCACTGTTATGGCGCTTTGTATGCCAGCTATAGATGACTTAACAATATTTTGGGTTAGTGATGACAATTCAGATGAGACAGCTTGGAAGAATATTGAAATCTGATCAGAATCTACCAAGTCAGGAAAAGTAGTTGGCATATTTGATACAAAATTTAAAAATTCATTGAATAATCTTGGAATATCTAAAACAAAAGACTGCAGCTGTACATATATTAAGGGGATTAACCATGTGAACATTGCTGCGCCAATAATTATAAAAATTGCAAAAGCAAGAATTCCAGCCATACCTGCTGAGACATTAAACGTCTGTATTTTTTTTTGAAGACCTACCAATAAATAAGCAACTATAATACTGATAATAAATGGTGTTAGTACTGAAGCAAAAAAACTAAACAGCACTAATGCAACAATTATTATTAGAGCAAATGTTACAGTTTCTTCATTATTGAAGACTTTTTTAAATATATTTCTTAGATGATCAATCATGCTATTTCACATTATATATAAGATTTGGTAAAAAAATGCAGATTAGTCAAATGGTTTGAACTTTAAAAAAATTTTTTTGTTCTAATATACTGGGTTAAAATCTTTATTTATACTGTGATGAGAATTAAATTTTTTACCATATTCCTTATTATCATATCACTTCACGTAAGTGTTCAGTCTGATGATGATTTAAATAAAGAATTAGCTTTACCTGAGTTAGGTGATAGAGTTTCTGGTGCTGTTTCGGCAGCTCAAGAACGCGCAATTGGTAATATTGTTTTAGAACAAATTTACTCTCAGGCACCCCTAATATCCGATCCTTTATTGTTTGATTACACAGAGCATCTAATTTATAGACTGTCCGAATATAGTCAAGTTAAAGATAGATATTTTAAGGTGCTATTAATTGATGACAAATCTCTAAATGCATTCGCAGCTCCTGGTGGCATTATTGGTGTTAACGGCGGTTTGTTTCTTCATGCTGACAATGAGGGGCAGTTTTCATCAGTACTAGCTCATGAGTTAGCACATTTAAGTCAAAGACACTTTGCAAGAAATGTACTTCAATCACAAGATAGTAATCTTGCGTCCGCATTGGTGATGGTTTCATCTATTGCTATAGCTTTAATCAGTAATAATCCGAACGCTATAAGTGTTGGTCCTGCATTCCTTCAATCTCAAAATTTAAGATATAGTAGACTGTTTGAAAAAGAGGCCGATAGGGTTGGATTTATAAACCTTGTAAATGCTGGCTATAACCCGAAATCAATGGGTGAGATGTTTGAGAATATGAATGAGTTAAGAAGACTATCGGGCGATCTTCCTCCTGAGTTCTTGCTAACACACCCACTATCATCATCTAGAATTAGCGATGCCTTTAATGCTGCTGAGAATATCTCTGATGCAGGAACAAAATCTGATTCTCTTGAATATTCTCTAATGAAAGCTCGTCTAGAAGTTTATTACGAAGTCATTCCATCCAATTCTTTAAGATTATTTCAAGCAAAATTTGATAAAAATCCAAATGATGCAAATGCTTATGGTTTAGCATTAGCTCATCAAAAAAATAATAACTATGAACAAAGTATTAACCTATTAGATAAACTAATAAAAAAATATCCAAAAAATTTAGTAATTAACACTTCGAAGGTAGACATCCTAACTGCTTTTGGTAATTACAGTGAAGCCGCTTTACTCGTAGACAAATTCTTAGAAATTTCTCCAAAAAATTATCCTCTTTCAATTTCAAAATCAAAACTACTATTAGCAATGAAAAGTTATTTTGAATCAGAAGAAATAATTAGAGATCAACTATTAAGAAAAAATGATGATCCTGAACTATGGCTTTTACTTTCTGAAATTCAAAGAAATAGTCAAAATATACTTGGCTATCATCAAAGCAGAGCAGAATACTTTCTTCTGCTTGGTCAGGATGAACAAGCTCTTAATCAACTTGAATTTGCTTTAAAGATGACTCAAAACAATTTTCAAGCATCTGAAAGGATAATGACTAAAATTGTAGATATTAAAAAAGGTTTAGGTGAATCTAGAGGCCTTTAAATTTTTTGTCTTTTGAAATTTTCAATCCAACTAAAGAAAATAATGCTGCAAATGGCATTGCTACAATAGGCATAATACTTATTCCTAATCCCATAATTTTGCCAAACCAAATAAAAGTACTTCCTGTTAGATCTCCAAATCTTGTTAAAAATGTATCTATAAAAACAGTAGACTTATATCTATCTTCTTTAGAAAGCTGACTGTATACAATTTCTCGACTGGGTTTATTGAAGGAATATTCAAAAACTCTAAGCGTTGCTTGTGCGAATATAACCACTCCAACAAAAGGAAAAAAGCCGTATAAAAAAAAGACTATTATGAATAAAAATCCGTAGATTATTAGTATGAAACGAATGCCTAAGTATGAGATTACAATATATGTTAAAAATATTTGAGATATCAATGTTAATGGAGATACGAGCTGCTCAATTCTTCCAAAAAGTTCAATACGCTCTGGAGATAAGTCAGAATATGATTGAATAATAGGTATGGCAGAAATCCATTGAATGGTCATTAATGCTGTAAATAACCATGAGTATATTGCAATCAACCTAACCTCTCTTTTTGAAATAATATTGCTAATTGCGTCAGACCATTTGCCTCCTACATTATTTTGATTAGATTTTGATATAGTAGAATTGAAAATATATATTGCTAAAAACATAGCTAAAAATAGTAAAACTGAAGACGATAAAATAAAGAGTTCTAGTCCAGAACTAAGGTATGATTCAGAAAGTCTAATAGCTAATTCTGAACCGAATATCGCGCCCAATGATCCACCTGCCATGATAATTCCATACAATTTTTTAGATTTGTTATCTCGAAATATATTTATTACTAAAACCCAGAATATTGAAACCACGAAAAATGAATATATATTGCACCATACATAAAAAACTCTATTAAGCCATATTGATTTATAAAAGCTATTTACCCACTCTTGTGTTAATGGGTCTGACTGAAGTATCTGTTGAATATAAAAAAATATTAATAGGTTTGATATTAAAAAGCTGTAGCAATAAACAACAATTTTTTTATAATTAGATCTTGATACAACCCAGGAATAAATTGGGTTAATAAGCAACATTACTACTGAGGTAAATGCTAAAAGTATTAACAAAAAATTTTGATCATAGTTTTCTACAGCTAATTCATTTCTGACAGCTCTTAAGACATACCAAGATGATAAAACCAAAAAAAATAGAGAGCTTGTTAGAATTAAATTCTTAAGTTTCATTAAAATATTATGCCTTAAGAATGGTGGGTCGCACAGGATTCGAACCTGTGACCAATTGGTTAAAAGCCAACTGCTCTACCAGCTGAGCTAGCGACCCACAATAATACATATAAAAATGAGGATTATTCCATATTTTTCAATAACTGCAAGGCTAAAGATGAGGCGCTGTTATTAGGGTATTCTCTAACAACAAAATTATATTTATCCTTAGCTCTTTGAACGTCATTTGATTTTAAATAGATATCTCCAATTTTTTTGTGCGCCAAAGGAACTCTGTAGTGATTTGGATAAGAACTGATTAGCTCCATAAAGTGATCTTTAGATTTGCTAAGATCGTTTTCCATTAAAGATATTTCTCCAAGCCAAAAGTGAGATAGGGGATTTTTTTCTTCGTCTTTAAAGCTTTCTACAAAATAATTAAATAACTCATAAGATATGTCATATTTCTGTTCTTCTAAAGCAGAAATAGCTGAACTAAAAACCTGATCTTTACTTTTCGGATCATCAACACCA
>CACHII010000011.1 GCA_902579825.1 uncultured SAR86 cluster bacterium | reverse complement strand
TAACCTTGGGTATATTTTTTTGCTCTGCTTTTTCTATTTTTTTCTCTCCAGCATTTTGCCCACAAACTAGAAGTCCTAAATTAGAGGTAACACTTCCTCTTACCAACATATTTTCTGATTCTGCTTTTTCAATTAACCTTTTTTTGTCTTTTGCTGAAAAACCTGTAAAACAAACTTCAAACTTCCCTTCTTTGTTTAAGTTTCTTTTGTAATTTCCTCTTGAAGAACCGGGGACAATGATTTCATATTGTTTCTGTATCTCTTTTGCTTCTGATTCTGCTTTTTCAAAATCTTCTACATATTTGATAACTCGAGATTTTTTGAAAAGTTTGTATTTACCTTCTTCTTTTAGATCAAAACCGGGTAAATAGTTTTCCTCTTCTCGTAAAACTTCAATCATGAAAACAGCAACTTTATTTTTTGAATCTTTATAAATGAAGGTTCGTATATCCTTCATTCAACGGTGACTGATTAAGTTTAAACAGTGATTTAATTTTTTATCCATAATTGTCTGAAAAATATTTTTCTCTATCTTCTTTATTCATGCCAACTGTTTCGTTCATAAAATTGTTTCTATCTTCTCTAGATTTAAAGACCCAAATGCAAACTGTATCATGTGAATGATAAATTGCTTTTAACTCGTCATCTATTTCACAAATTTCTTTTGGTATTTCTGTTTTAATACAAATCATGACACAAATCTTAACTTTCTGTGTATCAATGTAAACAAACCTGCTCCAATTATAGTCCATAGAATATCATTCCAATCGAAGACACCTCTTCCAGGTGTAAAAATTGTAATGAACTCATTGGCAATTAATCCTGAAATGGAGATTCCTACTGACCAATAGAGTCGATTTTTAAATAAAGATGAATTAGGTTTGGATACTTCTGGAATCACTACATATAACAGAGCAGGCAACCCAATTCCTGGTAAGAAATTTGGAGCAACCCCAAGAAGATAAATTATTATTCCGTTAGCACCATCATAATTTGGTCTTATGTAATCCTGGACTATAGAAAAAAGCAAAAAACAAATAGCAAAAATAATGTAATAAACGAACTTTCTATTCATTTTTATGTTTTATCACTAATATTTAATATCCACAATCTTGTAAAAGTGGGCAGTTCTATCTACTCAACGGTAACGAATTCATTTTGAGTGCAGAATTAAGAGTATGTCTTTTTCTAAACCCTTTGTGAAATTTTAAATAAAATTCAATTTCTTTTTTATTCATAAAAAATCAACATATCATGCAATGATCGATAAGAATTTTGCCTTCTACTTCCTTAAAAATTGCTTGATTGATCAATTCGTCATTACTTGAAGAAGTTTTTTGTTTCCAAACAATTCCAACTGAGTCGCTTCTTCTAAATAAGCACACAAACTCTCTTTTAGTCCAATAAATTTTTGGTTCAATTGATAACTGTCTTTTGAGTTCTTCAGGTGTAACTATGGACTTCATTCTATTTGTGAAATACTTTGTATGCTTTTTATGGTCACCCTCATTGGAACCCTCCAAACAACTATCCATAATTGGTTCTACTATACTAAGAATTTCATCTTCACTAAGATTGGGGAGTTTTAATTCTGCACTCAAGACTATTCAACCGTGACTGATTAGATTTGAACAGTGATTTGATTTTTTATCCATAATTGTCTGAAAAATATTTTTCTCTATCTTCTTTATTCATGCCAACTGTTTCGTTCATAAAATTGTTTCTATCTTCTCTAGATTTGAAGACCCATATACAAACAGTGTCCTGTGAGTGATAGATTGCTTTTAGTTCATCATCTATTTCACAGATTTCTTTTGGGATTTCTGTCTTAATACAAATCACGATTCAAATCTACTCAACGGTGACTGAATGTTATCGAACAGTGATTTAATTTTCTGTCATTCATTAAATTTATTATATTGTGATATTGCTTCATTTAGCATTTTTTCTCCAATCTGATCTCTGTAATTGTCACCATTTGTTCTTCTTATACCATCTGAGATCACAATATCTTCAATTGTTTTTTTATTACAAAATCTTTTGATTAACATTTCATCTCCTGTTCCTAAAGGAACTATTAGATGAGGTTTGTATAAATTTATAAGATTTTCAGTGAAGGTGTTGTATGCGATTTCGAATACTGAAACTAGTGGTTTGCCCTTATATCTGAAAGGGACTGCATTCGCATATGATATTTGATCTAAATCTAAATTAGTTTTATCTAAAAAATATTTAACGAAGTTTTTGTAAATCTTCCAATGCGGCATTGCTTCAACATATTTGTCAGCATAATTTCTATAATCTTTTTTTAACTTTGATTTTTGAAATACTTTAAATGCATTATTGATGTTTGTGTCTAAAATTTCGTGACTTTTTGAACTTTCTGCATTTGATCTCCCTAAAAACATAACCCTTACCTTTTGAGACTCATATTTTTTTCCAAAATAACCAATGAAAGGATCGTTGTCAAAGGTTCGTCTGTCTGAAAATTTTTGAAGTTGAAGTGATGTAAATAATTCTTTTCGGTCTAAAAAACACAGTTTGTGAATTTCGTTAATATTAATATCTGAACTCAAACCCATTCAACAGTGATTTGTATTTATTCTATGTATCATCTATCCCCAAATACTTACCATTTTTCCAGATTTCTTTTTTTATAAACGAACCATCTTTATTAAAATACTTTGAAATTCCATGCTCTAGTCCATCTATGAAACCTGCTTCAATCCATAATTCTCCACTTAAATAGTGAAAGTAGGATGGTCCATTTAGTTTTCCATCTCTAAAATTCTTTACTAGAAGACTGCCATCTTCATCATCAAAATAAATGTATTCCCCGTCTAGAATTATTTCTAACTCATAAGGGTTTTTATGATACTGAACTTTTGCCGATTTTTTCTTTTCTTGTTTTGTCTTACTAAAAATTCTTTTAATAAAATCTTTCATTAATTTAATATAGTCTTTTTTAATGATTTTGCTAATTTTTTTTAATAATTTTTCAAAATATAAAAATAGATAAAAAATAGGTAAGTGTTATGCAGAAAAGTAAAACTGAACCATAACCCATAATAAATATTAAAGGACCGATAAATCCCATAAGAAAATCACGATTGGTCATTTTGCTTTTATCAATAGATTTATTTTCGTCTAGACTGCCTAAATAAAGATATAAAAATATTGTAATAATTGTAATTGCCAAGAAAAGAAAAAAAGTTCCAGTTTCTGAGAGTTCACCAATTGTTCTCATCTCAAATTAAATCACTGTTCGTAACTACTCGACAGTTACTGACTTTGCTAGATTTCTCGGCTGATCAATGTCTGTTCCTCTCAGGAGAGCAACTTCGTATGAAAGAATTTGTAATGGGATGTTATATACAATGGGAGACATAAAAAAGTCGCATTCAGGCATATGTATTAGTTTTCCAGACTTAACATCCATATTAACTGATGGGTCAGCGCAAACATATAAAGTTCCGCCCCTAGCTTTAACCTCTTCAAGATTAGAAATTAATTTTTCTGCGATTTCGCTTTCGGGAGCCAAAGCAATAACTGGCATATTTTCATCTATTAATGCAAGCGGTCCATGCTTTAGCTCTCCAGCTGGATATGCCTCAGCATGAATGTAGGAAATCTCTTTTAATTTAAGAGCTCCCTCTTTAGCAATAGGATAAAAAATACCTCTTCCTAAAAATAGAGCATTATCTTTGTTGGCTATATCTGGTGCTATCTCAGTCATCTGATCTTTTGAATTTAAAGCTTCGGCTATAGTTTCTGGTAACAATCTTAAAGCTTGAACTACTCTTCCTCTAAGTTTTGGGTTTAAATTTCTGCTTTTTGCAAGCGATAATGCTAACAGCATCAATGCTGCCAATTGAGTTGTGAAAGCTTTTGTAGAAGCAACACCAATCTCTGGTCCAGCATTTGTAAAAAACGAGAAGTCTGACTCTCTGGCTAAAGAGCTTGTTGGAACATTACAAATTGTAAGTGTAGAAAGATAATCTTTTTCTTTTGCGTAATTCAATGCAGCCAATGTGTCTGCCGTTTCTCCTGATTGAGAAATAGTTACTAATAACGATTTCTCATCTACGTGAGGATTTCTATATCTGTATTCACTTGCATAATCTATCTGACAAGGTAATTCTGCTATAGATGAAAACCAGTTCGCAGCAACTCTTCCTGCGTGAAGACTGGTTCCGCATGCAACTATTTGAATGCGCCTGACTTTTGAGAACAAATCGCTTGAACCAAGACCAAAAATATTATCTAAAACATCTTCGCCACCAATTCTTCCATCTATAGTATTTGAAACAGCTTCAGGCTGTTCGTATATTTCTTTTTCCATATAGTGCCTGTATTCACCTTTTGATGTAGCTTCGGCTGATATGTTTATACGGGTAATTTCTCGAACAACCTCTTTTTTAGATTTATCAAAAATTTTATAAGTATTTGCAGAGATTTCTGCAACATCACCATCTTCTAAAAATATAAAATCATTGGTTTGCTGTGCTATAGCAAGTGGATCTGATGCCGCAAACATCTCATCAGCCCCAATTCCAATCAATAAGGGTGACTTGTTCCTGGCAATAACTAAATTTGTATTATCTTTTATATCAATTGCAGCTATTGCATATGCGCCTTCAAGTTTTTCTTTTGCAGCATACATTGCTTCAACCATTGATTGGCCCTGGTTAATATAATGATCAAGAAGGTGTGCAATTAATTCTGAATCAGTTTGTGATAAAAACTCGTAGCCGCTTTGCTTTAAATCTTCTTTAAGCTGAACGTAATTTTCAATAATGCCGTTATGAACAATATAAATCGAATCTTGTGATTTGTGAGGGTGAGCGTTAGTTTCTGATGGCTCTCCATGCGTCGCCCATCTTGTATGAGCAATGCCCAATTTACTCTTAGGCTTTTCAGAAATCATTTTTTCTTCAAGAAGCTGAACTTTTCCAAGTGTTCGCAGGTGAGCTATGCCATCATCTTGATGCAAAGCAATTCCTGCAGAATCATATCCTCTGTATTCCATTTTATGGAGTCCTTGAACTAAAAGTTTACCGACATTTCTATTTGAAGCAGCTGCTATGATTCCGCACACAGTTAATCCTTTTTCTTAGACCAATTTTCTTTATTTTTTTGTTTTGATCTTCCAACACCAAGTGCATTATCTGGGACATCTTTTGTAATCACTGATCCAGCAGCAACATAAGCATTAGATCCAATTGTAATTGGCGCAACTAAAGATGAATTGGTTCCAACGAAACTCTTATCACCAATTTTTGTTTTGTGTTTATTTTTTCCATCATAGTTGCATGTGATGGTTCCGGCTCCTATGTTAGATTCGTCTCCAATTTCAGCATCTCCTAAATAAGCAAAATGATTAGCTTTGGAAGACTTCCCTACTTTAGTCTTTTTGGTTTCAACAAAGTTACCAATCTTAGCCTCATCATCTACATAACTTCCCTCGCGCAATCTTGCATAGGGGCCTATAGAACAATTACTTCCAACTTTGGAAGATACAAGATGTGAAAAAGCCTCTATAACTGTGTTATCTCCAATTTCTACATCCTTTAATATGCTATTGGGGCCAATTGATACATTATTTCCTAATACAACCTCACCCTCTAAAATTACATTAACATCGACAGAACAATCCTTGCCTACAGAAATATTACCTCTAACATCCAGTCTTGCTGGGTCCGAGATAGCAACGCCCATATCTAATAATTCATCTGCTTTCATTTTTCTGTAAATGCACTCCAGTTCTGATAACTCCCTTTTTGTATTAGCTCCTTTGACTTCATCGTTAGAGGCTACACATGTATTAATTTTATACCCTTTTGCGCTAATTATAGAAACTATATCTGTTAAGTAATATTCTCCAGCAGCATTATTATTATCAACCTGACTAATTGCTTCTTCTAATAAAGTTTTTTTACAACACAAAACACCTGTAAAAATCTCTTTTATTTTCTTTTCTTCGGAGGTCGCATCTTTCTCTTCAACAATAGATAAGGCGAGTCCTGCATCATCTTTTTTTACCCTTCCATATCCTGTAGGATCAGTCAGCTCGGTGGTTAAGATTGTTAAGCTATCTTCATTAGCAGATAGCATTTTTTTTAATGTTTGTAATTTAATTAATGGGACATCTCCATACAAGATTAGTGTTTGTGAATCTGGTGATATATTATTAAGCGCAGCTTTAACCGCGTCTGCTGTTCCAATAGGTTTTTCTTGAACACATATATTTATTTCTCCTACAAATTTTTTTGTTTCTTTAATTATTGCTTCTTTCTCATAGCCAACAACAAATGAGGTTTCATTTGTAATACTTGAAACTGTCTCATAAATCCTTGTGAGCATAGATTGCCCAGCAATGTGTTGGAGAGATTTAGCTTTGTTTGAAATCATTCTAGAGCCCTCCCCAGCAGCTAGAATAATAGTATGTATTTTCACAATATAAGGTTAAATAGATACCTTACTGGTTTTTGCGAAGTTTTTGAATAGTTTTTAGTCTTGCAGCGGCCTCTGCTAATTGTGCGGCTGCTTTAGCATAATCAATTTTATCGTTTTTATCAGATAAATCCTTTTCAGCCTGTTCTTTTGCCTTTATTGCTTCTGCTTCATCTAGCGAATCAGCTCTTTCAGCTGTATCGGACAAAAAAGTAACGATATCGGGTTGGACTTCAATAAATCCGCCTGAGCAAAAAAAGGTTTTTTCATCATTGCCATCTTGAACTCTTACAGGCCCAGGAGCTAGACCAGTAAGCAACGGAGTGTGTCCTGGAGCAATTCCTAGTTCACCCAAAGTGCCCGTTGCAAAGACCATTGTTGCTTCTCCGGAATAAATTTCCTCACTTGAAGAAACAATGCTGACTTTAATTGATTTCATTTTTATAATGTTTTAGCTTTTTCTACAGCTTCCTCTATTGTTCCAACCATATAGAACGCTTGCTCAGGTAAATCATCGTAATCACCATTTAATATGCCGCTAAATGCCTTAATACTATCTTCAAGAGAAACATATTTCCCAGGCGATCCGGTGAAAACTTCTGCTACAAAGAACGGTTGTGATAAAAACCTTTCAACTTTTCTTGCTCTTGCAACAACCAGTTTGTCATCCTCAGATAGTTCATCCATACCTAAAATCGCGATAATGTCTTTAAGTTCTTTATATCTTTGAAGTACTCCTTGAACAGCTTGAGCAGTGTTGTAATGATCCTCTCCTACAACTAATGGATCAAGCTGTCGACTTGTAGAATCAAGAGGATCGACAGCAGGATAAATACCTAGCTCAGCAATATTTCTTGATAACACTACAGTTGCATCTAAGTGAGCAAAAGTGGTTGCTGGAGATGGATCAGTAAGGTCATCAGCTGGAACGTAAACAGCCTGGATTGATGTGATTGATCCAGTTTTTGTTGATGTAATTCTTTCCTGTAGTGCACCCATTTCCTCAGCAAGTGTTGGTTGATATCCAACCGCTGATGGCATTCTTCCTAACAAGGCTGAAACTTCAACTCCGGCTAAAGTATAACGATAGATATTATCAATAAATAAAAGAACATCTCTACCTTCATCTCTGAACTTTTCTGCTATTGTTAGTCCGGTTAGAGCAACTCTTAATCTATTACCTGGCGGCTCATTCATCTGTCCATATACAAGCGAAACCTTGTCGATAACATTTGAATCTGTCATCTCGTGATAAAAATCATTTCCTTCCCTTGTTCTCTCACCCACGCCGGCAAAAACAGAGAAACCCGAATGCTCAATAGCAATATTTCTGATTAATTCCATCATGTTTACTGTCTTACCTACGCCTGCTCCACCGAATAAACCGACTTTTCCTCCTTTTGCAAATGGGCAAATTAAGTCAATAACTTTGATTCCTGTTTCCAGCAATTCATTAGATGCTGCTTGATCAACATACTCAGGAGGTTTTCTATGAATGGGAAGTGTTTCCTTTTCACCAATTGGCCCTTTTTCATCAATTGGATTTCCAAGAACGTCCATGATTCTTCCTAATGTTTCTTGACCAACTGGCACTGATATTGGTGCATTTGTTCTGTTAATTTCAAGCCCTCTTTTTAGTCCCTCAGTGCTACCCATTGCAATTGTACGAACAACGCCATCACCAAGTTGTTGTTGTACCTCTAGAACTGTTTCCATTCCAGATATAGTTAAAGCTTCATAAACATTTGGTATGTTTGATTTATCAAACTCAACGTCTATAACCGCTCCAATAATTTGTGTTACTAAACCATTACTCATTTTTTTCTCCTTTAGACGGCAGCCGCACCGCCAACTATCTCTGACAGCTCTTGAGTGATTGCTGCCTGTCTCACGTTGTTGTATAAAAGCTCTAACTCTTTGATTAATTCGCCTGCGTTTTCTGTTGCATTTTTCATTGCTATCATTTTTGCAGCCTGTTCACATGCTTTGTTTTCAACTACTGCTTGATAAATTAATGACTCTATATATCTCGTTAAAAGACCATTTAACAATTCTTTTGCTTCTGGTTCATATATGTAGTCCCAATGGGTGGGTGCTGAATCGTCATTTTCCATAACGGGCAATGGAATTAATTGATCCACTTTAGGTTGTTGTGTCATTGTGTTAACAAAACTATTAGCACACAAATAAGCCTCATCTATTTCACCATTTTTATGCTTATCAAGCACTACCTTGGTGAGGCCTATAAGATTATCTGGGTCTGGTTGATCTCCAAGCATTTCTACTTTAGCCACTATCTCGCCTCCAATGGCCTTAAAAAAACCTGATGCTTTTACCCCAATCAGTGCAAAACAGGACTCAACTCCATCTTTTTTGAATTCAGCAGCTTTCGCTATAACGTTTTTAAATAAATTAATATTCAGTCCACCACACAAACCCTTATCAGTACTAACGACTATAAAGCATACTTTCTTTACCTTTCTGTCTTCAAAAAAGGGATGAGAATATTCGGAGCTTGAATTAGCTATGTGTGATATTACTTCTTTAATTTTTTCAGAATAAGGTCTTCCAAGAAGCATTACATCCTGAGTCTTTCTAATTTTGCTTGCAGCAACCATCTCCATGGCAGAAGTAATTTTTTGTGTATTTTTAATACTTGATATCTGTTTTCTGACTTCTTTAGTATTTGCCATAAATTTCTACTTTAATAAGTTTGAGTTTTTTTGAATGATTCTAAAATTTTGGTGAATTGTTTTTCGATTTCATCATTCCAGTCACCTGTTTCATTAATACTGTTTTCTAGATCTGAATACTCAGCTGTTAGATAGGCGTGAAGTGCAGATTCAAAAGAGCCAATTTTTTCAATTTCTACGTCATCCATAAAGCCTCTATCAGCAGCAAATAGGCTTATAGATTGTTGCGCAACACTCATTGGTGCATATTGTTTCTGTTTTAAAAGTTCAGTAATTCTTTGTCCGCTTGCCAATTGCGCTTTTGTTGCATCATCTAAATCAGATGCAAATTGAGAAAAAGATGCGAGCTCTCTGTATTGCGCTAAAGCAGTTCTTACTCCTCCGCTAAGCTTTTTCATTATTTTTGTTTGTGCGGCTCCACCAACCCTTGAAACCGATATACCAGGATTTATAGCAGGTCTAATTCCTGAGTTAAATAGGTCTGTTTCGAGGAAAATTTGACCATCGGTTATTGATATTACGTTTGTTGGAACGAAAGCAGAAACATCCCCAGCCTGCGTCTCAATAATAGGGAGTGCAGTCAATGATCCTGTTTTGCCTTTTACTTTTCCATTTGTAACTTTTTCTACATAGTCAGCATTAACCCTTGCTGCTCTCTCAAGCAATCTTGAATGAAGATAAAAAACATCTCCTGGATATGCTTCCCTGCCTGGGGGCCTCTTAAGTAATAGCGAAACTTGACGATAGGCTACAGCTTGCTTTGATAGATCATCATATACTATTAAGGCGTCTTCTCCCTTATCCCTAAAATATTCTCCCATTGCGCATCCGGCATACGCAGAAATATATTGCATAGGTGCAGGATCTGATGCTGTTGCCGAAACAACTATTGTATGTTCCATTGCACCATACTCCTCTAGTTTGCGAACGACATTGGCGACTGTTGATTGTTTTTGACCAATGGCTACATAAATACATTTAATGCCTGTTCCTTTTTGATTGATGATTGCGTCAATGGCAACAGCAGTTTTTCCTGTTTGCCTGTCACCAATTATTAGCTCCCGCTGCCCCCTACCAATAGGAACCATTGAATCAACGGCTTTGAGACCAATTTGAACCGGCTGATCAACTCCCTGTCTTGCTATAACCCCTGGAGCAACAACTTCCACAGGTGATGACGACTCTGCGTTTATTTCTCCTTTGCCATCAATCGGAACTCCTATTGCATCTACAACCCGTCCAAGCATAGACTCTCCAACAGGCACTTCAAGAATTTTTCCTGTACAAACTACTTTTTGACCTTCAACTAAATCAAGGTAGTCGCCTAGCACAACCGCGCCTACTGAATCTTGTTCTAGATTTAATGCTAGTCCAAGAACTCCGTTTTCAAACTCAATAAGCTCTCCATACATAACATCACCCATGCCGTGGATTCTGACAATACCGTCTGAAACACTTACGATTATTCCTTCATTTTTTCTCTCAGCAGATAAATCTAACCCTGCAATTTTTTCTTTTAAAACGCTGGATATTTCTGATGGATTTAATTGGCTCATATTTTCACCTAAAAGTTTAATTGATTAATTAATTTTTTAACCTTTCCTTTAACAGAAAGGTCTAAAGTTTCGTCGCCTACTTTAATTGATAGGCCGCCCATGATATTTGGGTCTATTTTAAATTCTACATTTGTACCTTCGCCATATGTGGATACAAGTCTTGTTTTGATTGTTTCTTCTGTATCGCAAGAAGGCTTGGTTGCGACAAAAACTTCAACAGATTTTTGTTCTTTATGCTTTGCAACAATTTCTTTATATATTTCAAATATGGCTTCCAAAAGATTAAATCTATTGTTCTCAGCCAAAACATTTAGCAGTGATTGAGAGGTTTTAGATATTGAACCATCAAGCAAAGCTTTTAATGAATTAAGAATTTCTTTATTTGACAGGGTTGGATCCTCAATCAAGCTTTTAACTTCCATTGTTGACGAAACCAATGCCATAGTTTTAAGCTCTTCTTTTATTTCATCAATGCTCTCAGTATCTAGAGCGGAAGCAAAAACAGCCTTGGCGTATGGTCTGGCTAGCGGTGTTAATTCAATCATTAGAGGTCCTGCGCTGCTTTTTTAAGCAAGTCGTCATGTTTTTTAGCAGAAATTTCTTCATCCAGTATTTTTTTGGTGGTATCAATAATTATGTCTGACATCTGCTGCCTTAGCTCTTCTTTTGCTCTGTTTGTTTCACTTTCAATGGTTGTATTAGCAGAGGTCATAATTTTTTCTGCTTCTTCTTCTGCCTTTGTTTTTGCATTTGATACTATTTGTGACGCCCTTGAGTTTGCTTTTTCAATTATTTCTGCCGCCTCTTTTTTTGCCTTACTAAGCTCTTTGTCATACATAAGCTTTGCTTCTTCCAAAGAGTCGTCTGCTTTTTTTGCCGCCTCTAGGCCCTCAGCTATCCTTTGCTCTCTTTCATGCATCATCGAGAGCATTGGTGGGTATATGAATTTCCAACATATTGCCACAAATGCAGTAAATACAATTGCTTGAGCTATAAGGGTTGCGTTAATGTCCATAGTTTAGATTTCTTACAATACAAATAACATATACATTCCAAGGCCTATTCCAATCATTGGTACAGCATCTGTTAAGCCCATCATAAGGAAGAACTGACCACGCAACATAGGTATAAGCTCTGGTTGTCTAGCTGCTGCCTCGATAAACTTACTACCAAGAACACCTACACCAACTCCAGCACCAATTGCTGCCAAACCCATTAAAATGCCTGCTGCTAATATACTAAATTCCATATTTTTTCTCCTTCTAAATAAGAGCTAATGCTCTTCTGTTTCATGCGCCATTGCTAAATAGGCAATAGTAAGCGCCATAAAAATAAATGCTTGCAATGCAACTATTAAAACATGGAACAAAGCCCATATTAAGTGCAATGCAAATCCTAACACGCCAACCCAAATACTGCTAAAAAACAGCATTAACGCTATCAAAATAAATATCATTTCGCCGGCATATAAATTACCAAAAAGCCTAAGACCAAGTGAAATTGGTTTGGCTATAAAATTAACCATTTCAAGAACAAAATTTACTGGGATCAAATACTTTCCAAAAGGGTGAAGTGTTAGCTCTGCTACAAATGCTTTAATCCCTTTAACTGTAATGCTGTAATATATTGTTAATATAAAAACTGCAAATGCCATTCCAAGTGTTATGTTTGGGTCTGTTGTTGGAACAACTTTAAAATATAAATCATCGGGTTCTTTTATCCATGAAACATCTGTTATTGCTGCTGCTATATGGCCTGCAAGGACAGGAATAAAATCAACTGGCACCAAGTCCATTAAATTCATTAACAAAATCCATATGAACACGGTTAATGCCAAAGGTGCCACAAGTGTGTTTTTAATAGATCCGAACATTGACTGAACGTTGTCTTCGACAAATTCAATGCACATTTCTGCAAAATTTTGTAGTCCCTTTGGTGCTGAATTTTCGCCTCCCTTTTTAGGCGTTGCTTTTTTAAAAACGAATAAAAATACGCAGCCTAAAATTACGGACCACAAAAGCGAGTCAACATGAAAAGACCAAAAACCCATTTCTGCGTAAGGGTCACATGTCCAGCCAGCATCTGTTTTACCACACTTTAAATTTGTAAGATGGTGGTTAATATATGAATTGGTTGTTAGTTCAGATGCCACTCTATACGATCTCCTTTTTCATAAAATAAGCTGGGTTTATTGTAAGATTAAATAAAACAAACATAAACATACTTTCGAGGAATATATTGGGTGCATTCATCCCCACAGCAGCTAAAAATATCACAAAACAAGACCATTTAGATATCCATATATATCCTAAATTCATTGCCGTATTTTGTATTTTAGACCCGAAAATATATGAAAGGGTTAGTGTTGCCATATAGCCAAATGAAAAGGCAAGAAAAACCGGGTTTTTTAGTGTTCCAAACACAAAAATTGCTAGATTTAAAATAAGTATAAATATGCTTTTTTGATTTAGTTTGTTCAAGCTTAAGTTGATTTTGTTTAAAAATAAATTGCTCTTCAGGCGAGAATTATAAAAATATATCTATTTATTAACAAGGTGTTTATTGTTTATTTTTTAACTTGTTAATTATGTTATCCAGCTCATCTAATGTTTTGTAACTAATTGATACTTTTCCCGCTTTTTTATTCTTCGTTTCAATTTCTATTTTATGGCCAAAAAGTTCGCTCATCTCTTTTTCAATATTTAGTAAATCTGTATTTTTTACTTTTATTTTAGATTTTGGTTTGTTGAAATTTGAAATATTACCTAAATCTTTTACGGAAATTTTTTGACTAACAATTTTTTTAGCTAATTTATCTGCTTCTTCTGGCGACATAGATGCAAGAAGTTTTGCGTGCCCCTTTTCAATCTTTCCAAAAGCTAGAAGCTCCAGCACTGATGCTGGTAGTGATAAAATTCTCAATGAGTTTGCAACCGTGCTTCTCGCTTTTCCTGTGGACGAGGCAACCTCGTCTTGCGTTAAACCAAACTCTCTTTTAAGCCTATCAAGACCCCTTGCTTCTTCAACCGGATTAAGATCTTCCCTTTGCAGGTTTTCAATAAGCGCTGAAACCAACGCGTCTTGATCTTCTTTTTGATCTATAAGGCATGGAATTGTTTTAAGGCCAGCCATTTTTGCAGCCCTGAGCCTTCTTTCCCCAGCTATGACCTCAAACTCGTTGAGCCCAAGCTCTCTTACCAATATTGGAGATAGTACGCCTTGATTCTTGATTGATGCAGTAAGCTCTTCTAGTTTTTCATTATCAAAATTAGACCTAGGTTGAAACCTGCCTGGTTTAATTTTTAGCAAATCAACTTCTTTAACAGACCGTTGTTTTGCATTGTTTTCTCCCAAAAGAGCATCAAGACCTCTGTTTAAAGTTTTGTTTTCATCAGACATACTCAACCCTTCTAATAAGCTCGCCAGCCAAAGCTAAATATGCTTTAGCGCCGTATGAATTAGGCATATATTTTATACCAGAAAGTCCATGGCTGGGCGCCTCGGCTAGTTTTACGTTTCTTGGTATAAGAGTATTAAAAACCAAGTCTTTGAAATGTTTTTCAAGCTCATCTGAAACCTCTTTAGCTAGATTGTTTCTCATATCAACCATGGTTCTTACTATTCCCAAAACCCTGTTAGATGACATATTTTTATCTGATATTGTTTGTATTGTTTTCATTAACCCCGCAACACCTTCAAGCGAATAATATTCACATTGTAAAGGTATTAGTGTTCCGGATGCACAAAAAAGTGCCTCAATTGTAAGCTGGTTGAGTGTTGGGGGGGGTGTCTATTATGGTGTAGTTATGAGTTTCTGAAAATGATTTAAGCGCGTTAGTAAGAAATCCTTGTTTGTTGTCATTCCTTATTGCAACTTCTAGCGCTATAAGCCCTTCATCGCCGGGCAAAATATCGTAGCCATCTTTGCTGTTGTTAACACAGTCTTTGATTTGTGCTCCCTCAAAATAATAATCACATAAAGTTTTTGGGCTTGGTGCTGTGATGCCCGCTGCTGATGTAGCATTGCCTTGGGGATCTAGATCAACCAGCAACACTTTTCGTTTTGTTGCAACCAGGCTTGCCGCTAAATTAACTGCTGTTGTTGTTTTTCCAACACCTCCTTTTTGGTTGGCAATGGCTATTATCCTATTCATTTAGCTCTATTAAAACAATGTTTCTTTCGTAAAAACTCATATCTAAATTGATTATTTCATATTTATATCTTTTCTTGTCAATATCTTCTAATTCTTTGTTTATAGTTTTTTCTTTTCCTTTTAAAAGAAGGTATCTTGTTTTGTTGTGAGCGTTGTTTTGAGTCAGTTTTAGTGTTTTTTTTGTGTTTGCGAACGCTCTTGTTGTGATGACATCAAACGGTCCGAGTGTGTTATTTTCTTCAATCGTTTGATTGATTATCTTTGTGTTTTCAAGCGCGAGCTCGTGTTTAATTTTTCTTAAAAAATAGCATTTTTTATTGTTACTTTCTATTAAACTAATTGTGTTCCTTGGCTTTGTAATAGATAAAATAATTCCTGGGAAGCCTCCCCCCGACCCTAGGTCTAAAATGCTTTTATGGTCTTGTATGTTGCTGATTAGGGGCATGCAATCTAATACATCCTTTTTGTAGACCTCTTCTTTTGTTTTTCTTGAGAAGATGTTGTGTGTTCTGTTGAACTCTAGCGCAGCAACAATAAATTTTTTAATCTTTTCTTTTTGTGTTTTGGAGAGACTGTCATGCATTTTGTTCCAGAAGTTCTGCTTTTTTTAAATAAATAAGGATTAGGTTGATGGCTGCTGGCGTGATTCCCTCTATGATGTTTGCGTCTCCTATTGTTCTTGGTTTGTATTGATAGAGTTTTTCTTTTGCTTCGTTTGAAAGACCTTCTATAGAGCTGTAATCAAAGCTTGTTGGAATTTTTTTATTGTTTTGTTTTTTTGTTTTTTTTATTTCTCTTAGCTGTTTTTCTATGTAGCCCTTATATTTAATTTCTACAACTGACCTATCATAAAGGCTTTTCTCGTGCTTTTTTGGTTTGTAAAGCCTGTTGGGGTTAACGTCTGGTCTTGAAAGAAGCTGATAAAGGTTTTTGTTTTCTTTAAGGTGTTTTGTTTTGTTTTTGTTGTCGATAAACGTTTTGGTTTTTGTTTTTTTTAAGATAGAGTTGAAAAATTTTTTGTACTTTTTTTCTTTTAATAAGAATTCTTCTTTTCTTTTACTGCTTATGAGTCCAAGGTTGTGTGCCTTTAAAAGAAGTCTTTGTTCTGCGTTGTTTTGAGAAAGAAGAAGTCTGTGCTCTGCTCTGCTTGTGAACATTCTATATGGCTCTGTAATTCCGTGGTTTGTGAGATCGTTTATTAGCACTCCAATATAAGCCTCGTCTCTTTCAAGAATAAATTCATCTTTTTTCTTAATGGAGTTTGCAGCGTTTATTCCGGCTATTAGTCCTTGGGCGGCTGCTTCTTCGTAACCTGTTGTTCCGTTAATTTGCCCCGCCAAATAAAAGCCTTGAAGAAATTTTGCTTCAAGCGTTGGCTTAATAATTCTAGGGTCAATAAAATCATACTCAACCGCATAGCCGTATTCTGTAATTATGGCGTTCCTCATGCCCCTAATTGATTGTATAAACTCTAGCTGAATGTCTTTTGGCAGACTCGTTGATACTCCGTTTGGGTATATAAGGTCTTTATTAATGCCCTCGGGCTCAATAAATATCTGGTGTCCTTCTTTGTTTTTAAACCTGTTGACTTTGTCTTCAATTGAGGGGCAATACCTTGGACCAATTCCCACTATATTTCCTGAATACATTGCTGAAAGGTGGGTATTCTTTTTTATAATTTCATGGGTGGTTTTATTTGTCCTTGTGATAAAACAAGATAGTTGTTTTTGGTGTTTTTTTGGTCTTTCGTTTAGAGACATCCACGGTGTTGGTCTCTCACCTGGCTGCTCTTCCATTAGATTAATGTTTATGGAAGAAAGTTTAATTCTTGGTGGTGTTCCTGTTTTCAGCCTCCCCATTGGGATATCAAGTTGGTAAAGTTTTTTTGAGAGCGGTATTGAAGATAAGTCTCCCGACCTTCCTCCAGTCTCAATCTCTTCTCCTGTATACATCCTGCCGTTTAAGAAGGTTCCGGTTGTTAAGATTGTCCTCTTTCCTTTCACTATATTTTTGTCAGTCACCACACCTTTAACTTTCTTTCCTTCCACAACAAGATCTTCAACCTCTCCCTCTATAATTTCTATATTCGTTTTTTTTATTATTTTTTGCGCTGCTTGTTTGTAAAGCTTTCTATCACACTGAACCCTTAGTGCTTGAACTGCATCACCTTTTCTTGTGTTAAGGGTTCTGTACTGGATACCAGACATGTCTGTTGCTATCGGCATTAAGCCGCCCATAGCATCGATCTCTCTTACAATATGAGATTTTCCTAAGCCGCCAATTGCTGGGTTACACGACATTTGACCAATTGACTGTTTTCTAAGGGTTACTAAAGCACAAGATAGCCCAATTCTGTCAACAGCATATGCTGCCTCCAGGCCAGCATGCCCACCCCCAACAACAATTACATCATATTCATTCATTATATTTATATACTTTAATATATATATTATATACTTTTTGTTATTTTTATTAGTAAAGTCAAGTTCTGTTAATAAATACATTTAAGCCTTATAAACAAGCCTTTTAAATGATTTATAACTACAATATTATCTTGTTAAAATACAAACATAGAAGTATTTAATAAATTGTTAATAAAAAAAATTATGTATTGTTATTAACAAATTTCTAACAACTACTTACCAATACAATAACTTTTAAAAATATCGCCCAGCAATGAATCAGAGAATTTTTTTCCAACAAGTTCATCAAAACCAGATCTTGCATTTTTTAAATCTTCTGCAACAAGCTCAAGCGAGGTGCTTTGATCTAAACCCTCACAAGCCGAACTAAGACTAAACACAACACCTTTAAAAATATTTTCATGCCTCTCTCTAACAAGATAATTATATTTTTTTTTATCAGCCTTTGAATCAAAACAATTAACAATTATTTCCTTTAAGATATCAAAACCTTCTCCTGTTTTAGCAGAAACACAACAATCAAAAAAATCCTCTTCTTTAGCATTCACATCAATCTTGTTTTGAATACAAACAAATTTATTTTCTTCTGCAAGGTTTTTAAACTCATCAATAACACTCTTTTTATAACACTCAAAAACACCAACAACCAAATCTGTATTTTTGATTTCGTTTAAAGTATTTTTAATACCAGCTTCTTCCACAAAATCTTTAGTATTTCGCAAACCTGCAGAATCAAAAACAGAAAAAGTATTAGACTCATAAAAAAGCTCACTACTTATAATATCTCGTGTTGTTCCAGGCATATCTGAAACAATAGCTCTTTCAAAACCCAACAACCTATTAAAAACAGACGACTTACCAGAATTAACAGGACCAACAAGCAAAATATTGTTTTTCTGAAAACGATTCTTCTTATTAACACAACCATTTATAAAAGAAACAACATTATTTTTAACAATCAAAAGATCATCTACAAGACTCTCATCAAAATACTCATTACCTTCATCAGAAAAGTCAATTTCAGCCTCAACCCTAACACGCAACAAATCAATACTTTCTGCAAGCTCAACTATATCCCTTGAAAGACCACCAAACAAAGACCTGCCCGCTAGCATAACCTCTTTTTCATCAACAGCATCAATCAAATCAACAACAGCTTCTGCCTCATGCAAAGAAATTTTATTGTTCAAAAAGGCTCTTTTGGTAAACTCACCACCAACAGCCTCCTCAAAACCAACACCCTTAAAAGCCTTAACAAAAGAAGACATAACCGCAAGACCACCATGCGCATAAACCTCAAAAGAATCTTCACCCGTGTAACTGTTAGGACCGCTAAAAACAACCAACCCCGCCTTATCAATTAAACCCGTAGCCCCAAAAAAGGATTTGACATGGAAGTTACCAATAGTATATTTAGATCCTTTTATAAGCTTTGAGAGACCCCGAAAACAACCAGGGCCACTGACACGGAAAACACAAATCGCTGACTTAGCAGGGGGTGTCGCTAAAGCGAAAACAACAGACATATTAATCTGTATTTAGGGCGCCCTGTTGCTTATAAAGATATGTTTGTTGAGCCAACTGAACAGCAGAATTCACTACGGTATATAAACAAAGAGCGGCAGGGAAAAATATAAATAAAACCGAAAACATAACCGGCATATACTTCATAACCTGAGCCTGGGTTGGATCCATGCCCGCTGGCTGTGGGTTAAGGCGCTGGGTTAAAATCATAACTACACAAAACAGCGCCGGTAGAACAAAATATGGATCTGGAGCAGAAAGATCAGCCCAAAAACCAAGCCCGCTATGGCGAAGCTCGACCATCTCCCTTAAAGCAAAAAAGAAACCAATAAAAAACGGCATTTGAATAAAAATAGGTAGACAGCCACCAAGAGGATTGGCTCCGTGCTTTTTCATAAGCTTCATTGTTTCATTAGCCTGCTTCTGTCTATCATCCTTATATATTTCTTTAACCTCATTAAGCTCTGGAGTTATTTTTCTCATAGCCGCCATAGACTTAAAACTCTTGGCTGTCACAGGCCAAAAAAGCAACTTAATCAATATTGTAAAAACAATAATTGTTAAGCCCCAGTTGTTTAAATAACCATTTATCCAATCCATAACCAAAACCATTGGCTGAGCAAGAAACCAGAACCAACCCATGTCAATGGAAAGCTCTAAGTTATCAGCTCTCTGCATTAAATCCTTTCTAATTTTCGGGCCCACAAACAAGCGGTGCTCATGACTGTTTGAAACATTGCTCGAAGATGAATTTTCAACCGTATAACCCATCCTATACACACCAGACTCTTTTGGTAAAACATAATAATTATAAATATATTCATCAGAACCAATAAGGGCGGCAAAGAAATATTTTTGTACAAAAGCAACCCAACCAGACCTGGTAAGGACCTCTTTAGCCTCATCAACCCTAGAAAGTCTGGATGTCTCATAAGGGTCTTGCTCAGAGCTTATAGCAACCCCCTCATATGAACTGTTATTCATCATACCGCCATCAAGAGCATCCCTTTTAAGGTCTAGCGCCTTCCCATCAGTTCTATAAAGACCGGCAAAAATCTTTCCATCAACTCCAACCGAAGAACTGTCATAAATAGAAAGCTCATATAAAGAATCACTAAAAGATATTTTCTTAGTTAAACCAAGCTCCTCATCAACCAAAATCACATAAGCCGCATCAACCTCTTGAACAGAAAAAACAGGAACTGTGTTTGTAAAACCGCTTTTAAAATAATAATTGAAAGCAACATCCTTGGACTCACCAAAAACCCTATATCCCAAAGCTCCTTCAGCATTTTCAACAGGATATTTTTTTAATCTTGTTTCAACAATATTCCCTGTAGGAACAGAAACCACGACATATAACTCATCATTTTCGATAGAAACATAACCATCTTCCTTTAACGGGCTATAAGTTTGAGCGCTTAACAAGTGCTCAGTGACTGACTCTTCCCTTTTTTCAGAGGTCCACTCAAACAAAAGGGTTAGTGATAAACCAATCAACAAAACCCAATAAATACTTCTAATATTCATTGCTAAACTTCCTTCACAGACCCAACAGCCTGGCAAATCTCATTTCGTGCTTCCTTGTATGATAACTCTGCAAAAGGCTTAAATACAGAAAAAATAATAACACCACTTTTTGAAAAAAGCTCACCCCTCCTAAAAATCTCTTTTATTCGTCGTTTAATCTTATTCCTTTCAACCGCAAGCTTAAAAAACCTCCTTGACACAGATATCTCTAAATCACTTGAGTTAGACGGTCTATAAAATAACCTAAAATTTTTGCTTGAATAAAGGAGTTTTACTGAATCCAATTTAAAAATTGATCAAATTAAGCGCTAAGAACCTTCCTGCCTTTCTTTCTTCTGTTAGAAAGAATTGCTCTACCAGCCTTTGTAGCCATTCTTGCCCTAAAGCCGTGTGTTCTTTTTCTTTTGATATTACTAGGTTGAAATGTTCTCTTCATAATACACTCAATAAAAAGTGTTGCGAATTATAGCTTAATATTTATGTAAAACCACAATAAAGAGAATATAAATGACATTTTTTTTATGTACAACTTATCCACAGAATATTCTTGCATTTATTCTGTAGATATCTTGTTAATTTTTTAATAGACTATCTAGACACCAGGAGACATTAATTGGAACAGTTAGAGTTATGGAGCAAGTGCTCTAAAAATCTTGAGAATTCATTATCTCAAGACGAATACAACACTTGGATTAGGCCGCTAAAAGCTAACAAAAATAAAGAAACACTCGAGCTTGTAGCCCCAAATGATTTTATTCTACATTACATAGAAAAGAATCTTGCAAATAATATTCAAAGCCTTGTAAAAAAATACTCAAATCAAAAAATAAATCTAATATTTAAAACACATACCAAAGAAAGCTTTGTAGATAAATATAAAATCAAAAAAGGTTCTGAGGTCAAACTGGTTGACAGTTATACTTTTGAATCTTTTGTTGAAGGAAAGTCAAACCATTTGGCTCTCGCAGCCGCAAAACAGGTTGCCGCAAACCCAAAAGGCGACTATAACCCACTATTTATTTATGGAGGAGTTGGTTTAGGAAAAACTCATCTAATGCATGCAGTTGGAAACGAGATTCTAAAAAATGAACCAAAAAAAAGAATAGTTTATGTACACTCTGAAAAATTTGTTTCTGATATGGTAAAAGCCCTTCAACTTGGGGCAATGAATGAATTTAAATCTTTTTATAGAAATGCAGACGCTTTGTTAATTGACGATATTCAGTTTTTTGCAGGGAAAGAGCAATCTCAAGAAGAGTTTTTCCACACCTTTAATGCTCTCCTTGATAGAAATAATCAAATGATATTAACCTGTGACAAATACCCAAAAGAAATAGAGGGTCTCGAGGAAAGACTAAAATCCAGGCTGGGTTGGGGTTTGCCGGTCGTAATTGATCCGCCTGAGCTTGAAACCAGAGCTGCCGTACTCTTAAGCAAGTCTGTTTCAATGGGGATATCAATGCCTGACGATTGCGCAATTTACATTGCACAAAGAATTAGATCAAACATAAGGGAGCTTGAGGGCGCGCTTAAAAGAGTTGTAGCTAATGCGAGATTTACCAATCAAGAGATAGACCTCGCTTTAGTAAAAGACGCACTTAAAGATTTGTTCGTTATTTCAGCTAAAATGGTAAGTATAGAAAACATTCAAAAAACAGTTGCTGAGTATTACAACATAAAACTTTCAGACCTTCTCTCAAAAAGAAGAAGCAGGTCAATTACAAGACCAAGACAAATGGCGATGGCCCTTACAAAAGAACTAACAAACCACAGCTTACCCGAAATAGGAGAGGCTTTTAATGGTAGAGATCACACCACAGTTCTTCATGCATGCAAAAAAATACTAGAACTTAGAAAAGAAAGCCCCTCGCATGAGGAAGACTATCGAAATCTAAATAGAGCTTTAACCAACTAATGGATTTTTCTATATCTAAAGAAGATATTGTTAAGGCTCTTAATTTTACATTAGGCGTTGTTGAAAAAAGACAAACCCTCCCTATTCTCTCTAATGTATTAATTGATGTAGATGAGTCTTCATTAAAACTAACAGCAACAGATCTAGAGTCAGAGGTATCAACAACCTGTGTTATATCGAATTTTAAGAGTGGCGGGCTGACAACTGCACCAGCGCGTAAATTAAGCGACCTTTGTCGACTTTTACCAGATGCCTCTGAAATACATTTTTACCTAGACGGAACAGACCTAAAAATTGAGGCAGGCATGGGCAAATATAATTTATCAACACTCCCTAGTGAAGATTTTCCAAAATTTGAAGTTGAAGATTCGCTTTCAGAAATAAATATTGCGCCCTCAAATATAAAAGCATTAATTGTAAGCACATCTTTTGCAATGGGAAATGATAGTTGGCGTGATTATTTGTCTGGACTTAATTTGATTGTAGATGACAAAAGTATTACAGCTGTAGCAACCGACGGAAGTAGGTTGGCAGTTGCAAACACCTTACTTAATGAAGCTTTGCCAAATACCATAAGCGGGATAGTTCCAAAAAAATCAGTTAACGAAATTGGGAAGTTAGTATCCGAGGCATCCGAAAACATTATTATCAAACTTGGACCAACATCAATATCAGTTGATGTTGGAGGAACAAAATTTGTGAGTAAATTAATTGAGGGTAAA
>CACHII010000010.1 GCA_902579825.1 uncultured SAR86 cluster bacterium | reverse complement strand
AATGAATGAGGCAGGAATGAGTTCAACAGGTAAGCATTTTCCTGGACATGGTGGAGTTGTTGAAGATAGTCATAAAGAAATGCCTACTGATAATAGATCATTAGATGAGCTAGATTCAGGAAATAATGATTTAGAGCCATACAGAAAGCTATCTAAAAAATTGGATGCTGTAATGTGTGCGCATATATTATTTCCTAAGATAGATGAATATATTCCAAGTTTTTCAAATTACTGGTTAAAAGATTTTCTAAGGAATGAGTTGAATTATAGTGGCTTAGTTCTTTCAGATGATTTAACAATGCTTGGCGCAGGCAATGATTTATGCCATGAAAAAGTAGAACAGTCACTTAAGGCAGGATGTGACATGGTGTTGATATGTAATGATAGGAATGGTACGAAGCATGCTATTGATTTTATGGAAAATAAAAATATTGATTGCTCTATTAAAATAGCAAAATTAAAAAGTAGCTTAAAATGTGAATGGAATGATTTAAATTCAAGCTCAAGAGCAAAGGAAATAAAAAGTATTATTAAAGAAATAGGAGATAAATATGAGAAGAATAGTCACGGGCCACAATAGTGAAGGTAAATCAGTTATTATTTTGGATGGTCCACCAGCAAGATCTATTGGAGAGGATGTGGGAGGCCTTTTTGAATTATGGAATACGGATGGATTTGAAATAATATCAACTGATGATATAGATAGGGCAGATAACGAAATTATTTTGTCACCTCCAAAAAATGGAACAAAGTTTAGATATTTTCAAATAAATCCTATACCTGAAGGAGTTCCTGAGGAGATGCTTCAAGAAATTGCTGCAGACGCTTTTGAAAAAGTTGGTGCTGGACATCATCGCGTTGATACATCAAAGCATCCTGCAATGCACAAAACGGAGACAATTGATTACATTATTTTATTAAAAGGTGATGTAACATTAATTCTTGATGAAGAAGAAGTTTATTTGAAGCCATTTGATGTAGTTGTTCAAAGAGGAACAAATCATGCTTGGGTTAATAATGGAAGTGAACCAGCTCTTTTAATAGCAGTATTAATAGATAGTAATATAAAGTAGCTTCTTAAAAACCAGCTTGACCTTCTTGGATTACATCATAATAGCCTTTATCTAGGAGTGTATAATTTTTGTCTCCTGGTTTTTTAACAAAAATTTGGTCTCCATCTACTTTATCAAGATGATAAGCCTCTTTCCTTAAATCATTCTTTTTTAATTTGAATGTTCCTGTTGTTTCAAGTCTTTCAATAATTCTTACAAAAACTGGTTGTGCATAGCTTGGTAGCTTTTCAGAAACAAATTCAGCAAATCGATCCCATTGAAAATCATTTAGATCACAGTTGAATGCAACCATTCCAGCTCTACCTTCACTTTGTGGCACTTTTACACCAAAGACATTAGCCATATTGACTTGGTCGAAAGCATTGAGAATTTCTGCCACCTCATTAGTAGATACATTTTCAGATTTCCATCTAAAGGTATCTCCAACCCTGTCAACGAATTGATAATGTTGTCTTCCCAGCGCAAATCCAACATCCATAGTTTTTAAAAGATCTCCTGTATCAAACCAACGATCACCCTCTACGACAACATCTCTTATTATTTTTTTCTCGCTTGCTTGCGCATCTGTATAACCGTTATATATTGCATTAGGCCCAATTTTCATTAATGCTAATCCAGGGGAGTGATCTTTTATCTCAATATATTTACCATTTTCATCTACTTTTAATTTATCCTCTGCTACGTCATATGCAAAGAGTTTAATATCAATATTTGTCATTCCAATTGTCTGATCTTTATTTAAAAGATTCATGAACATACCGTTTGCTTCACTAGCTCCATAAATTTCGCATATTCGTTCAACATTGAATCTGTTTCTAAAAGTATCCCAAAGGTCTGGTCTAAGACCATTACCAACCATTTTTGAAATAGGATTATTTTTCTCTTCATCGCATGGATCTTGAAAGCTTAGATATCTGCATAGTTCACCGACATATACGAATGCAGTTGTATTAAATTTTTGAACTTCTCTCCAAAAAGAGGAAGCAGAAAACTTTCTTTTAATAAATGTAGACGCACCTACTTGAATACATGCACAAAGACCCAGTATTAAACCAGTTGAGTGATATAAAGGCAGACAATTATACATACAGTCATCACTTGTTAATCTGTATCCAGCCATAGTAATGTTAGTTGAGCCTGCAACAATCTTTACATTAGGAAATAAAGCTGCTTTTGGAACGCCAGTTGTACCAGAAGTAAAAATATAAAATGCGGTATCACCAGCTACTACTTTATCTGTTTCATCAAGATTTAATAGGCGTGTTTCGTCGAGATTTTCTTTAATATTTGATGCCCATTCAGGACAATTATTTGGCGTGTAATCTTCAACCCATAATAAATCAGAAGATTTCGTTATATTAATTTCTGACAGAACACCTTCCAAAGAACTAGATAATTCATCACCAAAAATACATTTTTGCGAATCAGATGTATTTATGCAGTGAACAAGTGGTTTTCCAGTTAGACTGGTATTGATCAATACTCCAATAGCTCCTAATTTATTTATTGCCAAAAGTGAGACTACAAAATCTGGTCTATTTTCCATGAATAGTACAACTCTATCACCATGTACTATGCCTTCTTTTGCAAGCTTATTTGCAAGTATATTTGCAGCTTGATTTGTCCTTTTGTATGTCCATACCTCATCTTCGAAATATATGAATTCTTTGTCACCAAATCTCTGAACTGTATCTTGAAAGGAGTGTGCAAGTGAGGCGCTATCCTCAAGATCAGGCCATTTATATCTCATCAAAGGAATAATGTATTTAAGCTCACCAATTACTCTGAAGAATTCTCTAATTTTTTTAAACATTTAATTAATATATATATTTTTTAATATTATAATGCGTAATCTTTTATGTAGGAATTAATGTGAGTAACTTAGATAAATATGATTTTGTAATTTTTGGAGCCACAGGCTTCACTGGAAAATTAGTTGTTGAGTATGCAATAACTCAATACAACAATAATAATGAGATTTCGTGGGCTATCGCCGGAAGAAATAACGAAAAGTTAGAACATATTCAAGAAAAATATAATCTTCCTTCTAACATAGGAAAAATTGTAGTGGATAGTAATGAGCAAGATTCTATAGATGAAATGGTTAGTCAAACAAAATGTGTATTGACAACAGTTGGTCCATATCAACTGTATGGTGAAAAAATTATAAAAACATGCATCTCTTCTGGAACCGATTATGTAGATTTATGTGGTGAGCCTGGTTTCATGCATAAAATTATCTCTGAATGTTCTGCAGAGGCAAAGGAAACAGGTGCAAGAATAGTTTTTTCTTGTGGATTTGACAGTATTCCTTTTGATCTTGGAGTTTTATTTGTTCAAAAAGAAGTAATGTCTAAGCTTAATAAATATGCACCATCTGTAAGAGGAAGAGTAAGAGCCATGAATGGAGAATTTTCCGGAGGAACAGCTGCATCAATGAAAGCTACAATGGCTGCTCTTCAATCAGATCCTGAACTTATTAATATTCTAGTAAATCCACATGCATTATGTGATGGTATTCAAGGCGTACAGCAGGATGATGATTCAAATCCAGTATATGATGAAAAACTAGATACTTGGGTAGCTCCATTTTTTATGGCTCCAATCAATACAAAAAATATCCATCGCTCCAATAAATTAATGAATCATATTTATGGTGAAAACTTTAAATATAATGAAATGTGGATACAGGGTCCTGGAGAGGAGGGCAAGGCAGCTGCAGAATTTATATCCACTATGAATCCTCTTGGAGATGCACCTCAGCCAGGTGATGGACCTTCAAGAGAATCCAGAGAAAATGGGAATTATGATGTGCTTTTTTGTGCAGATGTTGATGGTGCAACTATTAAAGCTTCGGTTAGTGGAGACATGGATCCAGGATATGGCTCTACATCAAAAATGATAACTGAAAGTGTGGTCTGTCTTGTTAAAGATTGTGAAGATCTTGCTGGTGGAATATATACGCCTGCCGCATCAATGGGTAAAAAATTAATAAAAAGATTAGAAAGTAATGCAGGATTAACTTTTAAATTAGAATAATTTAGAGTTTACCTTTATCTCTAAGCTCTGATCTTATTTTTGTAGAACTTATAGAGGATATTTCTTCATCAAAAGTCTCTTCCTCAAATACATAACCAACTCCTCTGCCATAAGTAATGTTAGTTATGTTAGGCACCAGCATTATTTCATACTCTGTACCTCTTTTATAACCATCTTTCAGTAGATTGGATTCAATATTTTTGCAAACATCTTCCCAGCAAAATGGATTGTCATCCTGACCTTCACCACCGGATGCACCTTCCACATCTCTAACTTGAATAATAACTTGACCGGTCTTTTTGATACATCTTTTAAAAAGTTCTTGATGACCCATATGCCATGGTTGCCATCTGCCTAGCATTTGAACAGTAGGTTTCTTCCAATCAAACATTTCTTAGTATCTCATTAGCAATGTTTTCATGATTATGATCATTCATTTCATTTACTTCATAATCAACTTCCATCGGAGGTTCAAACATCTTATTAGTATCTTCATATCTTCCAGATTTTATCGTATTCATCCATATAGTAATGTCTGGATTAAAATTTCTTTTAGTCTCATGTGTAGGACATACAAAATCGCATATAACAATTCTTCCATGTTTTTTTTCGAAGTCGGCTAAGTTTTTCATTCTTAAACTTTGTCTTATTCTCCCTTTTGGAGAAAAGTCCCAATCATTAGCCATCTCCCTTACTATGTCTGCGTTATACCAAGCAGCGTTAAGTATAGGTTGCATTCGTTTTGCCAGATATGTCTTCCCACTTCCGGGTAATCCCATTACTAGTATTTTCATTATCTTACCTTTGTGATTGCAAAAATTTCATTCTTAAATTGAATGACACAAGTCTTATCTATCATTCTCTTTACTTTATTATAGAGTTTTGTATTTTTTTCTAATGTTTGTATATCTTTTTCAGGTATTTGACCCACATATAATATATTTGCCCACTTGGCATCAGTGTTATGACCAAATAATTCAGTGACTGTTTGATCAGGTGCTTTTTTAAATTGAAAATTATAATTTTTTGGTTTGGAGAAAGTATATATATTATTTTCTCCAAAAGGATTGTTTTTCAAAAATTCAATAATGTCCTTAGCTTCATTTGGAAAAGCTTCTATATCTTTAAAGCCTACCTTGAGAATTTTTTGAACATCTTCTCCTCCCAAAGAATGAGTTACTAGGAGCCTTCCTGATTTATTAAGTAGCCTCATTAATGGACCTATAACATTACTAACTTTTACTTTAACTGAAGAAGCGGCTCTATATGCTTGAGAAGCAATGATTAAATCAAAATTATTATTTTCATAATCATTGTTAAGAAATTGTTTGAGTTGTCTTTTATTATCTTCTCTATAGATTCTTATAATGCATGGATTTGAATATGAAGTTTTTCCTTTGCTATCAATTTCAATACCCCAATTTTTTTTGATAAAGTTTGATATACGATTTCCTGAAATTTGTTGATTAAAATCAAATGAGTTATCACTCTTAAGAATTAAATTAAATTCACATATCTTTTTATTTTTAATTTTTTTTGCGCTTTCAACAAGTCCTAACTCAGAAAACTTTACATTGGTCATTGTAATAAGTAAATTTGGATGCTCAACAAATCTATCAGGCATTTTTTCTAAAGTATTTTTGAGATCTTCATAGCTGATTTCTTTTCCTGTCATTAATAATGACGTGTAAGGATGATATCTATGAAAACTCTTAATAATATTTGAATTAATTGTTCCGTCGCCTGTTCCAGCATCAAGAAGTCTTAAATAGGATTTATTCTGTGACAAATTTGCAATATAAGAATAGATTTCTTTTGATATTGCTTTTTTTTCGCCTGTATTTTGAATAAATGATAGATACTTTAGCCTATCGTCAAAAAATCTTTTTTTCCCCATAAAATCCCTAGAAATTACTTTATAAATAATAATCTAATTATCAAAATAATGCATTTACTCTTGAGATATTTTGATATTAAAATATCAATAAATTAGGGGAATTAAATGCCACAATCACAACTACCTTTACTAATCGGAATAGGATCAAGAATAAGAAAATCTCCTTATTATGAGTCAGATTTGAAGTATGGTGTAACTGGCTTCACTGTCTATAATAAAATGTATCTGCCTACAGGTTTTTCTGGTCCAGAAAAAGAATACGAGAGTTTAATAAACGATGTTACCTTTGGTGATTTTGCTGCAGAACGACAAATTGAAGTTAGCGGGTCTGATGCATACGATTTTATGAGATATGTTCAACCAAGAAATTTAGAAAAGTGTGAAATAGGTTCCGTTAAATATATTTTACTAACAGACATTAATGGAGGCATCATTAATGATGCATGTCTGTTGAGGTTAGAAGAGAATAGGTTCTGGATATCTCCTGGGGACGGCGATGTAATTTTGTGGCTGCAAGGAATTGCTATTAATTCTGGAATGGATGTCTCTATACATGAACCTGATGTATCGCCATTACAAATCAGTGGTCCAAAGTCTGGGAAATTGATTCAAAAACTCTTTAATGGTGAGCATGATGATTTGGGATACTACAAGGCAAGACAGACAACTTTAGAAGAAATTCCAATGGTTATTGCAAGAACCGGCTGGAGTGGTGAGTTAAGTTATGAACTGTACCTTCAGGATAGGAGGCTTGGAAACAAATTGTTTGAGTTAGTTTATGAAGCTGCTAAGGAATTTAAAGGTAGAGTTATAGCACCAAATACAATTCGAACCATTGAAGGCGGGATACTTTCTTATGGGGGTGATTTTGGAAGAGAACACAACCCTTTCACTATTGGGCTCGGAAGACTTGTTGATGTAGACCAAGAAGTTGATTTTATTGGTAAGTCTGCATTAAAAGAAATTAAAGAAAAAGGACTAACTGAAAAATTAGTTGGCATTGAGCTAGAGGGTGACCCAATAATTAAAGTACCTGAAAATTTTTGGCCAGTTAAAAGTGATGATGAAAAAATTGGAAGAGTTTCTCGGGCATTTTTTTCTCCAAGATTACAAAAAAATATTGCACTTGCTATTGTAGATATTGAATATGCTGAAGAATATACGCCTGTAGTTGTTGAAACACCCAATGGTGATTTAAAATCTAAAGTTGTATCTCTACCTTGGTTTAAAGCTGATAAAGAGAACCACTTAGATTAAATATGCCTATTAAATATTATATTGTACTTTTATTTTTAACTTTATCTTTAAATCTAATGTCTAATATTTCAAATGATCCATCAAATTGGTATGTCGTAACTGATCAGGTAATGGGTGGAAAATCAGAACTAAAGGCAGATTATAGTGATGGTATTTTTAGTTTAAGTGGATTTGTTACTACTGAAAATAACGGTGGATTTGTAAGATTGGCGCACAGGCCAAAAAATATTGATAAATCAGTTAAAGGTATTCGTTTTATGGCAAAAGGAAACAATGAAACTTATGAAATACATGTGACTATGCAAGGCATGAGAATGCCACCCTGGGCATATCATAGCTCAACATTTGATGTGAGTGATAAATGGCAGATGTTTGAAATAAATTTTGCTAACTTTGAAAAAAAATCAGGCATGTCTCCTAAACTACTTTCAAATAATATAAGAGATATTAGCTTTGCAGGATATGGCAGAGATTTCAATGTTGAACTTTATGTCAAAGAGATAAGCTTTTATTAATGTTTTCATCCAAAGATAAGCTTTTTATGGAAAGAGCTTTTGAGTTGGCTGTAGAGTCTTTCGATGACAAAGAAGTGCCTGTTGGCGCCGTCATAGTTAAAGATGGAAAGATAATTGGTGAAGGGAAAAACAAAGTAATATCTAAAAATGATGTAACTTCGCATGCCGAAATCAATGCATTAAGAGATGCGTCTAAAAATACTAATAATTACAGGCTTAATGACTGCTCAATGTACGTGACGCTTGAACCATGTCATATGTGTGCAAAAGCTGCAATAGATGCAAGAATAAGTTCAATAGTTTTTGCAGCTAGAGAGCCAAAAACTGGAAGCATAGTATCTATAGATAATTTTTTAGACAAAAAAATATTTAATCACAATATTACCTATCGCTTTGGTCTTATGGAGAATAGAAGCTCTAAGTTGCTTAAGAAGTTTTTTAAATTAAGGAGATAACTAGATATCTTTAGTCATTGTAGTATGAGGTATTCCGGTATCAGATCTATGATATTTCTCTAAAATTTTATATTTAGCAGCTGCGTAGAATTCTATAGCATGATCTCTGGCATTAAGAATGATTTTATCTGCATTATTTTTTTTAGCATGACTCTCTAGCAAAGAAAGTATTGATTTACCAAGGCCTTTTCTTTGAAATTTCTCATCGACTGCCATATATCTTATTTGAGCTTTTGAATCATCAATAAAATGCAATCTTCCGCATGCGACTATCTGGTTATTGATAACTCCAATTAGATGAAAACTGTTATCTTCATATTCATCTTTCAAAGATTCAATTGTTTTTCCAATGGGTTTTCTGAGTAATCGCCATCTAAATAAATCATATTCATTAAATTCCCCTTCATTTTTAGGAACTCTAAATTCTAGATTATTCATTTAGATCTAACCAGACAGGACAATGATCTGATGGTTTTTCCATAGCTCGAGCATCATAATCGATTCCAACTAGGTTTATGGAGCTTTTTAGATTTTCTGACAACAATATGTGATCTATTCTCAACCCTCGTTTTGGATTTTGATCAAACATTCTTGATCTATAATCGAACCAAGAATATATTGAGGATTCTGCAGGATTTATAACCCTCCACGAATCTACGAAACCTAAATTTTTAATACTATTCCACATTTCTCTTTCTTGTGGTTGGAAAGATGTTTTTCCTTCTCTAAGCCATCTTTTTGCGTTTTGATCGCCGATTCCAATATCAATATCTTCAGGAGAGACATTAAAGTCACCCATTACAATTAAATTTTTGGAATCTTTTTGTAACTCGTGAATATGGATATATAAATCATTATAAAATTTAACTTTTTTTGGGAATTTTGTTTCATGATTAATATTTTCACCTTGTGGAAAATATCCATTCATCACGATAATACTAGAATTTCCAAATTTATATGTACATTGTATAAATCTTTTTTGTTCTTCTTCAGTATCACTCACGAAACCTTTAGAAGTATCTAATGGCTTATCTTTGCTTAGCAATGCAACACCATAATGACCTTTTTGTCCCCAATACTCTGCGTGATAACCAATTTCATTTATGACTTCAATTGGAAAGTCTGGATCATTAACTTTGGTTTCTTGAAGACCAATAACGTCAGGATCTATTGTATCTCTTATGTGCTCAAGCTGATGTGGCCTTGCTCTTACACTATTGATATTAAAAGATACAATTTTCATTTTAGTCCATAGAAGATAACATTTTTTTCTTACTAAAGTTTAAAAAATCATTAATAATTTTTGTTGATTCTATCAACAAGTAATCATCCTCTAAGTTAATAGAATTTTGTTCAAGACTATCTGTATCATCTTTAAAATTTTCCATTTCCTCAAAAGAATTAAATACATCTAATCCAATCTCAGACCTTCTTTCATTCTCAATCTCTAATAACCAACTTTTTCTCAATTCTTTTTGCATTGTTCTTTTATTAATATTAAGACTTAATAACTTTTTATTTTTATTCAAGTCGTATCTGTTTCTTACCTTTTGAAGATAGTTTAGATTAGGTTCAAAATTTAAACGTGATTCATGTTGGTTCAAAACTTTCTCAACTAAATGTGGCTCCAGACTAAATTTTTTATGTCTGTATGGTCTGATAGTGTCCCATTTTAAAGCTGTTGGATAGGAGCTTTCCCCAACGGTATCAATATCCCATGTTGACGGCAGCTCAATATCAGGGACTACTCCTTTATTTTGTGTACTTGTCCCATTGACCCTGTAATATTTAGATTCAGTAATTTTTATTTGACCTTCAGATAAATTTTCTAAGCTTTGAACAGTACCTTTTCCAAAAGTTCTCTGACCAACGATAATCCCTCTTTTATAGTCTTGAATTGCTCCAGCTACTATTTCAGAAGCTGACGCTGAATAGCGATTTACCAATATCAACACTGGCTTTTCCCAAACTTGAACAGCTCTTGAATCTCCATATGGCTGAACAAATCCTCTACCTTGTTTAACTTGAACAGTGGGACCAGATGATACAAATAAACCAATAATTTTATTTGCTTCAATTAAAGCTCCGCCTCCATTGTTTCTTAAATCAAGTACAATAGCATCGACTTCATCTTCATTAAATGTTTTAAGAATACTTCTTATGTCTTTGCTGCTGCTACTGTAATTTTTATTTCCTTTTTGAAATTCATCAAAATCAATATAAAAGGAGGGCAGGTCAATTATTCCAATTTTGTTATTTTCAATTTGAATAATCTCTGATTTGGCCGCCCTGTCTTCCAACTTAACTTCTTCTCTTTTGAGAGTTACTAATTTTGTAGTATCGCTATCTGCTTCAAATGAAATAAATTCTATTTCAACCTCAGTTCCTGCTTCGCCTCTAATCAGATCAACAACTTCGTCAATTCTCCAACCAACCACATCAGTAAAATCATCAGAACCTTTTTGTCTTATTTTTGATATCCTATCTTCTGGCTTTATTTTTCCAGATTTTTGGGCAGGTCCCCCTGGCACTAAACTTATAATTTTTGTGTAGTCTTCATCAACGCCAAGTAGCGCCCCAATACCACTTAATTTAAGGCTCATATTCATATCAAAATCCTCAGCCGATCTTGGAGAAAGATATGATGAATGAGGATCAAATTGATTAGTTAAAATATTTATTGCTAGAGAAAAAACATCTTCTTCCTTTTGTTGATTTATTCTTCTTACTCTATTTGTATATCTTTTCTTTAAATCTTCCTGTGGATTTGAACTAGCAGAGTCTGACATAGTTGCAACAAGTAAATCATTTTTAGTTTCAAGTCTCCATAATTCCTCTAAACTTTTATTACTGGAAATCCATTGGTTATCTTCATAGAAAATATCTAAGTATTCTTCTTTGCTAAAATCAAATTCAAATTTATCTAACAAATAAATTTGATAATCTGAAAAATCAATTAATTTTTTATAATAAAGATTTATAAGGTCGTATGCCAATCCGATATCAAAATGGTCTGAATTATTCTGCCTAGATTTAGATAAGAAAAATTCGACTTCTTCTTTTGTGAAATAAGTTTTATTTTTGTCAAGTTTTTTAAAGATTGCTCTTACATATCTTTCATTAAAATCATCTTTGTTTATTTTTTTTAAATAATGATCTTTTTCAAGTTTTTTAAAAATTTCTTTGCTTAGATTTTTTTTATTTTCACTAATTTTAATTGATTCATATTCATAAGCTGAAATTCCGATCGTTAAAAGACAAACGACAAAGAAATATAGACATCTCATAGATTTTATAAGCCCTGAACTTTTGCTGCTTCTTCTCTTATTATCTCAGGGGAACCAAGAATATGTCTATTAAGTCCAATCCTTTTGAACCAAAAGTGTAAGCCCAAAAGATCAGTGAACCCCATTCCGCCATGAACTTCGGTAGCTTTTTTAGCAACCATTTTTGATACTTCTGAGATATGTGATTTTGCTAAACATGCCATTAATTTTGTGTCTTCACTGGATTCATCAAAACTATAAGCTGCATGCCATACAAGGGAATAACAAGGTTCTAATTCTGCTGACATTTCAGCACACATATGTTTAACAGCTTGAAAAGAGCCAATTACTCTATTGAATTGTTTTCTTTCCTGTGAGTATGCAACGGCTTTATTAATCATTGCTTGCGCTGCCCCTAATGAATCAGCAGCTGTAACAATTCTTCCTGCACTCAAAGCCATCTCTACTGCTAAAGAAGAAGATTTCGTATTTTCTAAAATTTCTATAGGCGTATTTTCAAAACTCATCTCTTTATATATCCTTGTTTTGTCAACAGTAATAAGATCTATTATTTCAATTCTTTCAGAATCTAAAGATACAAATCCAACCTTTCCCTCTTTATCACAAAGCATTACATGGGATGCATAATCAGTATCAAGTACAAATAAAGTTCTGCCAGACACTTTATTATTCTTTATAGATAGTCCACTTGAATCTCTTGAGCCAAAATATTCAGAGAAACCAATACCAAAGTTAATTAAATTTTGAGACATTTCATTAAACAATTTTTCCTTTTGTTCTTCATTTGCTCCATATTTAATAGTTATTGGAGCAATAACATAAGGCCCAAGAAAAGGAAGAGTTGCAATACCTTCACCAAGACTTTGACTTACAGCAGATGCAAAAAGCAGATCTAAACCTAATCCATTATTTTCTTCAGGTATTAGGATATTATTTATTCCCAAATTTATAAGTCCTTGATGTAACTCATTCTTTACAGAAAGTTCTTCACCTTCTGATATTTTTTTTATTGTATCAAGGGGAGCTTGATCTTCTAAGAATTTCTTCACGTTATCTTGAAAGAATATTTGATCTTCTGATAATCCAAAATACATTTTAGGCTCCTTGTTGAGTTTTTGGTTCTCTTGGCATACCGAGACCTCTTTCAGAAATTATATTTTTTTGTATTTGACTAGTACCCCCTCCGATTATTAAGCCTAAATAATACATATAGGTAAATTGCCATGAGCCTCCATCTCTAAGATTAGGGCTGCCTTCATAAAGTGTTCCGAGCTCTCCCATAACATCTATACCAAATCCTTCTAGTTCGTGTCTTAATTCAGTCCCAATTAATTTTTGAATCATACTTGCCATTTTTACATCTTGTCCTTTATTTAATTTAGCTGATAAAACTCTTAATGAATTTGACTGAAATGCCATTACTTTGCCTTGAAGTTTTATTAATTTATCTCTAAATGCTGGATTATTTATAACTTTTTCTCCATTAATAGTTTCTTCCTTCATTCTATCTATAAGTAAATTTAATCTATTCATTGTTGCATTTGGATCAGTTAGAGATCCTCGCTCATGACCAAGTGTTGAATTGGCAACAGCCCAACCTTCACCTCTTTTACCAACAATATTTGTTTCAGGTATAGTTACATCAGTAAAAAATACTTCATTAAAACCTGCGTTTAGGGTCATATCTACCAATGGTCTAATTTCAATACCAGGAGTATCCATCGGTATTAATAAATAACTTATTCCAGCATGTTTAGGTGCATCAGGCTCTGTTCTGACTAAGCAAAACATCATTTGAGAATATTGAGCCGTACTAGTCCATATTTTTTGACCATTAATGACCCAATTCTTATCAATTAACTCACCCTTAGTCTGAAGGCTAGCCAAGTCACTACCTGCATTGGGTTCAGAATAACCTTGGCACCATATCATTTCCCCATGTAAAGTCGGCTTTATATATTGTTGCTTTTGTTCTTCAGTTCCAAGTTCTAAAAGAGTGGGAACTAACATATCTATGCCTTGACCTCCCATAGGGGGAGGTACTTTATTTAATGCAAATTCTGTAGCGATAATTCTACTTTTGATAATATCTATATCTCCACCAAAACCACCATATTCTTTTGGAATTGATCTAGCAAAATAACCATTTTTAATTAATATTTTTTGCCATTCAGATCTTGTTACTTTTAACCCATCAGATTTATTAGAACTATCAACTGAACTTAAAGAAGTTAGCGCACCACCTTTTTTATTAGTAATTATTACACCAGAGTATTTTTTACAAAATTTTTGAACTTCTTTTGTAAAGTCCTCATATTCAGTTCCATAATTTAAATCCATAATTTATCCTTAGTTAATCTCCTTTGTGTTTTTTTAGCTAGTCCCATTTAGGTTTTCTTTTTTCTAGAAATGCTGCAATACCTTCTTTAGCATCCTTGGTTTCAAAACATTTTGCAATTTGTTCTTGTAAATATGGTATCGCTTCATCAAAACTTTTACTATCCTGTTTTTCGTATGCTTCTAGACCAAATTGCATAGTCTCAGGAGCTAAATTAGCTAATTCTTCTGCTAAAGCATTAACACTTTTATCTAAGTCTTTTGCATCGACTGATTTATTAATTAAACCCCAATTTTCTGCTTCTTTGGAATCTATCGGCTGACCCCTCATAATGAAATCAAGTCCAGCTTTTTTTGGCATTACTCTAAATAAACCAGCCATCACCATAAATGGCCAAAGACCTCTATGGATTTCTGGCGCTGAAAATTTTGCATCTTTAACGGCTATTGCATGTGTAGCATTTGTTACTATAAGAAGGGCTCCTGCAAGAACAGAACCTTGAATTTTGCATATTACTGGTTTATATAAATGTCTTAAAGATAAGCTAATATCATCTGCATTTTCTATTTTTGGAACATTTGACTCTGATTTTGCTCTTGTTAGATCAGCACCAGCACAAAAAATATCTCCTTTAGCTGCTATAACTACAACTCTTATAAAACGCTCTTGTTTTGCATAGGCGAGGGTATAATTTAATTCATTTATCATGACATTATTTAATGCATTTTTCTTTTCAGGCCTATTGAGGGTAATAGTCAAAATATTATTGTCTATATTTAATTTTATAGCTTCAAAATCTAAACCCTCTAGTGATAACTTTTTCATAATTACTTATCCTATAATATTTTTTTAGGTACTTTAATTTTTTTTGCCCTTAGATATTCACCTAAGGATTTTGCTTGCCCATCCTTTTTATTATTAGATGAAACACCATCCTGCAAGATGTCGTGAATGTAAAAATTAATCGAATTTATATTAGCTAACTCATATCTATCAATATCAAAATCTTTTAGATCAGGTAAAAGTTCTTTTAGTTTATCAACTGATAAGTACTTTATTAAAAATGCAAAAGATTTTGAATTCTTTGCCCAAACACCAAGATTTGCACATCCGCCTTTATCTCCTGATCTAGTCCCATAAATATCTCCAAAGAAAATACTTTTTTCATCTTTTATTTCAATTTCTTCGGTTTGAATGGGTTCTTTTTGATAGTATATTTCTTCGAAATCCATCTGACTCGTTGGGATAATTTCAATTTCTTGACCATCAACATATACCTTTTCTTTAATATGTTTGCTATCTACTAAGGCTGGCCAATAAACAATTACAGGTCCACTTGATTTAACACCTCCTTGAGCAAAAAAACCCGGAATATTTGCCAAAGCTAATTCAATAATTTTTGCACTAAATAATCTTCCAACCAATTCAGCATTCATAGATTTTACTGAAATTATTAGAGATGCCATTGATTCTTCATTACTATTAGGATTCTCTTTATCTGTCCTAAGTAATTGAATTGATACTTCATCAAATTGTTCTTTGCCACCAATTGAATTAAAAAGAGCATCGGTAAATACTTGTGCTTTTTCTTTTATATCAAGACCAGTTAAGACTACCTCCATTCCATTACGATATCCACCAGCAAGATTTATGCATACCTTGTGATCTTTTGGTGGAGAACTTCCCCTACATCCTGAAATATAAACTCTATCCTTTTCGATATCTTCTATTTTGAGAGTATCAAAATGTGCAATTACATCTGGATTAACATAAGCTGGTGAACCAATTTCATATAACAATTGAGCAGTAACAGTACCCTTTGAGACAAGGCCTCCAGTTCCAGGATGTTTTGTAATGTAAAAACTTCCATCCTCAAGAATTTCAGCTATGGGATAGCCAACATTATCGAAACTAGGTACTTCTTTAAAGAATGAATAATTACCACCAGTAGCCTGACATCCACACTCAATAATATGACCTGCAGCTAATGCTCCTGCTAATGCATCAAAATCATTTCTTTTCCAATTAAATTTCCATGCAGCTGGACCAATTACTACAGCTGCATCTGTAACTCTTGGGCAAACCACAATATCTGCCTCATTATCTAGCGCTTCTTTAATTCCCCATGCCCCCAAATATGCATTGGCTGTTAAAGTGCTATAACCAGATTCATTCAATGAAATTTGCTTATCTATATTTTGAAAAGTTTCTCCCTCAATAGAAAGCTCATCCATTCTCGGTAATAAATTGTCACCATCAATATATGCAATTTTCATATCAATAGACTGTTCATCTAATATTTTTTTAATTTCATTCGCCATCGATTTAGGATTTAGACCACCTGCATTACTTACTATTTTGATATTTTTCTCTTTGCAGTCTTTAGCTACTTCTTTTATTTGCTTGAGAAAAGTTCCAACATAACCCTTATCTTCTCCTCTTTGCAGTTTTTGGTTATAAAGAATTGTCATTGTTAATTCAGCGAGATAGTCACCAGTTAAAACATCAATAGGCCCACCATCAACTAATTCTTTAGCAGCTGATAATTTATCACCATAAAAACCACTACAATTTGCAATTTTAATAATATTTTCGTTCATATTAATTTTTTAATTTAATACCATTTAAAATTATGCTTGTTATTGAATTTGCTGACTCTTCTGGAGATGATTCATTCAGTTTATTTTTTTCCTTTATAAATTCCCTTCCAATACCACCAAGTAAAATTGAGAACGCTTTTGAATCTATATCTTGTATTTCCTTAGCCTCGATTGATTGATTTAAAAGCTCTTCCGTTAAGTTCGTAATAAAATCTGCATGATAATCAACAACTGATTCTAACCTTTTTATTTTTTCGATATCTTTAAAAAACATATTAAATTTTGGGCCTACAACCTGATTGACCGTATATAGGTATTTTTCTAATTTTTCTAATGGCGACTTAACTTCAGATATCGACTCTAAAGCATATTTTCCATGTTTTCTTAAAATACTGTCTGTAATCATTATAATTAACTCCTCTTTACTAGGAGCAATTTCATATAAAGTCCTTAAAGATATTTTCAGATTTGATGCTATTTGAGACATTGTTAGATCAGGAACTCCTTTCTCTAGCATTTTTTCTAAATCTTCAATAATTTCATGATGTCTTTTTGTGAAAGCTTCTTGTCTTTTTGGATTTAAATTCTTTATATAATTGAAATGCATCATCATTTATTTTTTAATAACCATCAATAGGGCACCATTTTCAACTTGATCATTATGTTTTATAAATAAGTCATCAATAACTCCGTCCTCAATAGCTTTTACAGTATGTTCCATTTTCATAGCCTCTAATACCACAAGAGTATCTCCTTTCTTAATTTTACTTCCGACTTTAACTTTAAGATCAATTACTTTTCCTGGCATGGGAGCAACCAGCCCACCATCCTTATCCTCATGCCCAATGGTTTTAAACCTGGGTAATATAGTTAACAAGATATCTCCCCATGGGCCATGAACTACAAGTTTTTCATCCTTCTTGGTAATTTTAGAAAAAAATCTTCTGTCCCCTATTTCTATATCTATCCCAAACTTACTCCAATTAATGACTTTTGCATTAATACCTGGATTTACGGTAAATGAACCATCTCTATTAGATTTATATTCAATTGATATTTCTTTTGAATTAAATTGAAAGCTAATTTTTTGTTGGGGTAATCTAGAATTTGTCCATCCTGATTGAATTCCTTTTAATATAGGAGCATTCTTTCTATTTTCACCCTGAATCCATAGGGTTGCAGCAATTGCTATTATAGACTGCTCTTTATCAGACAATTCTATTGATCTTTTTGGTTTAGCTATATCTATAAAGTCAGAAGTTGTATTGCCTTTATGAAAATGCTTAGATCTTAAACATGCAACAAGGAAATCTCTATTAGTAGTAACTCCTCCTATATGAAGCGATTGAAGTGCTAAAGCTAATTTATTGATTGCATCAGTTCTATTTTTTCCTTTTGCAATTACTTTAGCTAGCATAGGGTCAAAATCAGTACCTATTATTGACCCTTGTTTTACCCCTGTATCCCACCTAGCGTCTATGTTATCGTCAACCTCATATGCAACAAGTGTTCCTGTGGCTGGCAAAAAATCTTTTGCAGGATCTTCTGCATACAATCTTGCTTCAATTGAGGATCCATTCCAAGTAATGTCATCCTGGCTATAACCTAAAGCCTCACCTCTTGCGATTCTTAATTGTTCATATACCAAATCCTTATTTGTAATCTCTTCGGTAACAGGATGCTCTACTTGTAATCTAGTATTAACTTCTAAAAACCAAAATTCGCCTGTTTTATCATCAACTAAAAATTCTACTGTTCCAGCTGACTCATATTTAAGTTTTTTAGCTAATTTTATTGCGGCATTACCCATAGCCGTTCGCATACTTTCATCGACTCTGGGGGATGGAGATTCTTCAATAATTTTTTGATGTCTTCTTTGTATAGAACATTCTCTCTCACCTAAATGAACAATATTTCCATGCGAGTCACCAAGAATTTGAATTTCAATATGTCTCGAAGAGGCCACGTATCTTTCAATAAAGATTCTATCATCACCAAATCCAACTTTTGCCTCTCTCTTAGCACTTGTTATGGAGTCTTTTAGATCTTTCTTTGATTCAACAATTCGCATACCTTTACCACCACCACCAGCTGCAGCTTTAATAAGAAGAGGGTAACCAACTTTATTAGCTTTTGATGGTTCAGTTGTCATAGGTAGGGTAGGGACTCCAGCTTTATCAGCAATCTCTTTTGCTTTTAATTTATCACCCATGGATGTTATAACTTTAGAGCTGGGACCAACCCAGATCAAACCTGCTTTTATAACATCTCTCGAGAATTTGGCATTTTCTGATAAAAACCCATATCCAGGATGGATTGCTTGAGCACCTGTTTTAATAGCTGCTTCAATAATTTCTTTTCCATTAAGATAGTTATCAGTAAGTTTAATTGCTTCATCGGCCAATTTAACAAAAGGAGATTCAGAATCTGCATCTGTGTATACCGCAACACATGAAATGCCCATCCCATGAGCAGTTTTAATTATCCTGCAAGCAATTTCGCCTCTATTTGCAATAAGTAATTTATGATATGTCATAGCCTATAGACTCCATAGCCCGAAGCACCCTTAATATTTTTTCCATTAACTAGCGATAAACAAATTCCTAAGACTGTTCTAGTATCTCTAGGATCAATGATGCCATCATCACTTATTGCTCCAGTTGCCCTCAAAGCAAGAGATCCTTCCTCTTGCCATTTCTCTGCAAAAGCTACCATTTGAGCATCCTCTTTCTCATCAAATTTCTCTCCTTTTCTAGCAGCCCTTGCTCTTCTTACAATTGACATAACACCAGCAATTTGTTTAGGTCCCATGACTGCAATTTTCGCAGTTGGCCATAGGAAGGTAAATTTATTATCAAATGCTCTTCCTGACATCGCATATGTTCCAGCCCCGTAACTTGCGCCTAAGATTATTGTTATGTGAGGAACTGTCGAATTTGATACTGAATTTAAAAATTGAGCACCTTTTTTAATTTGACCATCTCTTTCATAATCCTTTCCAACTACAAAACCCGTTATATTCTGTAAGAAAATAATTGGAATATCTATTTGATTACAAAGTTGAACAAAATGGGCTCCTTTAGATGCAGTATCGGGAAATATAGGACCATTATTACCTACTATGCCAATTGTATAGCCATGGATAGAAGCAAATCCACATACTATTGTTGGGCCGAACAAAGGTTTAAATTCTTCAAATCTAGAGCCGTCAGTTATTCTTCCAATTACCTCTCTTACATCAAATGGCTTCTTAAGATCTGAATCAACAAGGCCTAATAAATCTTCTGAATCAAGAATTGGATTGTCTGGAGCTAGTTTTGGTTTTTTTCCTTCCTTTCTCCAATTTAAGTGAGAAACGACTTCTCTTCCTATTCTCAGGGCATCCATCTCATCTTCAGCTAAATAGTCAGCAAGGCCAGAAACTTCTGAGTGCATTTGACCGCCTCCCAAACTCTCATCATCTGACTCTTCGCCAGTAGCCATTTTTACCAATGGTGGCCCACCCAAAAACACCTTTGACTGCTTTTTAATAAATATATTGTAATCTGACATACCTGGTTGATACGCTCCTCCGGCGGTAGATGATCCAAATACTATAGATATTGTGGGTATTCTTAACTTAGATAATTCAGTAACATCATAAAAAGTCCTTCCTGATTCAGCAAAATGTCCTGCTCCTAAGATTGAACCTTTTGCAGCATCTTTTCCCTTTCCTCCACCCATTCTGAGATCTCCGCCAGATGACTCCACAAATTGCACATATGGTATTTTGTTCACTCTTGCTATCTCCATGGCACGTGTCCATTTTTTCGCAGAATAAGTGTGCATTGCTCCAGCTAGAACTGTTGGATCGTTTCCAAAAATTACGCATTCTGTACCAGCAACAATACCAACACCTGCAACTGCTCCTCCTCCAACTGGATAATCAGATCCATATGCGGCTAATGAACTTATTTCTAGAAAAGGTGAGTCAGGGTCTATAAAATTAGCAATCCTGCTTCTTATTGACATTTTACCTCTTGAGGCAAGTCTTTCATGATGATGCATTCCGCCACCAAGTTCTGCAAAGTCGAGCAAGTCCTCTATCTCACTAAGTTTCTCAAGCATATCATTTTTATTTTTTTGATATTCTTTAGACTTTTTATTTATATTACTTTTAATTGTTTGGGCTATATTCTTTTGCTTCATAATAAAATTTATTTTATAATGGTAATATTATACATTTAATATTACCAATTATAAAGATAATTAAAAATATAGAAAAATAATTTTTTTTCTAAGCCGTTTCCTGCTCCCTTAAGCCAAGTTCCTCAATACTGATTTCTCTCATCTTATATTTTTGAACTTTTCCAGTTACAGTCATTGGAAAATCATCTACAAATCTAATATATCTTGGTACTTTATAATGGGCTATCTTGCCTTTACAAAATTCTTTTATATCTTCTTCAGAGGTATTTTTACCTTCTTTTATACTAATCCATGCAATTATTTCTTCACCATATTTAGGATCAGGCACACCAGTTACTTGAACTGCTTCTATATCTTGATGAGTCATTAAATAGTCTTCTATTTCTACTGGATAAACATTTTCTCCTCCACGTACTATCATATCCTTAATACGACCTACAATATTTACATAGCCGTCCTCATCCATAACAGCACTGTCACCTGTATGCATCCAGCCGTTTGAATCTATTGCATTGGCAGTACCTTCAGGATTTTCCCAATAACCTAACATAACAGAATAGCCCCTTGTACATAACTCACCAGTTTCTCCAATAGGGCATGTTTTCCCAGATTCTGAATCAATAATTTTTACTTGTACATGAGGATGAACACTCCCAACTGTACTTACTCGTTTCTCCATTGGAGAATCAATTTTTGTTTGAAAACTTACAGGACTTGTTTCTGTCATTCCATATGCTATTTCAACATCTTTCATATGCATTAATTCAACAACTTGTTTCATTGTTTCGATAGGACAGGGTGAGCCTGCCATTAGACCAGTTCTCAAAGTTTTCAGGTTATATTCTTCAAAATTAGGCAAAGCAAGTTCTGCAATAAACATTGTTGGTACACCATATAGAGCAGAAGCCTGCTCATCTTGAACTGCTTTTAATGCAGCATCAGGTTCAAAGCCTTCACTAGGATAAATTGCACAAGCACCATGAGTAAGACATGCAAGATTAGCTAAGACCATTCCAAAACAATGATAAAGAGGTACAGGAACTACAAGTCTATCCTTTTCTGTAAAATTCATAGTTACTCCAGTAAAGTAACCATTATTAAGAATATTATGATGACTTAAAGTTGCTCCTTTTGGAAATCCGGTTGTTCCGCTTGTATATTGAATATTAATTGCATCATCTATATCTTGATTATCTGTTCGGTCTTGTAATTTTTTATCATCGATCTCTTTCCCTAAAGTTATAAAATCTTTCCAATTATAAATACCCTTAATCTTAGATGAGGTCATTGAGATAACTGTGGTTAAATTCTTAAATTTACTTGATTGAATTTCACCTTGTATAGCATCTTTTATTTCAGGCATAATTTCACAAATCATAGATTCATAATCTGAAGTTTTAAATTGATTTTGGAAAACCAGACCTTTGCAGCCTGATTGACCTAAAACATATTCTAATTCATGAGAGCGATACGCAGGGTTTATAGTGACTAAAATAACACCTGCCTTAGCTGCTGCATATTGTGTCAATAACCACTCTGCATTATTAGAAGACCAAATCCCGATTCGATCACCTTTTTTCAGACCAGCACTTATTAAAGCTTTTGCCAATTCATTAACTTTTATAGCTAATTCAGCATATGTAAATCTAATGTTTTGATGAACAGAGACCAGCGCCTCTCTATCAGGAAATTTATTAGAAACATTATTAAATACTTGACCTATAGTATTTCCCAGTAAGGGCTTGTCAGATGCACCACTTGCATAACTTAATTTATTAGACATTCTTCATTTCTCCAAAATAATTTATTCCCTTTAGCATAAAGAAGATTCCGATGGGACCAATTAAAATAGATACTAAGGCTAAAGATTTGGCTACAGCAGTAGGATCTTGAAATATAAAATCTGTACTGGAGGCTACCAAAAAAGGACCTAAAACCAATCCGAGAACACTAGTTATAACTACATAAATACCTGTTATAACTCCTCTTATTCTGTTTGGAGAGACTATCACCATGGCGCTTGATGTTCCTGCTAATGGAAGAGTTACAAAAAAACTAGCAAGTGTAACAAATATCAAAGCAATATTAACATTTGGTTGAAAAGGTAACATAATCAAACTTAAAGATGCCATTGAAATACCAAAAATTGCTAACTTAAAATGTGGCGCTCTAATTTCATTATTAGACATTAACCTTAATACAATAGGGCCAGACAAAACCCCAGCAGAGCCAGCCAACATTGCTATTAATCCATATACCCGTCCTGATTGAATTAAATCCCACTCATACACTCTAAGCAACATAGTAGGGACCCATGACTGAAGTCCATAAAGCAGAATTATTAAACATGAATTTCCTATAATAATTGCACCATAGACTTGCCAATTTTTTTGGATAAATTTAGCAATCTTTTTAAAAGAGGGAACTTCTTTTGAATCTGTCTCTGGAATTTTACGCTTTGGCTCTTTAATTGTTAAAAATAAACCAACGACAAGAATTCCAGGTAAACCAACTGCAATAAATGTAAGTTGCCATGGAGCAACCTCTCCAATTAAAGGCAGAATTAAATTACTGTCCATTTGAGAAGTCCAATCAAGCACCTGTGCTCCAAATATCATCGCAATTCCAGCTCCTAGATATGGACCTAAAAGATAAATACTCATAGGATATGCAATTTTATCTGAATCAAAATAATCACCTAAAATAGAAATTGAACCTGGATGTACGGTTGATTCACCAGCACCAATACCCATTCTGGCAATAAACATACTGACATAATTTTTAGAAAATCCACATGCTATTGTTGCAACACTCCATACCAATAGACCAACAATCATCACAGTAATCCTATGAGACTTATCTACTAGCCTTCCTATTGGAATACATAATCCTACATAAGTTAGAACAAAAGCTAATCCTTGCAATGCACTTATTTGGGTATCTGTGATATTTAAATCATTTTGTATTGGAACAACTAATAAGTTTAAAACTTGACGATCAATAAAAGAAAATGTGAAACCAATTAATAAAATAACGGCTACATACCAGCCGTAAATGTTATATGTTTTGCTATGCATATAAAAACTGATTATTTTTTAAGATCATCAAAAATTTCAGGAAGCTCTTGATCACCATGCCCATGATTTTTTATATCACTTGTCATCATGGCATACATTTCACTAGTTACATGATGAGAAAAATCATCAGTAAAAATTCTTTTCCAGTATCTTCTGGCTACTGCTGCTGTTACTCTTCGAGTAACACGATCCACTTTCATCATATCGCCTGCAAGCTCCCATGCTCTATCAAGAAGCTTGTCTTTTGAATGTACTTCATTAACAACACCCCATTCTAAAGCCTGCTTTGCATCAAATGATTCTGCAGTATACATAAACCAGTTAGCTCTTTTTAATCCTAGTAACTTTTGAAAAACTAAAAATTGGCCATCTCCTGGTACCAACCCAACTTTAAGATGACCTTCAAAAAATTTTGTGGTGTCTGCACATAGGGTAAAATCACATAAAAGTGGAAATTCAGTATGAAATCCAGGACCATTTATAACTGAAATAATTGGAACATCAATATTCCATAACAAGTTTTCACATAATTTATGAGCATCTAGATATTCCCAGTCATAGTTTTCCTTTCTAAATGTTTTATTATCTTTTTCTATCTCAGCCCAACTTTCTTTATCAAATTCTCTTAACCAGAAATCTCCTGTTCCAGTAAGGATTATCACTTCATTTTTTCTATCTGCGCCTATGATAGGAAATATTTGAGGAAGAGCTCTATGTAATTCTTTACTCCATTTAGCTTCTTTGCCATCTGTATGCATTCTTATTTCTAAAATACCTTTTTCACGCTTAAACGCAAAAAAGTCTTTAAAAAGTTCTTGATATTCCTCCAATTGCATATCGTTAACTGTATTTAAAGGCATGTTATATCTCCAAAAAATTTTTATAAACTGAGAACGGTCTCAAATCATACTATAATTTCTAATTTTAAAAAACAATAATTAAAGATAATATATCCAAATATGAACAAAAACTCAGTCAAAATTGCAGTTAAAGATAAAACTAGAGAAGATATTATTAATTCAGCAATAAAGGTTATAGCAAAATCTGGAAGAGATGCTGCTTCAATTCTTGAGATTACAAAAGTTGCAAAGGTAGCTAATGGAACTTTTTATTATCATTTTAGGAATAAAGAAGAATTGCTAGATACGATAGGTGAAAAAATTCTTATCGAAATAGCTGACTCATATGAAATAGATTGGTCTTCAGCAAAAGACAATCCAGCAGTATTGTTTGCTCATGCAACAAAAGTGAACTTAATTAAGTGCTCTCAAGACCCTTTATTATTAAAGGTAATAATTGATGCATTTCATATACGTGGTAAAGTTCCTGTGATTTTAAGGGGTTATAACAAGAGCTTGATTGCACATATAGAATTTGGGATATCAAAGAAAAAATATGATATTAAAATTGATGATAACTTGCTTGCAAATATGCAATCAATCAATAGAAATGCTTTGATAATGATATCTCAAGGAAAAAATATTGATAAAACAATACAGCAGGCTATCGAAGCTAAATTAAGAATACTAGGCATTTCATCTAAAGAGGCAAGAAAAATTTCTATTGACTCATAAAAAAGGGCTATCATAAATATAGCCCTTATCATTTATAAACTTTGTGCCTAGGGGATACGCAGTTTAAAAATCTTTACTAAATTGAACAGCAATACTCCTAGTTCTATCAAGAATAGAGAATTGTCCAGTCTGATTTGTGTAGTTTGTTTGCTGATTCCAATTACTTGTGTATTCGTCTGTTAAGTTTTTACCTAAGATAGCAATCTTCCAATCATCTTTAGAGAATTCGACACGAGCGTCAATTTTACTAAAACCATCCTCTTTACTATTTGGATCATAATCAGTGTTATGCCAGACATCATCTGTCCAGTAAATTGAAATAGATGACCTCCTCATCATTCCATTTGACATTTCGTTCTCGGATGTCAATGAAAATAGACCACTATTATCAGCAGCATATAACAAAGGAAGGCCTGTATAATCGCAGCTTGATGTTCCTGCAACTGGAGTTACACCAACAGCACATGTACCACCAGTATAATCATCATAAGTTGCGTCTAATTTTGTAAAAGATAGATCTGCAATAACTGAATCAGATATAAGATAGCTAAGCTCTACTTCAAAACCTTTATTTGTGCTAGGTACATTTGAGATTGTATTATATGGAGCTCCTCCATCTGGGGGATATATATATGAACTTAACTGATTGCCATCATATTTTGAATTAAAATAATTCATACTAGCTTTCATTTTTTCATTACTTGTTTTATATCCGATTTCATATGCATCTACTCCTTCAGATTCATAAGCACCATTATTTGCTAGAGCAGTTCCTAGTGCTTCATAACCTCCGGCTTTAAAACCATCAGAGTAACTGGCATAAAACATAGAATTCTCATCTTTAAAATATTGCAGCATTAATGATGGAGTTGTTGCACTTTCTGAGTATGAATTTGCTTGAAGTGTTCCATCAGCAATTGATCCCTTATGAGTAAATTTAATATTAAAATCATCAAATGTATAACCAGTTCCATTTATTCCCAATGATGTAGTTGTTCTAATATAATCTTTTTCTACATCAGTGTGCCTCACACCTGCTGTAAGATGAAGTTTTTCTGATATGTAAAATGTTCTGGTTGCAAAAATCGACATTGTTGTATCATCAATTTCCATTGGTCTTATTAAGGCTAGGTTTGCTGTACCAATTCCAAGAGAAGCACCCCATTCAGCAACATAGTATCTTCCAATATTCATAGTATTTGCTGTTTCAGTATTTTGATAGTAAAAACCTATCATCCATTGACCGTTATCACTAGTCTCACTTGTTAATCTTAGTTCTTGTGAAAATTGTTCTGATGTTTCGTCATGAAGCCAATGAAAGAAATCTCTAGAACTATAATCAGATTCACCTGGTATTTCAGCATCAATTTTCTGATTAGAAGTAATTGATGTTAATTCACCCATTCCTATTGTTTTCTTAATTTCAAGTACAATAGAGTCAGAATCTAAGTGACCATACGCGCCCTCTGAGCCACTATATCTATCATCAAACAAACCTTCAAAATCAGGAGCACCCAAACCAAGTTTACATGTACTAATTATGAAAGTAATATCAGCACCACTTCCATCAGCCAGACAATTAGTTTGCTGCCAACCCATTCCAGAGGAAGTATCCAATCTCCCAACGTCAATTTTAAGCTTGGCCTCCATATCATCACTTGAATCCCAAACCAAAGTTGTTCTCATATTAAAACCATCTTTATTAGGATAGTTATCTCCAGCAGGATTTGTGTTCTTTAACCATCCATCCATTTCATGATATTGAAATGCAAATCTTGCTTTTAAGCCATCAGAAACTCTCCCACTTCTAATTGCAGCAATAGTTTTTTCACCATGACTTCCAAAAGTAGCTGAAATACTAGACTCACTTTCATCTGTTGGAACTTTGGTTATAAAACTTAAAGCTCCACCAATAGCATTATTTCCAAAATAAGTTGTTTGCGGACCTTTTAATATTTCAACTCTCTCCATATCAAGTAAAACACCAGCAGTAGTCCAAGATCTTCCTTGATAGACTCCATCTACAAATTGACCAACTGACTGGTCAAATGATTGGTTTCCTCCAGATCCAACACCACGCATATATATTTTGTTACTAAAAGTACCTTTACTAATATTAATTCCAGGTGTTCTGTCTGAAATATCAAACATCGTCATGATATTATTTTCAGCCATGATTTCACCTGTCAGAATATCTATTGAGATAGGTGTATCTAGTTCACTTTGTTCTTTTAAAGTTGCAGTAACCACAACTTCTTCAATAGATTGTTGAGCATTTAAAATTGTAAAACTTAACATTAATGCAAAAGAAATTA
>CACHII010000009.1 GCA_902579825.1 uncultured SAR86 cluster bacterium | reverse complement strand
TTTTTTTACTTATACAGTTGTTGGTGAAATGGGTTACTCTTGGGAAATTGCTTTAGGTGCGGTTTTTATTGCAGGTATTTTATTTTTTATAATGAGTGTTACAAATCTAAGAAGCTGGATGATTTCAAGCATACCTATGAATTTAAGAATAGCTATGGGAGCTGGAGTAGGTTTATTTATTGGGATTATAGGATTGAAAAGTGGAGGCATTATAATTACCAATGATGCAACATTATTAGCTCTTGGAGATTTCTCAAAAATTGAGACACTGCTTGCTGCTTTAGGATTTCTTATAATCGCCGCTTTATCTATTAGAAAAATTCCAGGTGCAATAATCATAGGTATACTAACAATAACCATGATCGCAGTAGCAGCAGATCTAATTAAATTTAATGGTGTAATTTCATCTCCACCAAGCATTGCACCTACACTCTTGAAACTAGATATTTTAGGTGCACTTAATATTGGTATGTTAACAGTGATTATGTCTTTTCTATTTGTAAACCTTTTTGATACTACTGGAACATTAGTTGGAGTGGCAACAAGGGCTAACCTCCTGGATGAAAATGGAGAGGCAGAAAATCTCGATAAAGCACTAAAGGCTGACAGTGGAGCGAGTATATTTGGTACATTTTTTGGATGTTCTCCTGTAACAAGCTATGTTGAAAGTTCAGCCGGTGTTGAAGCGGGCGGTAGAACCGGTCTTACAGCAGTTATCGTTGGATTCTTATTTATTCTATCAATGTTTTTATCTCCATTAGCATCAATCATTCCTGCTTATGCAACCGCAGGAGCTTTAATATACGTCGCTATTTTGATGTTAGGAGGAATGGAAAAACTTAATTGGAATCTTGTTACAGAACTTTTACCTGCACTGGTGATCTTGATAATGATCCCATTAACATTTTCTATTGCAGATGGAATTGCACTAGGTTTCCTGTCATATGTTGTTTTAAAAATAGCAAATGGTGAATTAAAGAATATCTCTTCAGCTGCCTGGTTTTTAACATTAATCTTTATTTCAAAATTTATATTTTTATAGAATTAATCCTAAGATATAAATTGTTGTTAAACCTGCATTTAAGACTACCAAAGACATTTCTTTCCAAAGAAAGCCAACAACTACCCATAATGAATTAGCAATTATAAATGCCCAATGATGGTATTCTAACGCTGGAACAAAGCTGGCAAGAATTGCAGCAAGAATTAATATTGCAGTAGCAGTCCAAGCTAAAAATTGATACGGCTTTTCGTTTTGTTCCATTTGTATGATTATTTTTAGTTAGATTCTTGAAAAAGATCATCTGTTTTTGAGGCACAAATAAAATCGTTTTTATGAAGGCCTTTAATCTTGTGAGACCACCAAGAAACAGTAACATTTCCCCACTCTAAAACTATCTCAGGATGATGATCTTCTGTTTCAGCTAATTCAGCAACTTTATTAGTAAAATTTATTGAGTCTTGATAGCTAGAAAAGGAAAAGGAACATACTAGTCTTTTTACACCCTCCTCTTCATAAACTATCCATGATGGTATTTGAGAGGAAAGATCACTTATTTCCTTGTCACTCAATACTGGAGCATCTAGCCTACAGGCTTCACAACTATCTTTTGAAAGTTGCTTAGTCACTTAAATGCCTCCTTTGGAAAGCTTTGAAGGATCAAGCAATCTTTTTAGTTTTGCTTTTGATATATCAGTCTCTTCAGCTGCAACATCAATAATTGGTCTATTTTCACTATAAGCTTTCTTTGCAATTGAGGCAGCCTTCTCATATCCGATTAGTGGATTCAAAGCAGTTACTAATATTGGATTCTTTGATAACGAGGTTTCTAAATTTTTATGATTAACCTTAAAACTTCTTATAGCTTTTTTTGATAAAACGTTCATTGCTCCTGATAAAAGATTAATACTTTTAAGAAGATTGTAGGCTATGACAGGCAACATAACATTTAATTGAAAGTTGCCAGATTGAGACGCCACAGTTACAGATACATCATTGCCAATTACGTCAGCAGATGCCATTGCAACAGCTTCTGGAATTACAGGATTTACTTTACCTGGCATAATGCTACTTCCCGGCTGAAGTGCTTTAAGCTCTATCTCAGCAAATCCGGCAAGTGGCCCACTATTCATCCATCTCAAATCATTAGATATTTTCATAAGAATTAAAGCAAGATTCTTCAGCTCACCTGAAAGTTGTACTGAACAATCTTGTGCGCTTAGCTCATGGTAGAAGTTCTTGCTAGGAACAAATTTATACTTACTACCAGATAGCTTTGATATCTCTTGCGCAAAACATTTTGCAAACTGTTTATGTGCATTAATTCCGCTTCCAACCGCTGTTCCGCCTTGAGGAAGCTCAAGTAATTTCTTTTCTAAAATATTTAACATTTCTTTAGAAGAGCTTAATTGACTTGACCAGGCTTTCAATTCTTCTGAAAAATCTATTGGCATGGCATCCATTAAATGAGTTCTTCCTGTTTTTATAGTCCCTTTTAATGACTTAGCTTTATTTTCAATAGCCAGAATTAATGCATCTAAGGCGGGATATAGTTTTTTTGTTAAATCCATATGAGCACTAACTTTAATTGCAGTAGGTATAACATCATTACTACTTTGACTCATATTTACATCATCATTTGGACTGATTTTTATTTTGGAATATTTTGTTGCTAAATTTGCAATAACTTCGTTAGCATTCATATTCGAGCTTGTACCAGATCCAGTTTGAAAAACATCTATAGGGAATTCATGGTGATGCTTTTCTTGCCAAACCTCTTTTGCAGCTTTAGATATAGCCTTTGATTTCTTTGAGCTGATTAATTTTAGCTTTAAATTAGCTTTTGCAGCTGCATCTTTAATAAGTCCTAATGAAGAGACAAAAGATTTTGTGAATGGGAAATCCATTTTTATGCCGCTAATAGGAAAGTTATCAACTGCTCTTTGCGTCTGTGCGCCCCATAATGCTTTTGCAGGCACTTTGATTTTACCAATACTATCTGTTTCGATTCTAAATTTCATCTTTTCACCATATTTTGATAAGCTATTTTAACATTAAAGAGATCAGGAGAATAAATACTATGTCAAATGTTACCCCTATTAAAATAGATACAACAGATGGGCGTCTTCCAATTAAAGAAAAAGGCCTGGTTTTTCAAGAATTTGCAAATCCAGCAGAGGAAAGAAGAAATCAATTAGAAAAACTTGCCGCAGGTTTTAGATTATTTGACTACTTTGGTTTTAATGAAGGAGTTGCAGGCCACATAACATATAGAGATCCGGAATTTAAAGATCATTTCTGGGTAAATCCTTTAGGAGTCCATTTTTCTCAAATATCTGTATCTGATTTATTACTAGTAAATCACGATGGAAAAGTGGTACAGGGCGATAAAGATGTTAATGTTGCTGCTTTTGCTATTCACTCTAGATTGCACAAAGCAAGACCAGATGTAAATGCAGCAGCTCATTCACATTCAATTTATGGCAGAACTTTTTCAACTCTTGGCAAGCTGTTAGATCCTATCTCACAAGATGCGTGTGCGTTTTATGAAAATCAAGGTATCTATAAAGACTTTTCTGGGGTTGTAGAAGAGGTAGATGAAGGTGATGAAATTGTAAAAGCCTTGGATGATAAAAAGGTAGCAATTCTTCAAAATCATGGAATTTTAACTACTGGTCCATCCGTTGATATTGCTTTATGGTTTTATATGTCAATGGAAAGGTGTTGCCAGGCTCAACTAATGGCAGAAGCAGCTGGAGAACCAGTTGTAATACCCCACGAAACTGCTGTTAAAACCAGAGAATTTATAGCTAATGATATAGCAGCATGGGCAAGTTATCAGCCAGCATTTGATAAGATTGTAAAAATGCAGCCAGATCTACTAGATTAACTAGCTGGAGCAATAATAGCCTTAGTTTCTAGGCATTCCTCTATACCATGCAGTCCATGTTCTCTGCCGTTTCCTGAAGCTTTGTAGCCACCAAAAGGTGCAGCATTTCCTCTTGCTCCACCATTTATAGTAATTTGGCCTGCTCTTATTTGATTTCCTACTTCGATAGCATGAGATAATTCACCTTGAACATAACCTGCAAGACCATATTCTGTATTATTTGCTATCTCAATAGCCTCCTCTTCGGTTTCGTACTTCATAATGCATAAAACTGGACCAAAGATTTCTTCTTTAGCAATTGTCATGTCATTTGTAACATCTGCAAAAACTGTAGGCTTTATGTAATATCCTTTCTCATAACCCTCAGGTTTTTCAACACCACCAGCTACAAGACGAGCGCCCTCTTCGATGCCAATTTCAATCATTTTAATAATCTTTTCATACTGAGCCTTATTTGCTATTGGACCAAGTCTAAACTCACCGTTAGGATCACCAACTGTAGTACCGTTTGCGGTTGCAACAGCAACTTCTACAGCCTTGTCATAATTTTTAGCCGATACTAGCATTCGTGTTGGGGCATTACATGATTGACCTGAATTTAAGAAACAATGTCCAGCTCCACCTTTTACGGATTTTTCAAGATCAGCGACATCGTCCAAAATGATATTTGCAGACTTGCCTCCAAGCTCTTGCTGAACTCTTTTTACTGTTGTTGCAGAGGCTTGTGCCACTGCAATGCCTGCTCTGGTTGAGCCAGTGAATGACATCATATCTACCTTTTCATGTTCCGATAAAGCTGCTCCAACTATTGGCCCGTAGCCATTTACTAGATTAAATACTCCTTTTGGAACTCCAGCGTCGTGCATTACTTCTGCGAGCAACATTGAACAGTATGGAGAAATTTCACTTGGCTTTAAAACCATAGTGCAACCAGTTGCAATGGCAGCGGATACTTTTGTGGTTATTTGGTTCATGGGCCAGTTCCAAGGTGTAATCATTCCTATAACTCCAATTGGCTCTTTTCTTAAAATATAACCACCCTCTTCTTTTTCAAACTTATATTCTTCAAGAGCCTCCAAAGTTTCTTTGAAGTTAATTAGTCCTGTATTTGCTTGAGCTCTTTCAGATAGCCAATTTGGTGCACCCATTTCTTTTGTAATAATTTCTACAAAATCTTGGTACCTATTTTTATATTCTTTAATGATATTTTTTAATAGTTCAATTCTTTCATTTTGTGATGTTTTAGAAAACGATTTAAATGCTTCACTTGCAGCACTAACTGCCATATCAATATCATCTTTTGTTCCTGAAGTAACTTGACCAATTACCTCTTCATTCGCTGGATTAATAACATCAATAAGTTCATTTGACTCTGACTTAACCCATTCTCCATTGATATAAAAATTTAAATCGTTACTCATATTCTTCTCCAAAATTCGTATCAAATTATAACTAAATACTTTTAAATGAACTAGAAAGATTTAATTAAAAAAGTCCAGTTATTTCGGTATTTTCATCCAAACCAATTGCTTCAGCAGCTGGAACTCTGGGCAAACCAGGCATTGTCATGATTTCTCCACATACCACAACAACAAATTCTGCTCCAGCAGATAGCCTTACTTCTCTTATTGGCACATCATGTCCTGAAGGAGCGCCCATTAATAAAGGATCTGTGGAAAAACTATATTGAGTTTTTGCCATACAAATTGGATACTCTCCAAAACCATCATCCTCCAATTTTTTAAATTGATTTCTTACTTTTTTATCAGCAATGATATCAGAGGCTCCATATATACTTTTTGCAATTAATTTGGTTTTATCCCATAAGGATAATCCATCATCATAAAGTGTTTTAAATTCCGCTGAGTTTGAATCTGCTACTTTTGCAACCTCAGTTGCTAATTCAGTCGCGCCTTGGCCGCCTTTCTCCCAATGTGAAGATATTGTGCATTGAATACCAAGATTTTTACAATAATTTATTATTGCGCTATGTTCTTTTTCTGTATCAGTTACGTAATCATTTATTGCAACTACTACAGGAACACCAAATTTCTCAATATTTTTAATATGTCTTTCGAGATTTTGACACCCTTTAGAAACTGCACCAACATTTTCTTTAGATAAGTCCTCTTTTTTTACACCGCCATGCATTTTAAGAGCCTTGGTTGTTGCAACTAAAACAACTGCATCCGGCTCTAATCCTGATTTTCTACATTTGATATCAAAAAACTTTTCTGCTCCTAAGTCTGCACCAAATCCAGCTTCAGTGACAACATAGTCTGCAAGCTTGAGAGCTGTTTTTGTTGAAATAACTGAGTTACAACCATGAGCAATATTTGCAAAAGGACCTCCATGCATAAATGCAGGATTATTCTCAAGTGTTTGAACTAAATTTGGTTGAAATGCATCTTTTAATAATACAGTAACAGCCCCATCTGCATTTAATTGCTTGGCTCTGACAGGTTCTTTATCTCTTGTATACCCAATAACAATATTTCCAATTCTTTCTTGAAGATCATCAATGTCTGAAGCAAGACAAAATACAGCCATTATTTCAGATGCAACAGTGATGTCATAGCCGCTTTGTCTAGGAATGCCATTTCCAATCCCTCCTAAACCACAAGTAATATCTCTAAGAGACCTATCATTCATATCAACAACTCTTTTCCAAGTGATGCGTCGAGGATCAATATTCAATTTATTTTCCCAATGAATATGATTATCAATTAAAGCTGATAAAAGGTTATGGGCTGCACCTATAGCATGAAAATCACCAGTGAAATGAAGGTTTATATCTGTCATAGGTATGACTTGAGCATGACCCCCACCCGCAGCGCCACCCTTCATCCCAAAACAAGGGCCAAGACTTGGTTCTCTTAAGCAAATCATTGCTTTTTTTCCAATGTGACATAGACCATCTACCAAGCCTACACTTGTGGTAGTTTTGCCCTCTCCAGCTGGTGTTGGAGATATAGCAGTTACCAAAATTAACTTACCATTTTCTTTTTTTGATAGAGAATTAATAAGCTTAGAAGATAATTTAGCCTTATCATTTCCGTACCTTATTAGATCATCAGGGTTAATATCTAACGAATTTGCAATTTCCTCAATCGGTTTTATATGAGCAGCATTTGCTATTTCTAAATCAGTTGGATAATTACTCATATCTCCTCCAAATCCCTATAAATTAATTTTTCAGTATACCTAAGAGCTATCTGCTTAACTACAAAAAAAATTTAATTTTTTGCTTCACTAAAAGCATCAATTGCTCTTAATCTTGACGATTTAAGATCTAAAATTTCTGTAGGATACTCACAATACTCTCTAATTTTTGGAGAAGGATCGTGAATCTCTTTTTTATCCAAATCTTTTAATTCAGATATATGCTTTTTGATAAATAAGCCATCTGAGTCAAAATTCTTAGACTGAGTTATTGGATTAAATATTCTAAAATATGGCGCAGCATCAGTTCCAGTAGAACTGCTCCATTGCCATCCACCATTATTAGAAGAAAAATCTCCATCGATTAAATTTTGCATAAAAAAAGCTTCGCCCAATCTCCAATCATGTAACATATTTTTAGTAAAAAACATGGCAACAACCATTCTCAATCTGTTATGCATCCATCCTTCATGTTTCAGCTGCCTCATAGCAGAATCTATAATTGGAAATCCTGTCTTGCCGTTCTTCCAAGCTTCAAATTCATCTTTATCAAATCGCCACTTTATGTTTTTTGTATAATCTTGAAATGGGTGTCCTTTGCTTACCTTTGGAAAGGAAAACATTATGTTTTTATAAAATTCTCTCCAAACAATTTCATCAATCCATTTAACAATACCTTTTTCGCCACAGTCTAATTTAAAATCATTTCTTTTGAGAGCCTCTAATATGCATCTTCGAGATGAGATGACTCCGGAAGCAAGGTATGGAGAAATTCTACTTGTTCCCTCTAGGATAGGATCATTTCTGTCTTTATAATATCTGATGGCCTTACCGTCTAGGTAGTCTTTCAATTTTAATAATGCTGTTTTTTCTCCTGCTGGCCAAAAAGACATATCAACAGAGTGATCTTTTTCAAAAGTTATATTATTAACATTAGACTTAATATTTGATTCTTTTTTTACTGTATATTTAAATTCAATATCTAAAAAGTCCATATCAAAGTTTTCAATCCATCTTCTTTTAAAGGGTGTAAAAACTGAATATGGCTTGCCTTCCATGGTTTTAATAGTCCCTGGAGAATACACAACTTGATCGTCAAATGATTCATTGAAAACACAATTTTTATCAAGAATTTCTTTTACTACTGTGTCTCTTTTTTGTTCATCATAACCAAGCTGATTATTCCAATAAACTTTGTTGATTGATCTTTGATTAACAACATCCATAATTAAATTAGTGCAATCATCAAAGCATTTTGATGTTATAACAGTTAAAGGAACATTAATCTTGCTTAAGTTCGATTCAAGATCTTTTAAGCTCTCAATAATAAATTCTATTTTACAATTTGCTTCGTTATGAGATTTCATTTGATCTGGCAAGAAAAGGTACAAACAATGAACTTCATCAGAGTTTATGCACGCATGCTTTAAAGCTGGATTATCATCCATACGTAAGTCATTTCTTAACCAAACTAAACTTTTCATAAAATTTTTATATTTTTGAATTTGAAAATACCACGTCAACTTGAAAAGCTTCATTGATATCATTAATTTCTGCTTTTCCGCCAGCAGATTCCACAATTGCCGCACCAGCGATAATATCCCACAGATATATGCCTTTTTCTTTGTAAAGCTCAGCTTTTCCTGAAGCAACATAGCATGAGGCCATTGCAGCTGAACCTATCATTCTAACTTTTTTCCATGTTTGCATGTCTGAGATTAATTTTTTCAAAGCATTATCAGAATAATCGGTATTAAATGGAAGACCAGTAATAAGAACTCCATCACTTCTATTATGGATATCTGAGACCATTATTTTTTTATCATTTAATAAAGCAAATTTATTGATATTGTCTCCAATATATAGATCATCATTATTAAAATCAAAAATCACACCAATCAAAGGTTTCATATTTTTTACAAGACCAATTGATACACAACAAATTGGAATGTTGCGATTATAGTTTGCTGTTCCGTCTAAAGGGTCAACAACCCAAAAGATCTCCCCAAGATTTTCTGATGACTTTCCACCCTCTTCAGCAAGAAAGGGATAAGTAGACTGTGAATTTAATATATCTAATATAAGTTTTTCTGATTCTATATCAGCCATTAATTTAGTATCTTTAGGATTGCTTTTAATTTGTAAATTTAAGTTATTTTTATCTTTTTTAAGAAACTGTCCCGCAGATTTTGCAGCCTTGATTGCAATTTCTATTTCTTTATCAAAATTTACTTTACTCATTTGGGACTTTTTAATTGTTATAAGTTACTCTGTAAATTACATTATATTTGTCATCAGAGATCAGCATCGAACCATCACTCATTACTAATGGCTGTACAGGCCTTCCCCATGCATTTTCGTTTTCAAGCCAGCCAGTTATAAAATCTTCTTGAGAAATATAATTACCATTATCATCAAGTTTAACCATTATTACTTTGTAACCAGATTTTCCATTGTATTTGTTCCATGATCCATGAAGAGCAATAAATACATTATTATGGTATTGCTTGGGAAATTTTTTACCATCATAAAATTCAATACCAAGGGGTGCTACATGAGGACCCAATTCAGCAATTGGATCAACAAAGTCTACATTTAAACCAGAAATTAATTTTCCAAATTCAGGATCAATTACATTCTTCGCGTGTTTATATGGAAATCCATAAAAGCTACCCTCTTCGGTGACAACATTTAATTCACACGATGGAGTATTATCTCCTAACCAGTCTCTTCCATTATCAGAAAAATATAGATTTTGTGTATCAGGATGCCAGTCAATACCTACAGAGTTTCTAACACCGTCTGCAACCATAACCAATTTTCCATTTTCATACTTATGAATTGCAGCAAATCTTTTATCTTTAGTTTGAGGATCAATGCATACATTGCATGGTACTCCAATAGGTAAATAAAGTTTATCATCTGGTCCAAATCTAATATGTCTAAATCCATGCCAAGTTTCTGAAGGAAGGTCATCTATATATATTTCTACTTTTGGATCATTTTCCTTATTTGATAATAACCATGCGTCTATTTCTTTGATTACCCAAATTTTTTCAATTTCTGAAAAGTATAGATTGCCATCATGATATGTTACGCCTGTAGGATTTTTTAAACCTGATACAATTACATATTTTTTTTCAGCAAATCCATCCTTATCTTGATCTAATAAAGCATATATCTTATCTCCATTCTTTGAACCTACCACAATATAACCATCTTCAGTTTCGGTTATCTGTCTTGGTGAATTAAGCTGATCGGCATAAATACTAATCTCAAAATTATCAGGAATATTAAGTTTTTTTAATTTTGACTCATTGTTGGCAACAACAGATAATGAAAAAAAGAATATTAAATATATAATAGATAAAATCTTTATTAATTTATTACTTAAATACGTTTTGTACATAGATATAAAAATACATGGAATTAACTTTAATATTTGACTATATAATTATAAGCATAATCGCCTCAATAGCTATCAATTCTGTTCTTAGAAATTATGCTAAAAAATATAAACTTCTTATTGCTTTGCCTGATAGGAGTAGAAAATTTCATAAAAGACCAACTCCTTTGACTGGTGGAATTGCAATATTAGTAGCGCTCCTATTATCAAGCAAGCTGTATATTGACTTAAACAATCTAAATGGATATGTACCTGAGTTTACATATAATCTTGTTATTGCTTCCATACCCCTTGTTGCATTATTTTTAATAGACGATTACAAAGGAATATCGCCTTTATACAGGCTTTTAATACAAATCTTATGTTCGTTATATATTATTCAGACAACAGACGTTTATTTACAAGATTTGGGAAATTTGTTTGGTTTTGGTGAAGTTAATTTAGCAATTTATAGTATTCCATTAACTTTATTCTGTATTGTGGGAATTATGAATGCATTTAATATGATTGATGGTGTAAATGGATTATGTTCAGGGTGTGCTCTGGTTTCAATGATACTTATAGGATTTTATTCAGGTTTGGTTTACGACTCAATGCTAATATTATTGGTCGGATCCATTATTGGTTTTTTAATATTTAATCTAAGAACTTTTGGCAAACAAAGGGGTGTTTTTTTAGGAGATAGTGGATCAAACTTAATTGGTTTTTGGGTTGCTTGGATATCAATATATGCCTCCCAAAATGAACTTTATACTATTTACCCAATCACACTTGTATGGTTTGTTGCAATTCCTCTTTTAGACTGTATTGGTCTTATCTTTTCAAGACTATTTAATAAGAAAAATATTACTTCGCCTGGAAGAGATCACATACATCACAAACTATTAAATAAATACAGTCCAGAAAAAACCTTACTAATAATTATTATTATTTCTTTTGTAACAGGGATGTTAGGAATATATTTGAACAATACATATTCATCATATGTCTCTATGTACTGTTTTGTAATTTATTCAATATTATATTATTTATATACATATTATTTTTTAAATTTTATCGGAGAGTCAAAACATGTTTAATTTTTTTAAGAAAAAAAAATCTGATGTTGCTAATAAAGATATTGAATTTGAATTAGAGTTGAATGCAGCCATACTTGCATATGAAATAGCAAGATCGGACGGAAATATTTCCAAAGATGAATTAGATGTTTTAATGGAAGAAATAAAAAAAATATCAAAAAAAGTTAATAAAGATACTTCTGAAATTTTAAAAATTATTGAAATCTATAGCTCTAAAAGTGTCTCTTTTCACGAATTTATTGAAGATATAAATAAAAATTACTCCAAAGAAAAAAAATTGTCTCTTATAGAGTTTCTTTGGAAGACTGCATATGCAGATGGAAGCCTTGAAGTGAATGAAGAGAGGTTAGTAAGAAGAATTGCAGAATTGATTAGGATTAAACCTTCTGAAGTGCTAAAAATAAAAAGCAAAACTAAAACTTAATATTCTATATAACTTGCATTTTGAATTAAATAATTTTCAGATTTTGTTCTATCACAATTTCCAGAATATTTTTTTATGTTCGCATCATAAATATCATTACCAACATACGTAAACATTTGAAGCAAAATAACACATTTCTCAAGATCACTTAGTCTGCTATCTAGAAACAATTCCTGTGTCAATGATTCAAAACTTTTACTTTCTGAAATTATTTTTAAGTTTTTCTTATTATCCAAAACAATAAATGAAGAACCTAGATCATTATTTTCAACAATTGGTGTCCATTCAACATTATTGGTAGACATTCGAGGCTCTCCATACTTTGCAAAATTTGACCAAAACAACATCATATTTTTAGATGTAAATAATTTTGATTTTCCAGGGGGATAAATTAAATCTGACAACGGATAGCCTCCCACAAGTTTTGAATTGCCTGCTAAAAGTGGTATCTCTGTAGCATGAGCTGCTCCAATGAGTTTTTTAAAATCAGCAATAAAATATTTTCTATGATCATCCCAATCATAGCGGTAGGCATACAAGTTATTATTACCAGAATTATGTAAACCCTCTAATGGGATATCTACTCCCCTAATCTTCCAAGCAGAGCTTCTATAATAATTAAAAGCCTCAAAAGCTTCCTGATCTTTAAGTTTAACCTTTGGAATATTTAATATAGAACCCATGGCAGAAAACTCTAAAGAAACAAAATAATCTGCAGAAGCTAACCATAATTTGACTTCATCACGGTTAGAGCCAGCAATTGTAGGTACTTTATGAACTTTATCTTTATCATACAACGCATTTTTTAATCCAATCTTGGGAATAACAATCTCATCAGATGTGAGTAAAGGAATTTCTTGATAGGATTTTCTTTCAGAATAATGTTTAAAAAATTCTTCCGTTGGAAGATTCAATAAAATACTTCTAATTTCTTCCTTTGAGATATCAATTGATTTTTGGTTACTATCTATTATTTTTTTTACTATTACAGAACTTGTAAACGATGAAGTAGCAGATTGTTTTTTCTGTTTGTAAGCTTTATCTGGTGCGATTGATGTTGTGTATCCTGACATTGATATTGCTTTATGAAAAAGGCCTTTTGATTGTTTAGATACGAGTAAGGAAAAAACATTATGACCACCAGCAGATTCTCCAAAAATTGTAACATTATCAGGATCTCCACCAAAAGAAGATATATTTGCTTGAACCCAATTTAATGCAGCAATTAAGTCAAGTGTTCCAAAATTTGATGTCTTATCTATGCCACTTTGCAAATCTTGAATAGATGGATGAGTAAACCAGCCAAAAGGACCAAGTCTATAGTTGACTCTTACTACAATTACATTGTGCCTTTTGACCATTTTATTGAAATCATACAGATCTTTTAAGCCAGATGTATTACCACCACCGTGTATCCAAAACATAACTGGCAACAAATCAGACTCTCTTTTTGCTGGAGCTTGAATATCTAAATATAAACAATCTTCTGTCCCAACAAACAATCCATTACCTCCAGGCCCTCCAAGAGAAGATGGCCTTTGAACACAATAGTTATTATCTTTAGGTAAGATTATATTTTTATTATTAGTTATTTCTCTTGGAGCTTTCCATCTTAATTCTCCAATAGGAGGTTCAGCGTAAGGAATATCATCCCAATACACTACTCCACCTTTCTTATATCCTTGTGTTAGTCCAGAAGATGTCTCAACTTCCATATCAGAAGACACGAAAGGAGATAGTATAAGAAAAACTAAAATTATAAAAAGTTTATAAGTATTCAAAATTAATTATTTCAGATTATGATATCGGGTTACTATTATATATTAATTTCGGGATGTAGCGCAGCCTGGTAGCGCACTACACTGGGGGTGTAGTGGTCGTCGGTTCAAATCCGGCCATCCCGACCATTTACTAATTTAAAAAAGTCTTAATATTATTGGATGCTTTGAATTTAAGCACCGTTCTTGGCTTGATCTTAAATTCTTCTTTAGTTTTAGGATTTCTACCAATCCTTTGAGGGCTTTTGTGAGGAATAAATGTACCAAATTTTGATAATTTGATAGTGCTAGATTTATTTTGTTTTATGTAGCTAATGAAAGTATCTAAAAAAAGATAAGATTCCTTTATGGAAAAATGAGTCTCGGAAGAGATATTTTTTACAATATCTTTTTTTCCAAGACTCATTAAATTAATACTTAGTTATTAGTACCGCTCGTTGTAGTTCCTGTACTCGTGCTTGTTCCTGTAGCAGTTGCTGTACCAGTACCAGTTCCTGTAGCAGTCGAAGTATTAGTACCTGTACCGGTTGTAGTCTCAACTACAACCTCTTCTTCTACAACTACAGTTTGTGTATTAGTAAGCACAGTTACAGTACTTGTATTTGTACCTACACCAGTTCTTTCGTCATCATCAATACCACCAACATCTCTTATGGATACAGTAATTGCTTGTGTTGCAGTATTACCACTTGCATCAGTCGCAGTAACTGTAGCAGTAATGTCATAAGTAGTACCATCATATTTTAGATTCTGAGCACTTCCACGTGCAGGATCTTCGTAATCAGCAGGATTAACAAATGTTAAAGCACCAGCTGATGTTATTGCTAGACGACTATCTCCTGAGATTGTGAATGACACTGTTTGTAAATCTGTTGCTGTAACAGTACCTACGTTAGTTGCTCCTTCATCAACGACGAATGTAGACGATGAAGTAAATACTGGAACAGTAGTGTCAACAACATTAACTGTTCTAGTTACCGCGGTTGCAGCGTTACCAGACGCATCGCTTGCGCTATATGTAATTGTGTATGTTCCAACTGTATTTACGTCGACTGTTCCACTTGAATTAACAGTTATAGCACCTGAAGCATCGCTAGCGGTCGCACCTGCATCAGTATATGAAGTGCCTAGCTCAACTGTAACAGTTGCGCTTCCTGTTAGTGTAATGACAGGAGCAGTAGTATCAACTACATTTACTGTTCTTGAAGCAGTAGCAGTATTGCCGTCAAGATCAGTTGCAGAATAATTAATAGTGTATGTTCCTACTGTTGATGTATCAACAGAACCTGAAGAGGTAACAGGTGTGTCTCCATGAAATTCATCAAAAGCAGTTGCTCCAGCATCAGTATATGAAGTACCAAGTTCAACAGTTTCTGGATTATTACCATTAACAGTAATAACAGGAGGAACTTGGTCATTGTAGCCATCATCAGTAAGGTTTGAAACTGCAACTATTCCAACTAAACCAATTAAGGCCTTTTGAATGGCAGATAACTCAGCTCCTATTTCACCGATTCTTGAACCTATTGCCTTGCTTTGAGCCGGGCTCTGAGTATTATCTTGAAGCATTTGTAGATTTGATTGCTCGGTAATTAAACTCTTTCTAGTCGCAATTAACTCATCATAATTCATATCTTTGATTCTGTTTTCAATTTCATTGATTTTTAAATCTGATACGCCAAATTGATTACTTGCTTCTAGGTTAGCAGAAACAAAGAATATCAGTGCTAAAAGCCCTAGTGTTAGATTTTTGAACTTGTACATAATTTTTTCTACCTCTTTAAATTATTCCCTCGTTATCATCCAGTCAATAAGTAAATGGATGGCCGACTATTATAACCACAATATTAAACAAGTGTAAGTTAAATATGTAATTTTTTTTGATTATATATTAATTTTGCAAATTGTAATAACTTAAGTGTAAAAAAAAGACATTTTTTAATAATAAGCTAAGTAAATCAGTTAATAGGACGCAATCTTACTAACAAACCTTGCAAAGTTGTTCTTCGCGCGAGGGTTGCACCTGGATCTTTGGTAAGAGGTTTCCAAGTATAATTTATGAAATTACCATAAATAGGTATATTAAAAAAAATGCCTTTATCAAAACTTCCTTCACCAAATTGCTCCCTGCTGACATCTGTAAAGGTTGCAAAAACTCCAAATTGCACTCCATTTGTATAGGATCTTGAAAATTCTATAGTTGATCCAACATCTCCTGCTAAATATTCTCCGGCTGTAAGCCTCATGTCAAATGGAATAGAACCATAATTTCGATAATATAAAGTAGCTGTTGCCATAGTATTTTTATAGTCTAGTAAGCCAAGACCCCAATCATAATCTCTTTTATAAACATCAAATACCTCCAATCCAACAGAATAATTAGTATTTTGTTTGTGGTATAAATATTCCACTCCAACTCCACTAAACATATCCTCTAAGATACCTCCACTAATCATGACATGATGATTTTTCTTTGGAGTAATATGGTAATCCAACTGAGCCCTGCCAATTAGAATGCCTCTATCATAGTTTCTAAGATATTTCTTAATATCTGATCTAACTTGAGCTGGGTATGTATTAACAGGAGGGTATGACAAATCATCAAAATTGTCTGCCAAACTATATTTTAAATTAGTATTAAAAAATAAATTGTCTCGTAATACGAATTCTGTATCATTTTCTAATACAAAAGCACCTTTAAAAAACTCTTCTCTAGATGCAATAAAAGGCCTAAATGTTGCTCTTGTGAAAGTATTTATGCCTTGTCGTGGATCTCTTTCATATATTGTCTTAGCATTTCTTTTAAATACATCATCAATCTCAACAACGCTATCTAAGTCTGCAATTTTGATATCTTTTTTAACTTCTTTTTGAATACCTGCATCTCTGGATGCCTCTTTAATAATTTGTTCAACAAGTTTTATATCTGAGTGAAAAAATTGAGTAAGTTCTAGGCCTAATGATCTTGATGTTTCAGTAATTTTATTTACACCAATATTATTTTCTTCTAAATTCTTTATTAATTTTACATATTTATTATCATTCTCATTTGTTTTAGCTTCTTTATATTCATATTTTTTAATGGACCTTTTCGGATCGTTTTTGTAAACAAATCTTAGAGAAGTGTAGTTACCCCTCTCGTTTGATAATCCAATAGTAAAACTATCGCTAATTTTATACTCCACACCATATGAGTAATCTTCATTAGGTATCTCATAGCCAATATTTCCAGGAGCTAAGGTAGAGTCATATTCAAATTGTAAAAGTATCTTTTCACCAATTGCATAAGATAAACCATAAAATGGCGATACAGTTTTATCAGAAAAATATCTTTCAGGCTGAAACTGACCACCATAACCAGATCCACCGGTTGGTCTTGAAAAAAACTGATCATTTAATGATCCAAGAGGATTTTTAAATTGGTTATCAGAACCATTTAAGAGGCCCCAGCCTAAACCGAAATGAAGATCAAGATTATTTATTCCGTAGCTACCAACAATATACTCAGAACTATAATAACCAGTACCTGCAATATCATAAATACCTATTGCGACTGCAGGGAGTAAACCCTCTTCTTTCAATCTGAGCTTTATATTAAAGCCTTTATCTTTTGCACTTTGCTCACAAAATTCATAATTTAGTTCACAATAAGGTTTATCTTGAATTCTAGTATAAAAAAATGAAGCTTCTAACCAATTATAAGGAGATGCGGTTAAGGTAATCTTTTGGTCTGGTGTACCATCATAAATAGTAATGCCATGCACCTCTTCGTTGTAAAATCTAGCGCTTGGCATATTAATAAGCCCTACAGTGCCGTGATTGTTATATGTGTTATTAATAAAACTATCTGCGAAGCTTAGGTTTATGACGCCTAAAAATAATAAAAGAGGCTTCTTAATAAATTTGTTATTTTTTATTTTCATTCATCTTTATTCTAATTGTCGTTACTTATAGAAGATAAAGATGCCAAAGCAATTCCCAAATTACCAAGAATAGAAACATAAGCCTGAGCTGCCAACCTCCTTGGAGTCGACTCATCCAGAACTCTTGGTACAAAGATTATGGATCCTGGATAAATATTTATTCTGCTTTTGGGGGAGTTTTCAAAAATATTTCTCTTTTTTGAATAAAGTTGTGCTTCACCGTTAGCATGCAATATATAAATAGAGTTTTGATCAGCAAATTTTTTAAGCCCGCCTGCTTTTTCAATGAAATATTCGACTCCTTGATCAGGAGAGAACATAACAGCCCCTTCAGCAGAAGTCTCACCATAGACATAAACTACATTATTAATTTCAGGTATAAATAATTCATCACCACTTTTTACTGAGTAAAGGTCAACTGATTCATTATTTACTAAATCAACCACAACTCTGCCATTGTTTTCATTGTTTTTAATCTCTTCTGTGAGCTTCACAATTGGTGTTAAATCAAAGTTTTGACTGATGTTTTGTTGACTTATGGCTAAAATATTATCTAAAAATTCTTGATATAAAATTTCATTAGCTCTTTTATTTATTTCTTTAGCATCTTGATTTTGATAAATGGCGCCAAAAACATAAGCATTTTTGGTGAAACCTCCTGCTTTATTAATCAGATCATCCAAAGTTTCACCAGCTGCCATGGTATATGTTCCTGGCTTGATTACAGCACCAGAAATTTTTGCTTCTCTATAAGGATGTTCTCTTATATATATAAGGTCCCCATCTACTGCATTGATTGTTTTGAACTGTGAATCATTAATTACTGGAATGGTTTTCAGTGCTCCATCAAGAATTCTTTCAAGGCTTATATTTTCACGATCAGCCGTACGCTTAATCCCGTTAGCATATTCAATAATGCTGTATAAGTTCTGATTTTCACGAACCTCATATTTTGCAGGCCTGAATACTGCCCCATCAATTGTTACAATATTCTTTCTTGCCTCAACAAAAATTACATCTCCAGACCTTAATCGCTTCTTTAAGTTATAACGACCATTAATTAATAAATCATAAACATCCAAAGATTCAATAATTTCATCATCTCTAATTAAATTTATTTCCCGATATGAGCCAAACTCACTAATGCCCCCTGCAGATGAAACTGCATGCAAAATATTAGAATTTCCAGTAAGAGTATATATTCCAGGATTTTTTGCGTTACCAGTTACTAAAACGTTAACATCTCTAATTTCACTTAAACTTGTAAATACTTCAGTACCTATAAAGGCGGTATTTATTCTAGATTTTATTAATTCTGATGCTTCACTAATTGTAAGTCCTGCTACCATTATCTTTCCAACATCTGGCACTGAAATTGAGCCATCTCCGTTAATTAGATAGTCATCTATACTTTCTTTTTGTCCTATTAATTGTATATTTAAAATATCTCCAACATCTAATGAATATCCACTATCAGGATTTGGTTCATTTATTGGCATAAAAGTAGTTTGAAATGTATTAAAAAAATCTGAACCATATAGCTCTAAATCAGCTCCAGAAGATAAATCCCCAATACTTAGTCTTCTTTCAAGCTCTAATAAATCTAGTTCCAGTCTATCTTTAAGTTCTAGAAGTTCTTCAGCCTGACTTAATTTTGATGAATACAAATAAGGTCTATAGTTTTCTTCGGAATATTCACCTTTTTTAGCATTGTTTTCCATAAGATCTTTTTTTATGTCATCTGGTAAACTTTCAAGGAAATCTTCATCTAATTCCTGAGAATAAACAGATAATACAAAGACAAAGGTTGTAGCTAAAATTAAATTCTTAATCATGTTTTTATTATACCTATATAGTTAGTTGTGATGCACACATTGTGTAATTTATTCAAAACCAGGGATAGTTACGCCACTCATAGATTTTGAGTACTCTATGATTGGATTAATTATCTTATTAACATCTCTCTCTGTAATTGTTGTTTCTTTGGACTGAAATACAAATCTATAACCAATTTTTATTTCATTGTTCTTCTCATTAAGATAATGATCAAATATAAATACTTCTTTTAATAAATCATTATCGATGCTTGTTAAGTAATTATCTAACAATTCACATTTAGAAAAATCTTTAATAGAAAAGGATAAATCTCGAACTGATAAAGGATAATTAGAGATAGGAGTATATTTGATATTCAAATCAAAAATTTTGTTTTCATTATCATTGCTAACATAATTAATTTTGGTATTTGCATCTAGCTCTATTTCTACATAAGTTATTGTGCTCGTGGTCCTAGAATTTATTCCATCTCGAGATATTACCTCATAATTTAGATCATCAGCTCTGTATATAAACTTGTTCAGAATATCAACTAAATATTTTTTATTTAATTTTTTATTAAAATCTATATAGTTTTTATCAACTCTGCCGCTAATAATAATTCCCAGTAGCTTTTTAGACATATTGGATTTACCAGAATAAACATCTGAGATTTCAAATAGTTTTATGCTATCTTGCTGCCGTCTTTCATTATATAAGAGATTATCTAGTAAAGAATTCTTCAAATTAGTTCTTAAAAATTTTCTGTTAGAATCTAATGGATTATCGACCTCGATTGAGGACTTGATATTCTGAAATGTGAATGGATCATTAATTACCTCGCAAAAACCATTATCTATTAAAAGATTTTTAAATCTATTTTCAATACTATTTTTTTGGGAAACGGCATCGTCATGAGATTTAATTTTTGGTTTATCAATAATAAACTTCTTTGGCTCAATATTATCGTAACCAATGGCTCTAGCTATTTCTTCAGCAATATCATTGATATTTGCAATATCATTTCTATAGGATGGAACATAAATGAGTTTTTGTTTAATAACGAAACCAAGACGTTGTAAGTATGCTATGCAGTCTTTTTCTTCAATATTTTTACCAATAATATTGATTATTCTGTCTAAATCAAAATCAATAACTGTTTGAGGTGATTGTTTATAAGTATTGGAATACAATTGAACATTAAGAATCTTTGTATGCTGTTCAACAACTTGTAAAAACCTTCTAAGCACATATTCATGTGAATTAAGATCAACATTTCTTTCAAATTTATGTGCGGCATCTGAATTTATGGAATATTTTGTGGCCTTACCCAAAATTACTTCAGGATTGAAATACGCACATTCAACTATTACTGTTTTTGTATCTAGGTCGCAAGCTGAACTCTTACCTCCAACTATTCCTGCAAAGTTAACTAAATCATTTTTATGATTTAAAAACACAAGATTTCCTGGATCAATTTGTATTTTTGTATCAAATAGAGTTTTAAACTGTTGCTTTTTATCCAAAAAATCAAGAGTTAAACCATTTTCTACTTCTTCCGCTTTGTAACAATGAGTAGGTTGACCAGTCTCATATGAAATGTAGTTTGATATATCAGTGAAGAAGTTATTCTTTTTAAGATTTAAGTTTAAAAAATAGCTTTCAAGTTCTTCGTTGTAAATATCCGGAATTGTTTCAATATCAATTTTTAAAAAAGAGATCTTCGGGCATGCATCTTGTGCCTTATTTGAAAATTTGTAATCAAAATGTTCTATATCTTTGCTAAATATTGGTTTAATAGAATTAACCTCATAAAATAAATTTAAATCACGAAGCAATCCCATTGTGGATAAGCAATCTCCTCTATTGGGCGTCAATTCAAAATCAAATATTTCTCCATCAATTTCATGTTCATGACCTAATTGAAATAATTTCTCAGATAAGTATCTTTTATCGGGTTTGTCATTAATATGATCAACAATGTGTTTGTAAAAAATTTTCATTTAAATTGTTTTAAAAAATCTAAATTTGACTTATAAAAATCTCTTATATCGTTAACACCATATTTAAGCATTGCGATTCTTTCAATACCTAGTCCGAAAGCTAGTCCTGAGTACTTTGTTGAATCAATTTTGCAATTCTCGAGAACTATAGGATTTACGATACCGCAGCCCAATATTTCCAACCACTTTCCGTCTTCGGATAGAATATCAACCTCTGCTGAAGGTTCGGTAAATGGAAAATAAGATGGTCTAAAACGAATTTCTATTTTGTTGCCAAATAGTTTATGTACAATCCTGAATATAAGATCTTTTAAATTAGCAAAATTTATATCAGTATTTACGCTAATACCTTCAATCTGATGAAACATTGGTAAATGTGTTGCATCATCATCTTTTCTATAAACCTTTCCCCCTGATATGAAATCAAGTGGTGGCTTTCTATCAAGCATACCCCTAATTTGAACTGGAGAAGTATGTGTTCTCAATACATTTTCTTTTTTGTTAACATAAAAAGTATCATGCATTTGTCTAGCCGGATGAGACTTTTTAATATTTAGCATATCGAAATTAAAATTTTCTGTTTCAATCTCAGGACCATCAATATAATCAAAACCAATTTCAACCAAGAAGTCTACTATAAATTCTTTGGTTTGATTTATTGGATGTATAGCGCCAATACTTCTATTAATCTTTGGTAATTTAATGCCTTTCATTGGTGACATTAAAAAATTTAATTTGTTGCTAAATGAACAATTTTTTTGAAAGTTTCATTATCTGATATTGCTATTTCAGATAGAACTTTTCTATTGATTAAAACATTTTTAGAGCCTAAACCATTCATTAATTTTGAATAAGAAATACCTAGCTCTCTTGACCCTGCATTTATTCTTGATATCCACAATGATCTAAAATCTCTTTTTCTATTTTTTCTATCTCTAAATGCATATTGAAGTGATTTAATATTAGATTGCTTTGCAGTTTTATAAAGCCTACTTCTTGCGCCATAATGCCCTTTTGTAGAGTTTAAGACTTTTTTGTGTTTAGCTTTTGCTGTCAATGATTTTGTTACTCTTGGCATGATATTTACTCTTTAATTAATCTAGAAGCCATTTTTAATACAGTACCACTTAATTTATTGAGGCCTCTATTGTGTCTTTTTCTCTTTGTTGATTGTTTAGTAAGTATATGGTTCCTATTAGCACTTTTGCTTTTAATACCTGATGCCGTTCTCTTAAAACGCTTTGCTGCACCTGAATGTTTTTTTAATTTGTAACCCATAATAGCTTCACTAAATAATTAATTTTTTCTTTTCAGAGGAGATAAAACCATTAGCAGTTGTCTGCCTTCCAATGAAGGCTCTTGATCAACCTGAGATATATCCTTTAATTCATCTCTTAATTTATTTAATAAATTAAGGCCTATATCACTATTAAGAATCTCTCTACCTCTAAATCGGACCGTTATTTTAGTCTTATCTCCATCAAGAATAAAGCTTTTTATTTTTTTTAATTTTATATTGTAATCACCCACATCTGTTGAAGGCCTAAACTTTATCTCCTTGACCGTATTTCTTTTTACTTTAACTTTTGAAGCTGAACTATTTTTTTTCTTATCAAAAAGATGCTTTCCATAGTCTAAAATTTTACACACAACAACTTCTGCGCCAGGCGGTGATACCTGCACTAAATCTAAAGATAAGTCTTGAGCGGCTTCACGTGCTTTTTCAATACTCATAACCCCCTTTTTTTCTCCAAAATTATCAATAAGCATTACTTCACTTGCTTTAATTTTTTGGTTAATTAAATTTGATTGTTTTTTTGTAGCTATGATAAATACCTAATGTTAATGAATTGGTATGAAAAGATAACCATTAAAGATATAAGGAGAAAGAATCGACACTATTTTAAAAAATAAAATATTTCATAATTTGGAGTGAATTTTATACTAATTGATGATTTTCGCAAATTTTTTAGGGTTCTAAGAAACCATGTTTCCAATGATTATCGCAAAGTTCAAAGGTCTCTCTTTTATTAAGCCTTGAATCGTGACCTTCCCAAAATTCAAAATAAAATGGAATGAAAGAGTATCCGCCCCAATAATCTGGACATTTTGATAAATCATCATTTTTTAAAGATCTTTTGTATTTTTTTTGAACACTTTCATAAGATTTTATAACTTGAGATTGATTTGAAGATATTGCTAAGGCATTTTTTTTAAAATCTCTTGTAGCAAAATAAGCATTATTAAAATCTTTTGTAGTTTTCTTTATAGATGCCTTCATCCTAATCTGTACATTTATATTGTTCCAATAAATAAGTGCTGTTATTTTGTTATGAGATGTGAAATCTTTTGACTTTGGTGAGTTGTAGTTTGAAAAAAAAATAAATTCATTATTATTAATAAATTTTAAATTCACAAACCTTGCATTTACCTCATTGTTATTTAATGAGTAAGATGCTATGCATATTGCCTCAATATTTTTTTGATTAGATTTTAAAGATCTATTATATAAATTAACAAAAACTTTGTATGGAGCCTGCTTACTAATGTTTTTAAATTCGATCATAGGAATTACCTTATAAATACAGCTTATTGTATTAAGATATTCTAATATTTTGAATTCTTTTTAGATGATTTGTAACAGTTCATTCATAATAGTACAATCTGAGCATATTTTTAAATGGGCTAATCCAATTGGTTATTTCAATTCGAATTAAACTTTTCATATTGCTAATTGCTGACATTTTTTCTATATTTGCTAGTCAGATTGTTACTTTATTATTATTAAATCAGTGGTATTTAAATGCGATAACTCCAATACTTACTATAGGTATTTTTATAACAATTAGTTGGATAAATGGTTTTTACAAAACTAGTATTTCTCACGTTGGTATAAGTGCTGTCAAGCAAGCATTAATTTCAGTCCTTTTAAGTGGAATGGTTGTATATCTTTTAGGTGAGTCCATGCAATTAACTTTATTTTCATCAGTACTAGTTTTTATAAGTGTAATTGGGCATAGAGTTTTCACCAGAGAGTATCTTTTTCAACAACGTCATTCAAGTGCTGCTAAAACACTTGTTTATGGTGCTGGTTCTGCCGGAGTTCAATTTGTAACAGCGTCTATGCAAGGTGATACATACAATGTTGTTGGTTATATTGATGATGATGAATCAATACGTGGAACTTCAATACATGGTAGAACAGTATATCCTTCAAAAAATATTGAAAATTTAGTTAAAAAAAATGGTATACAAATTATTGTCCTTGCTCTTCCATCAGTATCTAAAACAGAACGTAAGCGAGTAATTGACTCTCTGATAGCTTTACCGACTAGGGTAATAACTATACCAACTTATGAGGATCTCATAGAAGGGAAACAAATTACTCAAACTGAAAATATTTCGGTTGTAGATTTACTTGGTCGAGACCCTGTTCCACCTCTAGATTTCTATTTAAAAGCGCCTACTAATAATAAAGTTTGTCTTATAACTGGTGCTGGAGGTTCAATAGGATCTGAGCTATGCAGGCAGATATTGAAATGCGACCCAAAAAAGCTTGTACTTCTTGATATTAGTGAGCCTGCATTATTTGATATTGAACAAGATCTGCTTCAAAGTGGTTTCAGTGAAATTATATGTTATCTCGGCTCCGTCAATGATACAGATTTGCTTAATAAGATATTCAAAGACAATATAATTGATAGTGTTTTTCATGCAGCAGCATATAAACATGTTCCTATGGTAGAAATAAATCCAATGGCAGGAATAATTAATAATGTAGATGGAACCAAAAGAATGCTAGAGGCAACACTTAACGCAAAATGTGAGTCATTTACTTTAATATCAAGTGACAAAGCAGTTAGACCTACAAATATCATGGGTGCCACCAAGCGAATATCAGAAATGATATGTCAACAAGCTACTCAGAAAAATTACAATAATACAACAATATCTATGGTTCGTTTTGGCAATGTTTTAGGATCATCTGGATCTGTGATACCGATATTTCAGAAACAAATTAAAAATGGTGGGCCTATAACACTTACACATCCTGAAATTACACGTTATTTTATGACTATTGATGAAGCTGCACAGCTAGTCATTCAAGCTACAGGTATGGCAAAAGGAGGTGATTTATTTTTACTTGATATGGGAACCCCGGTAAAAGTTTATGATCTTGCAGAACGCTTAATTCGCTTGTCTGGTAAAACTATTAAAACGGATCCAAATACTCAAGATCAAGGTGCTATCGAAATAAAAATAACCGGCCTTAGAAAAGGTGAAAAACTTTATGAAGAATTATTAGTAGATGCAGATGCTCTTGCGACAGAACATCCGAAGATTATGCGTGCTATAGAACAGTTTATAGATGAAAAAACATTAAATAGTGGTGTCTTAGCTTTGAAGGAAGCACTTAAAACAGATGATATTTTTAAATTCAAGAGATTGTTAACAGAGCTTGTCGAAGGTTACGAGCCATCAGAGTCGGAATAGAATGTTTGCTAAATTTACTCAATTCTTACTTCATATTTTTTTTCTCATAGCTCGTCCAGTAACGCTTGGTGTTAGAGGCATATGCTTTAATCTTGATAATAATAATATTCTGCTTGTTAGGCATACATATTCCAAAGATTGGGCTTTGCCTGGTGGTGGGGTCGAAGTTGGTGAATCTATTGAGAAAGCTTTAAAGAGGGAGTTTAAAGAAGAGGTTGGATTTGATTGTGTAGATGTAAGTGTGCTTGATACATACTACAATTTTACAGTTTCAAAAAGAGACCACGTAATAATATATTTTATAAACTCATGGAAAAAGATTGAAAAACATGATCAACCAAAGTATGAAATTTCAGATTCTAATTGGTTTGCTTTAAATAATCTCCCAGAAAATATGACTCCATGCACGCGTTACGCTTTGGAGCAATATAGAGTTAAATTTAACATTTAAAAATAACTAGTTATTGATAAACTTGCTCTATATTAAATTAGATTTGACTGACCAATTATCAATGATTTGATCTGTACTTTTTATTCCAATTACAACTGAAATTATATTTTCTTGTTTCAAAACCCAGTCTATCGAATAATGTGCTAAAGAGTTATTAACATTTTCTGCTTCGATTTTTAATTTATCAACTTTTTTTAATGCATCAAGAAAGGTTGAGCCTTTAAATATTGATAGTCTTGAACGCCTATCATTTTTTGGAAAACTTGAGTTTTGATCAAATTTTCCTGTAAGCAATCCATTTAATAAGACATTGTAGGCAATAATCTTAATTTTTTTATTTGTACATATCTCAGAAATATTTTTATTAGGCGGTCCGTCAAGAATATTAACAGGTAACTGTACATATTCTATTTTGCAAACATTGGAGGCTATGTCTAATTGCTTTGCTGAAAAGTTAGAACAACCAATTGATTTAATTTTTCCTTCGTTTTTAAGTTTTAACAATTCAAAAAAAGTATCTTCAATTTTGGTGTTGCTATCTGGCCAATGCACATAAAATATTGGCAATATGTCTAGCTTTAGCCTCTTTAAACTACTCTCAACATCACCTCTAATTGACTCAGGAGAACTATCTTTTAATATAACCTTTCTTTTTGATTCAGATTGATCCCATCTAAGACCTCCTTTTGTTGCAATTACAACATCATGTCTTCGTTTACCAAGAATCCTGGATAATCTTTTTTCAGATAAGCCAAGGCCATAAACACCTGCTGTATCAAAAAAATTTAATCCTAAATCAAGTGCTGTATTTACAGCATCCTCAATAGCTTTTATGTCGACGTTACCCCAATCGGTACCGCCTAGTGGCTCACACCCAAAGCATATTGATGATATTTTATTCATGGCTCCACATTTAGCTTAGTAATATTTTTAATACCAATTATCCCAAAAGCAGTTTCAATTAAAATTCTTATATCCAATAAAAAATTTCTTTCATTAACATACTTTAATCTTAATATATTTTTAATTGGTTCTATTTCGGCAGCATATTTTTCATCAACATTTTTATTGCCTAATACTGCATCCATATCCATAAAATATAATGAAGCTAAATCAGTAAGTCCTGGTTTTATTGTTAATATAAGTTTTAACTCGCCCGAATATTGATTTGTATAATATTTTACCTGTGGTCGTGGTCCTACAAGAGACATGTCGCCTTTAAGTATATTTATGAATTGAGGTAATTCGTCTAGTTTGTATTTTCTTAAAAAACGACCAATTGTGGTAAATCTGATATCATCTAAAGCTGTTGAAGGGCCACCAATATCTTCAGCATTCTGAACCATGGTCCTAAACTTATAAATCTTAAAATCAATATTATCGCGACCAGCTCGAACGCCTCTGTAAAAAATGTCTCCAGGAGAAGTTATTTTAATTGCTAGTGATATTAAAATAAAAATAGGCAAGAGGACTATCAAAGCTACAGTTGCCATAAAAGTATCAAATAATGTTTTCAATTAAAAAAAGTAAATATTTATAGAATAAGATTTAACCATTAATTTTGTGATTGAGTAGGCTTTACAAACCAAGCTCCACCACGACCGTCTGGACGCAAAAAAGTATCTATTTTATTGTTCTCAATAAATTCATCTGTAGCTTTTTTTGAACCAAAGCAAGTTGCATAATCATCGATTATTACACAACCGCCAGGTGATATATTTGGATAAAAGTTTTCTAGAGGAATTTTTGTAGATTCATACCAATCTCCATCTAATCGAAGAACAGCTATATTTCCTAACTTATCCTTATGAAGAGGAACGGTATCTTGAAACCATCCTTTCACAAGAGTTATTTTGCTTTTAGGCAATTGAAGTTTGTCAAAAAGTAATTCGCTTACTTGTTCAATTGTTCCAAGACATGATCCCTCCGCAAGAGGTTGAACATACTCGCCAGCTTTTGCCCCTTGATAGTCTTCAACAGTTGGTTCTGGTAAGCCTTCATATGAATCAAAGAACCAACAATCACGGCTTTCTTCACCTAGAGTTCTGCTCGTAAGTGCCATCATTGCGGCTGTCCCACCTTCTGCAACACCACATTCAACAATTATTCCTGGGACACTATTTTTTTCAACAAGCGACACAACATCAAAAGCATTTTCTAAAGCTTTCCAGCCACCCATCGTATACGGCAGCAATTTTCGAGTAAAAGCTTGTTTAGTTTTAACCTCATCATCCTTAAATAGGGCTGTGGTTTTTGTTGCTAATGAATATGAAAGCCAAATTCTACGCTTATTTAACCAATACAAATTATCATAAACCCTCTTAAATAAACTTGGAGTCAAGAAATTTTGCAATACTGGTATTATTATTCTGGCAAATCTACCTACCAAACCAGGTTTATAATTAATTTCATCATTTTGAGCTTTCATACTGTTCTCCATAATTAGTAATCCAAATGTTTAACCCAGAATTTGCTTAACTGCCATAATTACATTATCAGTATCAGGATAATAATCCTTCTCAAGCATTCTTGAGCTTGGCGCTGGAGCATCAGGAAGTGCTAACCTTAGTGGTGGTTTTTTAAGACTACCGATAGGTAAATTTTCTGATACTTGTGAAACTATTTCACTAGAAAACCCACAAGATTTCCATCCAGAATCAACTACTAACAAATGCCCTGTTTTTGAGACAGAATTAATTATTGGTCCTATATCTAATGGATTTAAAACTCTTACATCAATGACTTCTGCAGATATGTTATCTTTAAGCAATTTTTTTGCTCCTTGTCTTGCTATTAATGAGGCATAGCTCGATCCAACTATTGTAATGTCAATTCCCTCAACTGAAATGTTTGGTTTTTGATCACAAAGATCTAACTCAGTTATATCGTCAATTTCATCTTCAAGGTCATATAACCACCTATCATCTATATAAATTACAGGGTCTTTACACAAAACAGATGAGATTAATAAATCTCTTGCATCTTGAACGGTGGATGGCATTACTACTCTTAATCCTGGAACATGAGCAAACCATGCATGTAAAGCTTGAGAATGTTGAGCGCCTTGCTCTCCTCCACGATTTATAATTGAACGTATTGTGACTCCTGGATGAGCTTGGCCACCAAACATATGAGACCATTTTGCAGCCTGGTTAACGATAGGATCCATAGCATAAATCATAAAATCCATACGAGGATGGACTACAATTGGTTTCATGCCTGCAAGAGATGCTCCTACCGCTGCTCCAGTACAGGCAGACTCAGAAACTGGAGTATCTATAACCCTCTCTTTACCGAATTTTTTGTCTAAATCTGTCATGGTATCTCCAACATACCAAGGGCTCCACAAACCTTGTCCTATAATAAAAACTTCAGGATATTCTTCAAGTAAATACTCAAAGGCAGAAAGCATCGCACTACTATATTTGTGTGTTTGCATATTTATATATCTTCCTGATTTTGTTCTGAATAAACATATTTTAAAGTTGAACTTCTGTGCGGATAATCATCTTTGATAGCTTTATTCCAAGCTTTAAATATTTTATCGTCTATTTCTTTGTCTAACTTATCATGCTCTTCTTTGCTCCAAATACCTTTTTTTATCATTGAATCACATAATCGTTTTAAAGGATCTCTGAGCTTCCAGTTTTCTAAATCTTCAGTACTTCTATTTACTCCAACATCTACATCTTCCCTCCAATCAACATGACCATACCATCTATACGTAATCAACTCTAACAATCTTGGTCCTTTACCTTCTCTCATGTCAGAAATTTGTTTTTTAGCTGCAGAAAATACAGCCACTACATCATTACCATCAACCAACTCATAAGGTATTTCATTTGCTTCAGCAAACCTTGAAATTTTATCATTTGGCTGTCTAAGAGAAATATGCATATGACTAGAAAATAAATTATTCTCTATTGCAAATAGTACTGGTGCATTTTGTATCTTTGCAAGATTAAATGATTCATGTACAACACCTTCTTCGACTGCTCCATCTCCAATGTAAGCAACACCGACGTTATTTAAGTTTTGAAGGTTTGCTGCCATAGCTGCACCTACTGCCAAAGAAGCAGTTCCAGCGACAATAGGAGTTGAGCCGAAGAAACCATTTGCTTGATCAAATAAATGCATTGAACCTCCCATACCTTTGGAAAATCCAGAAGCTTTACCTAAAACCTCAGCAAATAACCTGTAGAAATCTGGATTCAACGCAAGCAAATGTGAGTGGGATCTATGAGCTCCAAAAACTCTATCAGTTTTTTGTAATAACTGTGAAATCCCAACTGCAATAGCCTCTTGACCTACGCCTAAATGAACTGGTCCACCAATTAAACCCTCTTGTCTTCCTTTGGCAAGTTGTTGTTCAGTTTTTCTGATAATAGACATAGAATTAAGCATACTTTTAAGTATTTCCGGGCTAATACCATCAATTGAAATTGGTCCTTGAAACTTACTAGGATCGGCTAAACCTTGTAATTGACTCTTCATATTGTAAAAATTTGGACAGTAATTTCAAAAAAAAATCGCTCTAAATCCAGATCAAATATAGGTTTATGCATATTTATTTTTTCAATTTAAATAAATGCGTATATTAACTCATCATTTCTTTTTTGTATAACAAAGATACCGATTAAACATATATTTCAATTGATAAATTAAAATTTTTAATGAGTTTTATCTTGAAAAATTTTCTATAAATTCAGCCATAGATTTATAAACGCTTTTTCCATCAAGATTATTAATATATCCATTCTCAGCATTTTTTGTGAGCAGCTTGAGATAATCCTGATTGTTAGATAGTTTTTCTAAAAAAGAAACAAGTTTGTATTTATCGCTTCCATAAGAGATTCCACATCTATTTGAATATATAAAGTCAAAAAGCTTTCCAGTTCTGAGTGAGGTAACAACAGCTAAGTTTTCTGAAAAATACTCTGCTGGTTTATTTGGAAAATTTTCAATGAAATTTTTTGAATTTATATATGGCGCGATTCCAACATCAGATAACTTCAAAATTATTTTAATCTGTGCTGCATTTATCCAACCAGCGAAAACGCAATTATCAAGTAGTTTACATGACTCTTTTATCTTATTTTCTTTTATACCAGTTCCACAAAAAATAAATCTTATAGGAATTTTTTTATGATTAAGGATTTTTGCTGATTCAAAAATCGTGTCGAATTCGAAGCTCTTCGTAAAAGTACCTATGAATACGACATTTAATATTTTATCGTTCTTAAATACTCCTAACTTTTTCCAAAAAGAATAGGCTTCAGTTTGTTTTTCTTTGCTTATTTCTTCTTTGACATAAGCCATAGGAAAAAAAGTATCTTTTTTTGTTCGGTCTCTGTCTGCATGGACAATGCCCCAATCAATAAAGTCATTTGTTATACCAGAAATAGCTGTTGCATTTTTGCAAGTATCCATTAAATTATTACGCATTGGTTTTGTTAAGATCTTAATAACCCAACTCAATGATTTTGGCAATAAATCTAAAAATACATCAGGATATAAATCTCTTATATCAAGAATTACTGGAATATTATTTTTGTTTGCATAAGTTACAGCAATTTGAGACATTTCGATTGATGGGATTGATGTTAATATTACATCAGGTTTTTCTTTTTCTTTGTACACTTCTTTTTTGAACTGTTTTGAAATGAGATAGTTATCAATAAATCTGGATAAGGATATATTTTTCTTATAGCCAAATGATTTTAGATAATGGATATAGTAACTTTTTTTTACTTCCAGACGAGTTGAATGATGAAACCTCTTTCTTTTACCAATATGATCGAAAGAAGATGTCCACCAAATAACCTCGTGGCCATTAGATCTTAAAATATTAGCCAAAATACCGATTCGCATTAACCTTCGATCGCCACCATCATCATGGGGGGTAGATTCAGCACGCTGTACTAACCAAATTCTCATTAAATTTTATATAAATTGCATTAATTAAAAATTTTTTCTCTTCTAAAAGAAAGTATAAATATAAAAAATAAAGTTATTATGACTGGTCCAGGAATCAAGAGATCAAATGGAGAATCGGTAACTAACTTAAATGGAATATAAGCAAAAGTTAGCGCACCAATAAATGACAATGGTGGCTGCCTGCATAAAATTAAGTCAGTGAGCTTAATTAAAAGAAATGTAGCAAAAAAAACACAAAATATAGCTAGAGGCAAAGGAAGAACCATTGTTATAGAGGCTAAAAGACCTGGTGAGCTACCGCCACGAGGATTAACATTTCTATAGTCTGCAAATTGAAGTATTGCTCGTCTCGAAAAACTATTAATTTCTGGTTTTTGTGCATCAGGATCAAGTCCCGTTACAACTTTAAGTCTAAATACAGTAGCATCAATAGGTATTATAAGATCTGCATAGTTCGGTCCATCCTCTAACGACGCAGCCAGCGACGACAAATGTATAGAATGACGATTGATGAGATAGTTTAGTCCAGTATATACCAACGTACTTTCTTGAAAGCTTGATTCCTCTTCTTCAGCGCCTACACCAGATTTTGAATATAAACCTGCCATAATTAAAGGTATAGAAACAAGTGGTAAGATAATAGCAATGCCTAAATATCTATAAATTTTTTTTCTATTATTTGATGAATCCTTAAATAATAAAATCAGCATACTGTGGGGAGCAATAAATACTAAGGCAAAAAGCAAAGTAACAAAGATACTACCTAAACCATTAATTGAAAAAACAAGTCCAAAAAGAAATAATGCCTTTACTAACATATCAAACCTAGATCGAGATCTCATAAGCTGATGATCGGTTATTAAAATCCAATAACTTAAAGCCGGCATAAAAGTTTGAATCAATGATACGTAAAGAAGAGAGGATTCAGCAGATATGGTTGTTGTATAACGCCATTGGGATAAACCAGCACTAAATACGGTATATCCCACTGATATAGCAACTAAGGAAATTAAAATAATAAACCACCTAGGTAAAGGCTTTATTGGGCCTTTATTTTTGGGAGTAACCGTTGGTGTATACCTTGACACTGCAATTGCAAAAATTGAAACAAAAATTAGTAACAATAATGATAACAGTACCGTTTCTGAATGGATCGGTAATCTAAAAATTGGTTCGGAATCGTAAACCAAATTAATTACAAGAGGAAAGATATAAACAATTAAAAGATATGCAAGAAAAATTTTTCCGCCTCTTGTAAGGTAATCTTTAGTATATTTTGCCTGTCCGGCATTACATAGATTATAACTTTGAATGTACATACTTATTAATGATATCTCTCTAACTTTGTATTAGATGCTGTAACTTTTATTTTTGTTGAGTAAATATATCATGACTATTACTCTTAAACACATAAAACAAAATAGCATTAATAAACTTAACAGTACGAGATAATCTTTTGGCATAAAAATAGTTAACATTACAACAGATAATAAAAAAGAAATAACAATTGATGAGTCTAAAATTAGTCTTTTCTTTGCAGTAGTTGCCCAATACAATCTTTCAACATACGCAACAGAAAAGGTTACAATTGAAGCAAAAAAGAATGCAAAATATCCAAGTTGTCCTGCACCTTCGAAAACGTCATCATTAAAATATAACAAAATGCCTATTAGAAATGGAACAAAAGAAATTATAGGAGAACCAACTCTAATAGTATTTATATCCTGAGGGTTTTCATTTACTAATCTAGCTCTGACTGGAGCAATTAAGATAATAGTTTGACTAACGATAAAAATTGAAGCGATTTGTGTATATAACATATATGTTGGAAGATCGGTTGTTAAAAAATATTGTAATAGCCATTTATCAAGGCTAATAAGGCTTATCCCCATAAATACACAACCAATCTGCAGAATATCCTGACGAATATACTCAAAAGACATCTTAAAATTTGCAAGAATAGATTTTCTTAATTTATTAACAATAATACGAAAAGTTAAAAAATATGTTACAAAAACAACAACAATTGAGCCAACAAGCAATAAAGCTGGAAAGGAAAATCTAATATCAATAATATGTAAATATGATAGTAACGAGGCTATAGAAACAGGAATGAGCTTGCTTAAGGCTAAGAAGAATAAATTATTTGAATTGTTTATAAACTGGCTATAGCGCTGAAATTCGTCATTGATTTTCTCAGCTATTCCAAACAATATTCCCATGATTACAACTCCAAGTGATCCCCAAAAAACTAAAGTTGCAATAATCAGCGATGCTAAGATTACTAGCATTAATTGTAAAGTTATTTTTTGAATGTATTCAATAAAAGATCTAATTACATTGATATTAGAAAAATCATCTTTAGCACCAAAAAATTTTTGATAGAATGGTCTATGAGCATTTGTCCCTGATAGCGATATGAATAGCAATCCTATTAGATAGATTTGTGCAATAGCAAGACCTGCATCTGTATCCAATTGAATACTTAACCAAAGAGCAAGAGGTTTAACTATGACCAGAAGTACTCTTGAGAAAACTCCAAGGTTAAAAAATTTCTTGTATATATAGACTAAGCTATCCATCAAAATATTTTTATTACTCTAGTTAAAGCTGAGTACTATAGATCGTAATCGTGATAACCCTCTTTTGCTCTATAGTATGAGGTCAATGCATAACGTTCACCACCAAGGCAAGGTTTTGCTCTATGAATTAATTTTGCTGTGTCAATAAGCAAAACTGTTCCGGCTTTAACAAGCACTGATTTTACTTCATATCCCGATTTAAAAAGGTTTTTAACTTTAGCATCTGGAATAGATTGATATTGTCGAATATTTCCCTTTTTTAGAAGCATATTAAAATGGTTGAAGAAAAATCCTGGTTCTAGAGCTTTTCGTAATCTAAAAAAAGTCTTATGTGTATTTGGAATAAATTCAAGTGGGCCTGATTCTTCCGTTGTGTCAGATAAAAAAAGGAAGATCTTCTCTTGTGAATTAAAGCTATCAGCATGCCATCGCCCTTTTACATTCTTCTTATCCTGATTGGGAAGTGGGCTATTCTTGATTGCAAGTACTGTTCCCGCGTTCATTTTTTCATTTAAAACTGATGAGATAAATTTATTGCTCTCATCATTAAAACGTTTCACTGCACTAAATCTTTTTTGAGCTGACCAAATTCTGGTTTCCGTTCCTTCATAATTTATTTCAACTCCTATTCCTGAACTAGTTTGATCAATGTTATTCCTGATTTCATTGCAGAAGTCCTGTGAATAAGCATCTGGGATTACATAAAAGCAATCTTTTTTCATGGCCTTTCTAGCCTCTAATATTATCTCTGAAGTATATGGTGATGAATTTCTCAACATTTTTAGATTTCCAAAAAGTAGTTTTAATAATTAACGAATGTCATAATAACTAATTATAAATATTTTGTCATAAAACGAATATTTAGAGTCTAATTATCACTAAACAGATAAATTTTTATATCTGAAATCTTGAACTCAGGTGACAGAAAAATCATATGGTCTCTTATCAAAATATTCGTTAACAAAATTTATAAGATTAATATCATTAAAGCGACTTGCTGATAAATTTAATCCTAATGGCAAAGAATATTCTTCACACTTATCTACAGGAAAAGTAACGCTAGGACAATGAAGGTATGTCCACAAAAGCGATAAGTCATTAAGCTCTTCTTCTTCAAGCATTGGCGCAACCCCATGAACAGCTGGAGATAATATAAAATCAACGTTAGATTTATCCACAAAGCTACTGAAAGTCTGAATGTTTTTTAATTGATTTCGTTGTTCTTTCATAAAATCATTAGACGACCATACCGAGCCTCGGTTAACAAATTCCTTAAAACTTTCAGATACATCATCTGTCAATTCGAGTTCGTTTTTAAAATAATATTCCAATGACTTTGAATAAATAATTTCATGAGACTTATGAACATTCTTAAAAAAGTCTGGCATTTCCAATTTCAAAACATTAACTCCAGAATCTTTAAGCTTTAAAATAGTTTGGTTGTAAGCTGATACCATGGATGAACTTACGTTAACAACCGAAGAAATCTCTTCAATGTCAAAGTACCCAACTATACATAAATTTGGCTCTTTATCCTCTATGAATTTGTTTTTTGGGTAATTATTACCAGTTAAGGATATTGCTCTGAGAATCTCTGATGCATTAGAAATATCTTTAGTCATAAATCCAATTGTGTCTAAAGGATCACAGGTTTTGAGAACTCCTGTACGAGGCACTAAACCAAATGTTGGTTTTACACCATAAATACCTAGGTATGATGATGGACGTGAAATTGAGGCTCCTGACTGAGTACAAAGAGAATAATCACATTCCTTAAGAAGCACAGAAATAGCACTTCCAGAAGAAGATGTTCCCACATGCCGTTCTGGATCCCAAGGGTTGATAGCATCAGTTAGTTTGTGGACAGCAAATTCAGATGTAACAGTTTTTCCAATGAACGTATGTCCTTCATTCAGGACCATAGATATGACACGAGCATTGTTTCCAGCATTGAAACCTTTCCAGATTTTGCTGCCCATTTCTGTAGGAAATAATTCGGTATTAAAAATATCTTTAACAGTAAATATTAATTCAGACTTTTTTAAAGAATTCTCAGATTCCAATCCAAAAAAACTTGATGATCTCTTATTAAACTCATCAAGTTCATCTGCGCTTGGTATAGAAACCATATGATGAAATTGCTTATTAGTAATCGATAGTGAACTTAACCTATCTTTGGTTTGTTCAATATTCATTATTGTGATTTATTATTTTTTCTCATATCCTCAATGAGCTCTAAAACAAATGGTTTTTTTATGTCTTGATTATCTAAATTTCGAACAGGTATCAACTTATCACTTAAAACCTTTTTTCGTTTAGACTTCATAGTTTCATAAAATTCCTCACGACTAAGACCGGTTATTTTAAGATAATAATTAAGTACCTCTGGCTCAACTTGGTCGTACTCTTCAGCGATTTCAATAGCGTCATCTCGATTTAAAAGACCATTTCTTACATCCATACTGGCATGAATGGTAGCTCTTCCAAATCCACGCTTAAGATAGTTAGTGTAGTCATGCATGCCAGGCATTATGCATTCAGCACTTTTATAACCCTTATAAGTACCTTCAATTTTGTCTTCAAGCCAATGATATTTTTCTTTTATAAACTCAGTCTGTCTTTCCTCATCCCAAAACAAAAAATCGCCTAAATGAATACCCCTAACTCCAGCTTCTTCGCATTCTTCTGCAGTAGGTGGTTCGAACATGTGATAACTTCGTTTTTCTTCATTATCTTGGGCGATCTCTTCAGGAGTTAATTTTGCAGAAACTTTTAAAAAATAATCTCTATCGAATTTTCTAACAGGCTCAAAATGTGACGCTCGACCTGATGATTCAGCTATTGATTCTCCCCATATCAAAAGAGGTATTTTAAATTTTGTTGCAACATGTAACACATAAGCCCCAACTCCTGAATGACAATGCCAACATGCGTCACCAATGGCTCCTAAACTTCTTGATGCTGCTTTATTAACTGTTGATCTTGCAGGTGTATACATCATATGATCAACATCAAATTCCTCAAGGGCATTCACCAAGTTATACCAACCTACTTTTGAATACCAGTTATGAGATGCAGTTACCGCTAGCACCCTCATTCCATATATCTTAGTAATGACATGCAGTTGATAAACACTATCTTTACCTCCACTTATTGGGACTATGCAATCATAACCAAGATTCTGCTTTGCAGCATTCTCTTTGGCCTCATCTAATATAGACTCTAATGTCTTTTTTCGCTCGTCCCAATCAACATGCATTTTTTGCTCAGAAGAATTACATGCCCTGCAAATACCAAGCTCATCAAAGTCAATGCCCTCTGTAGTTTCTGGCATACAACATCGTGTGCAGTACTGAATACCTTCAATCAATTTTTATACCTCGATACAAATTAAATAAAAACTCTAGTGTTCAATAAATGAACTATAGAACTTTTGTGTGAAAAAAACAACTAAATTATTTCTTGTTTATGAATACAAATTACCAGATTTACCAAGAACTGAGATTTCATTAGAAATACTTTCTATTTCGATTAACTTTCCATGATTTAAATGTGAATCAACAAATCCAAACAATACTCTTTGTCCAAGAAAAATATAGCTATTGTTTTTATAATCTTTGTTATTCATATTATTGATAAGATTATAGATTGCTGAGTAAGTGCCTTGAGGACCAGAATAGGAATCAGTTATTAAATTATCAGAATATTCAAAATATGGTGAACCTTGATTTTCCATTTTAGTGAAAATTTGACTTCCATTAGAATCGATACTAATCACACCCTTCTCACATCCTAAAATAACGTCCATGCCAGGTATCTTAGATATAGTTCCAACCAAACCTTCGTCAAAATACATTGAAGCCTGTTCAATTAAAGGATCAGACTCTACACTGTTTTTACTTGTTAGTGTTACATTTGACAAATTTGATTGAACAGCCTCAAGCTTCCTACCTTCAGAAAAAAATAAAATAATATCTACGGAGTGAGGATGAGTCCAGAAAAGTGCACTCTCACCGAAGTTAACTTGAATTTGCAATAACTTTCCAAACTTACCCGAATCAACCATATCTTTTGCTTTTTGATATATATTTAGGTATCGACGAAGAGTGCCGTAACTCAAACAAATTTTGTTATCAGAAACTATAAACTCTATTTCTTTAAGTTGCTCCATTGAGTTACACAGAGGTTTTTCAACATGTATAGCTTTAACTCCATTCTCTATTGCAGCTTGAATTATTTCAAAACGCTCTTTAGTCCTTGTGGCAATAGAAACGAGATCAATCTTATGATTACTAAATAAATTATTATAGTTATCATAAATATTTTTTATACCATATTTTTCTGAAGCATTCTTTAACAATGCAGAATCTATATCACATATACTCTCAACAGATACATTTTTTAACTCTTTCAAAGCTTCAATATGGCTCAATGGAAACCAGCAATATGGTCCATACTTTTTCATTAAATCGCTTGGGAAAGCGCCCATGCGACCACAGCCAATAACAGCACTTTTTATTTTTTCCATTCTAAACCATAAGTTATTGGAGAATTTTCTCTTGAGATTAAACCCTTATATGCATCTTCTAATTTATCCCAATTAAACATACCCGATATAATAAGTTCAGGATTTAAATGCCCGTGCTCAATTTCTGAGAGAATAAATGAAAGATTATCTTTTTGATTAAATTTAAGAAACTTTCTTGTATCATTTTCTTCTGGCGCATGTCCAACAGCCTTGATTTTCAATTGCTTATCATAAATATATTGACTATCTAAGGGATTATTTTCTGGGGGGCTTTGTCCTCTACCAGGAAATCCAATCACTCCAATACAGCTATTCCTTCCAGCAATTTTCAAAGCCAAATCCCAATCTTCCCAACTATTTGAAGTGTTAATAACAATGTCAGAAAGACGATTTCCTAAAAGGTTCTCTAATTTTTTGAAATTTTCGCGCTTAAAAACATCTCTAGCACCTAGTTGCTTTGCAATTTCAGATGGGACAGGTTGATCACTAACTGCATAAACTTTTGCGCCTGCTCTAAATGCTGTAGCAACAGCCCCTAAACCTAAAACACCTAATCCAAAAACAACCAAAGAATTTCCGTATCTAAGATTAGATTTAATTACAGCGTCATAACCCAAGTGGTATAAATATGCACATGCTGCGTGTCGACTTTCAATTGCTTCGGGTACAACTGAAAAAACATCATTTTCTAAAATGACAAAGTGACTACAATGACAGGAACCAGTAAGAACTCTATCTCCTACAGATATTGATGATACATTTGAACCAACTTTAATTACTCGGGCGACATTGCAATAACCTAGTAATCTAGGATATGGATTTCCTGGTCTTAGAGGGGGCATTCCTGTGTAAGCAGCAACTTCAGTCCCTGGAGAAATTATAGAAACGAGTGTCTCACAAAGAATTGATTCATCTTCCAAGTGCATATCATCAATTGTCTTCTCTTCGAAAATTAATTCATAAGGTTTTATAAGACTTACAACTTTTGATTTAATCATATAACCTGTTATTTAACATTAAATTGTGGCGAAATATTCAAATTCATTATATCTAAATAATTTGTATTCATTTCTTGACTTAATTTTATATTTTCATTTTGTTGATCCATAATTTTGAGTGTTTGATTTACGGAAAATGTATGTTTTTCTTTATTCTTGAAAAGAGCGGCTAAGTTTTTAGGTAATATATTCCAAAATTCATTGAAAATTAAAACATTTTTTTCAAGTAAATGTGCAGAAATCAACGCACTACTATCTCCACCAATAATGACTTTAGCAGAATGAATTACAGAATAAAGCATTTTAATAGAAACCGCATTTGGAAGAATGTCTTCATTAATATATTTTACATTTCTTGGATGCGGGCAATATACAACATTTAAGTCATGGTTAAGCAAATCATTCATTGCAGAAATTTCCATATCAAAAAAAGAAGTTTCAATATAGTTTCCTAAGTTAGTATTTCCTCCAACTATTAGAGCATCATATTTATTTTTTAAGGGCTTTTCCCACTTCCGCTCATTACTAAAATAAACTTGCTTATTGTCATAAACTAATAAATTATTTGTTATTGCGGGTGGTTGAGGCAGGCCGGGACAAAAATTAACATATTCGTTATTAACATTTTTATATAAACAATAAGCCTCTAAAATTTCGTAATATTCTCCAAAAGTATCGGTACAAGTACCATGTAAAAATTCAACTTGATCAATATTATCTTTTATTCCACAAATTCTATAAAGTTCGATTAAACGGCTGTTTGAACTAAATAAACATATCAGATCAATCTTATTTTGGTGAAACCATTTTGAAATACATGAAATAAGAATAGATGCAAAACCCTTACGAATCCCATTTAGAAATATACTAAAATTAATATTTAACAAAGACTTAAGTACTAAAATTTTAATTTGTGAAGTTAAAAATTTACCATCGGAAACATCTACAAAAATAAGATTCAAATTTGAATTATTTTTAGTTAGCATATAATTACTTATTGCTTTTTCCATTTGATTCACAGGAACTAATCTTTCACTGGCATATAAAACCAAAACAGCTTTAGAGTCATTAATCTTATTAGATTTTAAATCTCTATTAAGTGACTTTGTAGGTAACTTATGTATATCTTTTAATAAAGATTGTTTCTTAGGGGATAGTCCATCTTTCGATCGCCTATCCATATAAAAATTCCAAATCTTTCTAAAGATTTCAAGATCAGTCATATTATTAAAAATATCATTGATTTAGACGTTCAATTTTTTCAAATGGTAATCGACAATTATGAGCATTCATTGGTAATGAGGAAATTACCCTTTTACAAACTCTTATTGCTAATACCATTGCATATGTTTCACACCCTACAACCACATCAGACCAAGCTAGCAAACTAGCCAAGTTTTTTTCTTTTTCAATGTGAATATTTTGCAAGTTTGATAATCTAATCCAATCATCATATTTATCTGTCGAATCAGAGGGATGAGGTTTTAATATAATAGATAAATCTTTGCCAAAATTTAAATCAGGCATTTTTTGTACAAAGAAATCTAATGCCTGAAATTCTCCAGCTACTTTGTCACCAGCCCACTTATCACGAATTGGCTCCAGTAAATATAAAATGTTCGTAGTGCCTTTGTTCTTTTCTATTTTATAACTTGAAACCTCATGTGCCTGAGCTTTAAGATAGTCGTTTTTCTGTTCAATAATTTGAATATTTGGGAAGGTAGTTCTTGCCTTGTTGTATGCATATTTATCAGATACCCATATTTCATCAGGTAGTATCTCCAAATCATTTCGAATAAACCTTTCTCTGTAATTTACCCAATGATCTATGACAGCAATCGACTTGATATCATTATTTTTAGCCAATGTTCTTGCATCATGTTCTAACGAGCTAGACCAACCAGTGCCTGTTACTAGTTTTTCAGCCCCTGTCATAATTCTTTCCATTGAGAAAAGCTCAATATTGGGTTGTTGGATTCTAAATAATTTGGCAGCAGGGCCATCAAGGCAAAATTTGCATCTATCAATATTTAAAAAACCACTCTTAAGCCATGCAAAAATATGTGCAGCAGCACCGGCATCGTTTGCCACTACTGCAATATGTCCAAGATTAGAATCTGTCATGATCTAAACTTTGCAAAATAAACAATATCATGAGGAATACCATTAATTATTTCATGATCTTTTCTTACTCCATCAGGCATCATGCCAACTTTTTCAAATATGCGAATCATTCCCTTATTTGATGACAATGTTCCACCAGTGACTTTTCTAATATTTAATTCATTTAGAAGAAATTCCATCAATCCCTTCCATGCTTCTTCACCTAAACCCATGCCCCAAAAATCTTTATTACCAACCATAATGCCTATGTCAGCTGTAGAATGATTTATTGAAAAATATACTGTCATAGTACCTAAAACTTCATTGGTTTCATTATGGCTTATAACAAAAAAAAGGTTATCTGAGTTCAAAAAAGATTCATAATAGCTTTTACATGATTCATAACTGTGAACCATAAAACGTTGGTTGCTGTGCTTTACAACCTCTGGATCATTGAGCCAAGAAATATATTCTTTAGTTATATCATTTTCTTCAAACAATCTAAGACTTATACGATGTTGCACTATAGGTTTCATTGAATTAATTTCAGTAAATTTTCAAACTACTTTAATTTGTCTATATTATTCCAAACCTTATGAAATGACTTTATTATCAGATCTATATCATCTTCACTTAAATTATAAACACACATTCCAAAACCTATATATGTCTCATCATTAAGTTTTTCTGCAACAGGACAGATACCTTTTGCATAATTAATGTCTTTTCGAGCAAAATCTGCTGTCCATGGAAATCCACCAGAACCATATGCAGTTTTATTTTGATACATCGGAATAAGATGAATATTTTGATATTCTGTTGCAACCTGAACACCCTCAGCATGTAAAGCATCAGCAATTTTAAATTTACTAATGCCCAATTTATCAATGTCGAGAACTAATGGATAAATGTAATACACATGTGAACAATTATCTTTAACAACTGGAGTCTTTAATCCATCTAACGAAGAAAGACCCTCTGACAAGCGATTGGCCATTTTTTCTCTTGATTTTGCATAGCCTTTAAGTTTTTTTAATTGTTCAATACCGATTGCGCTTTCAATTTCTCCTAGACGAAAGTTAGAGCCTATAATATTATTTATTTTTTTAACACCTTTCGCTTCAACAACGACTTCTCCATGATTTCTTATAAGCTGCACACGTTCGGCCAAACTGTCATCATTTGTTACAACAATTCCACCCTCACCAGTATGAATATGTTTATGATAATTTAGACTATAGCCTCCTATATCGCCCAATGTTCCGGCAAGTTTTCCTTTATATAATGCTCCAGGTGCCTGAGCTGTGTCAGAGATAATCTTTAAATTATATTTATCTGCAATTTTACGAAGATTATCCATATCGGCTGAATGACCGAAGATATCAATCGCCATAATTGCTTTTGTTTTGGATGAAATATTAGCCTCGACAGATGCAGGATCTAAATTAAAAGTATCTTCTTCAATATCTGCAAAAATTGGTATGGCATTCCAGTGAAGAATTGCTGTTGCACTTGCAGTCATTGTCCAAGGGCTTACAATTATCTCATCTCCCGGTTCAATATCTAGAGCACCAACTGCAGCAGTAAGTCCTGATGTCCATGAATTTACCGTAATTGCGTGCTTTACTCCAAAATAGTCAGCTGCCATTTTTTCAAACTCTTGAACTTTTGGACCACCATAAAAGTCTTTATGCCATACGCCTAGAAATTGCGATAGGATGCCTGATCGCATTACTTCATCAACAGCTAAACGCTCTTCTTCGCCAAGACTATTATAAGAATCAAATTCTTTATTAATTGTTTTAGGGCCACCATTAATTGCCAACTTTTCTTTAGTTTCTTTCATTTATTTTTACCTAATATCTTTTCTGTAATCAGTTTTTTTGAGCAATTCTTGACAAATTTTATGCGCCTCACACGCCTCATGTCCAGTACATAATAATTTATCACCTTGCATAATTGCTTTATAAATATTTTCTACCGCATTTGCCATTGCCTCATGATAACTACCTTCAACATATTGATCATTTGAAAGATTTTTATAGCCTGAGTATCTTGGATTTTCAATAATACGCCTATTGGACCAATTTAATCCACCATCGCGCATTCTTATTGTCTTTTTTGACCCAATAATTTCAAGCTCAAAAAGCGCATACTCAGAAGCATGAGCAGCAACTAAATGGACTGGCATGCCTGAATTTGTTTTTAATAATGCTGTTACAGTTGGGTCATCTTCAAAATAATCATTTACAGCTGAAATTGCTGAAACTATATTTAATGAATCAAAAAGATTAAATAATAGGTCAATCATATGAGATCCGTTATTTAAAACACCTTTATTATAAAAGCCTATTACCGAACGAATATCTCCAAGTCCACCTGCTGCAATCTCATCTCTTAATTCTATTACTTTAGGATCCCATCTTCGTGAGTGATTAACGGCAAGTTCGACTCCTGCATTTTTACACATTTCTTTTATTTTGACCGCATCTGTATAGTTATTTGAAAGTGGCTTCTCACAAAAAATAACTTTTGGTTTGATCTTAAGTGCCTCACAAACATTACTATAATGAAAAGATGTTGGAGAGCATATGCTTATTACATCAAACTCTAGTGCAGATGCTACTACTGCCTCCATATTCGAAAATGAATTCTCAATGCCCCAATGATTTGCAAATTTCATACGAATTTCTTTATCTGGTTCAACACAAGCATTAATATCAAATTTACCGTGATCTTTGTATGCACCAATGTGAGTTAATGGCGTATTATTTTGATTAAAATCAAAGCCCCCTGCTATGTTGCCGCAGCCAACAATTAAGGTTTTTAAATTAGTTTTTGTCATTTGTAAACGACTTAATATGCTTTGTAAATTTAAGAATTATTAAATGTACTTTTTTATATTTCTAGAATGGAATAAGGCAGATAAGATTTTAATATTAGCTGCCAAACGCCCGCCCATGCGGGAGTTATCTATCCTGTCTTGAACTTGAACAGGTATCTGAACAATTTTAAAGCCAAATTTTTGACTAAAAATGCATAATTCAGTTCCTATTGATTCATATGATGAGAAATGACCAAGTTTTTTGTATACTTTTGCACTATAGCCCTTCATTCCACAAAGAGGATCACGTATTCCCCATTTAAGTATGGATACCCAAGAAAAAATATGTTCTGAGATTCTTTGAAAATTACTTCTTATTCCAATCACAACATCATAACCATTATTAATAAGCATTATAAATTTTTTAATAATATGTGGGTCATGCTGTCCGTCAGCATCAAATGTTATTATTATATTGCAATCTAATTCATAAGCTTTAATAAAACCACTATTTAAAGCGCCGTCATACCCTTTATTAACCTTATGATTTACAACAATAGCTCCTGCTTTTAAAGCTCTTTTTTCAGTATCATCAACTGAGGCATCATTAACAACAATTACAATACCATTTTCTTTTACGGATTGAACTTCATTGTAAATCGTATCTTGCTCATTGAAAGCTGGTATAACAATAGCTACTTTATGTTTGTCCATTTCAAACAGTCTCCAGATTTAACTTCTTCTACTATTTGTTTTCCAATAATGTTTTCTAGTTCATATGGAGGAATTGCATCTTCAGGACATGGTCGAAGAACTTCTAAATCGTCCTTACTAATTACACTACCTTTCAAAAGATCAATTTTTGCTCTGATTGCTCTTCTTTGAAGTACTACTGTTTCTTTCTCATTATCTTCAACTTTCTTAAGCTCATTACCCAGTGAATTTTCCAATTCTCTTGTTCTATCAACCATTTCCTTCCAAGTTTGACTATCCATTGAAAATTTATGATCAGGTCCCTCCCTGGTGGTATCATTTGTAAAATGCTTTTCAATCGCACGCGCTCCAAGCGTAACTGCGCCTAAAACTGTTGTGTGACCAGGTGTATGGTCAGATAAACCTAAAATGATATTTGGAAACTTTCTACGAAATTCTTTTAAAACATTCAACTGTATATACTTAAAGTTTTCTAGAGATGCCGTATAGTTTGTATTGCATTGCATTAAAATAATATCATTCGTTTTCTCCATTAAATTAGATACTGCTGTATCTACCTCGCTTTGAGTTGAGGCACCAGTTGCAAGAATTACTGGTTTATTTTTTGATGCAATATGATCAATTATTCCGTGCCAAGTAATATCTCCAGATCCAATTTTATATGCGCTCAAGTAATCATCTACTTTATCCACTAAATCGTAAGAATATGGTGATGTAAGAAAAGTTATACCTGCTTTGTCACAAGTTTCTTTTAAAATAGGTGTCCAGTCTTGATTAATTGATGCGTCATCGTAAACATCATAAACGCTTTTTTTCCACTGAGCTTGATGAGATTGTTGACCCCCAAGAGATTTAAAACCATGATCGCTAACAATGGTATCAGCAGTAAAATGTTGAAATTTAGCTGCATCCGCTCCAGCTTCTGCGCACAGATAAATTAAATCCTTAGCACGCTCTAAATCACCATCATGATTTGCAGCCACGTCTGCAATAAAATAAGTGGGGAAATTTTCTCCAATTTTTTTACCTTCAATATCAATTACATTCATATCGGTCCTCTCATAATTAAAAATTACTTAAATTCTATATGTTGGTTCTTCATTGATTTTATTGAATCAACAACATTAGGAAGATTGTACATCAAGTCGTTAGTTATTTTGCTAACGTCTAGTCCCATATTTTTTGGTCTTCTTGCCTTAAAATTCATTGTATCTACACTAT
>CACHII010000008.1 GCA_902579825.1 uncultured SAR86 cluster bacterium | reverse complement strand
TTGGCATGCAGTTGGTCAAAAAGAGGAGGATATGGCACCTGATGCAGAAGATTCATCAAAGAAAGTACCTACTATGATGACAACTGCAGATATGGCGTTAAAAGAAGATCCAAGTTATAACGAAATTTCAAAAAGATTTCATGAAAATCCTGAAGAGTTTGCTGATGCTTTCGCACGAGCATGGTTTAAACTTCTTCACAGAGATATGGGTCCAAAAACTAGGTATATGGGTCCAGAAGTGCCTGAAGATGAATTAATTTGGCAAGATCCTGTCCCAGCAGGAAATGCTGATTATGATATTCAAAATGTAAAAAAATTAATTACTGAATCAGGCTTATCAATTCAGGAAATGGTTGAAACTGCATGGGCAAGTGCATCTACATTTAGAGGCTCAGATATGCGAGGTGGTGCAAATGGTGCACGAATTCGTTTAGCACCTCAAAGAGACTGGGAAGCTAATAATCCAAGCCGACTAAGTAGAATCCTTGAAATATATGAATCAATTTCTAAAACAACCGGTGCATCAATTGCAGATGTAATTGTTTTAGCTGGTAACGTAGGTATTGAAATGGCAACTGGTGAGGGGATTTCATTCATTCCAGGAAGAGGAGATGCCTCTCAAGAACAAACAGATATTGAATCATTTGAGGTCCTTGAGCCAAAATCAGATGCCTTTAGAAATTTTCATGCAAAAGGTGTAAATACTGCACCTGAGGAAATTATGCTAGACAAGGCTCAATTATTAGGTCTTACAGCTCCTGAGATGACTGTCTTGGTTGGAGGAATGAGATCACTTGGAATAAGTTCTAATGGATATGGTTTATTCTCAGAAGATTCAAATAAGTTAAGTAATGATTATTTTAAGACTTTGCTTGATATGTCTGTTCAATGGAAACCTAATGGAACTGGAAATTCATATGAGGCATTTGATCGAAACTCTGGCGAAAAAATAAGAACTGCATCAAGATCTGATTTAGTTTTTGGTTCCAACTCTCAACTTAGAGCAATTGTTGAAGTTTATGCTGAAGACGATTCAAGTGAGAAATTTACTAAAGATTTCATTAAAGCTTGGAATAAGGTAATGAACGCTGACAGGTTTGATGTCCAGTAATTTATTTAGTTTTAGTTCTTAATAGATTAATATTTTGTAGTGATTGCATTCCATAAATAGCAATCACTGCAAGTATATTTAGATAAAACTGAGCTAGGATTAACTTTGTTGAAAGCAATTCTAGGCTCAACATTTCAAAATAATAAATCCCAAAGATTGAAAAGAATGAAAAAAACATTAGCAGTCTGTATGCAACAGTTTTTGATTGCATTATATAACTCGTCAACATTGATATGACAATTATAAGAATTCCAAAAGTCGCAATTTCAGAGTATTGATGAGCTGTAACGAAAGTAAGAACTGATCCTGAAACAGCAATTGTGAAAAGCATTTGTATAAAACTAAATATTTTAATGTCATAAGTAATCTTAGGATTAAATTTTTTATAAAAATCTTTTGGATCCTTATCTTCTATGCAGTCTTCTGGTCTCCAATATGTCTCAGAGAACCATACTCTGAACTTATCTTTCCAGGATTTTGTTTTGATAGTATCTTTAATCATTATTGAAAAGACCTGAAAGTTGGCCCAAACAGGATTCCAACTATTCAAAGGAGTGGCTGTTCCATATACCGGGTCTAATTCTGGTTTTTGGGGGGTGTAGGTACCAAACATTCTGTCCCAAATAATAAAAACTCCACCATAGTTGGCATCTATATATTCTTTATTTTTTGCATGATGAATTCTGTGATTCATCGGAGTAATAAATATTTTCTCCATAAATCCTAAATGGCCAATATGTTCCGTGTGAACCCAAAATTGATATACCAGATTAACACCCGCAACAGCTATAAATACCTCAACTGGAACTCCAAGAATTATCATTGGCATATAGAAAATCCATTTCCACAACCATCCAGTGCTGGTTTGTCTCAATGCGGTAGCTAGGTTGTAGTCTTCTCCGTGATGATGAACGCTATGAGTTGCCCATAGAATTTTAATTTCATGATGCATCCTATGCATCCAATAATAGGACAAATCGTACAAAAGAAATGCGATTATCCATGTAAAAGGATTTTTGACCGATAGCAATTCTAAGTTTAAATATGAGCTTATATATACGAATATTACGCTTTGGACCCCTAAATTTAACATTGTTGGGAATCTGCTTATCATTCCTATAGTAATGCTTGTTACAGTATCATTTAAACGATATGTGTTTTTACCAATCATCCTCCCATAGATATACTCAACTATTATTAGTAAAAAAAATACTGGTATAGCCAAGGTAATGATGACCGATTTATCAGTAATTACTTCCATATTATTAGAATTATATAAAAAATTTATTTATTTTGTTTGAATGTAACTCAAAGCTCCAAGTACATTACCATATTCTCTGTTTTGTTTAAATAGACCTCTCACATTTGCTAGTTTTAATCTATCTTCAACCCCAGACTTTACAACATCATTTAATGTGACTCTACCAAGAAAAAAAACTTCACTTTCATTGCAAAGCAATGCATTAAGATAAGATATTGTTCCAATAACTTCACCAATCATATTTGAAACAGATGCCGCAATATCATTTTTAGATAGGTTTTCTAGGTTTCTTGCTTTAGCAAAGTTTGATGCAGTAACCTCTGGATGAAGTGAGCCAATTTCATTTACGACATCTCCAATTAAAAGATCTAATTTTTTTCTGTCTCCAGATGCTGCTAATTTTTCAATATCATCTTCGTCTTTAGTCATTATTAAATGTTTTAGTAAGCCTTGATAAGTTCCCCCGCCCACAGATATCCCACCAAGGTGATTAAATTTTTTTCCATCAAAATAGACACAGGCTGTTCCAGTGCCTGCACTTACCGCTACAAAAGGTCTGCTTTTAATATCATATAAAGCTATTGCACCAGAACCAATTGCATCCACTTCATTTACTTTTTTTATAGTAATATCATTAAACATATCATTTAAATCACTGGACTTTCCACCAGTGACTGCTATATGTGAAACCTGGCTAACTTCAATGTTAATGGTATCAAAGATATATGTTATGAATGCATTATTTATCTCCATAGTTGGAAAACTATGGAATTGATTCTCACCAGATTTGCTAATTACGACATCTGTATTTGTTAAACCAAAATCAAAGGCAACTAACATATATTTTCAGTTTACTCTAGAAAATTACTAGGCCAGGACATAGGAAATTGCTGTTGAGGATTAAATACTTTTCCACCTACTGCAGGAAAAGCATTTGCTGCTGCTGTAATTTCATCACTAGAAAGGTATTCACTGGGAACTAATCTAAAGACATCTAAGCCTCTAGTTATTTCAGTACCATATATAAATCCCTCATAATAATATGTAGACCAATAGCCACCTGTAATTAAAATATCATCTAAAATTGGGCCTCTATCAAAATAAGCAATCTCAATAGGATTTGATGAGTCTGTAAAATCCATTATTGATACACCACCTTGATACCATGCCTGAACAAATATGTCTCTGTTTGGAATAGGTATTATTGAACCATTGTGAGCTACACAATTCTCAGTCTCTAGCTGAGGTGCTGGCATTTTATAATGACTCTTAAAAATTAACTTATTATCAACTATGTCATAAATAGCATCTGCGCCCCAATCAAGAGGATCCCATGCTCGACATCTAGCTCTTCCACCACCTCCCCATTCGTCGGTAAAAATAACTTTTGTGCCATCATTATTAAAAGTTGCAGAGTGCCAATATGCAAAACCAACATCAGTAACAACATCTAATCTTATGGGATTATATGGATCACTTATGTCAAACAGAATCCCATTTCCAGAACATGCCCCAGCAGCTATATTGGCTGATGGAAAAACAGTAATATCATGACATTGATCAGTTGGTGATGTATCTTGAGTATCATCTCCGTGATCACCGCCACGCCATAATCCTGCTACATTACCAGTTTCTAAGTCAGTAAAAACGGCAGGACTTTTAACAATTTTTGATTTAGAAGGATCATTTATTGGTATTTCGATAACGTCAATTGTGAAATATGATGATCCACCACCATCCCATCCAAAACAGTCAGATTTCTCTTCATTATCTCTAACTCTACCTGTTCCAGAATTATAGACAATGATTTTTCCATCTGATGTTGAAGTAGAAACCACAGAATGAGTGTGTGATCCTCTGCATGTTTGGACTGCGCCAACTTGGATTGGTTTAGATAGATTAGAAATATCAAAAATTCTAATTCCTCTAAATCTTTCAGGACTTGAATCTCTATTTACTCCCTCTAGTCCACAATCAATTCTACTTCTATTCTCTTCAACTGACATTATAAGAAGGTCATCAACTATTGAGACATCTCCTTGGCCTCCCGGACATACAACAGAGGATACTAAATTTGGAATTCCATCCGCATTTAATGTATATATATTAAATCCATGATAACTCCCAGCTACCAGTACATTATCTCTGAATGCCATATCAGTATTAGCAAATGAAAGCATTGGTGACCTTAAAGATCTTGAGATTTCAGCTGTAGTTTTGTTTTCATTGTCTTCTGTAAGATCTTCTGAACCTTTTGCTGCTGGATTTTCAGGATCATAAAATCCTGTAGGTTTTTTTAGGGAAGCAACTAATTCCATATTTAAAATAGCCTCCTCAGCAATAAACAAACCTGCAGTCAAATCTGATCTTGGGTCATCAGATAAACCAACAAGTGTCTTGTTCATTCTTTCAATTTCAACCCCCTGGTCATTTACTAAATCTGAAACAAATTCATTCAAAATTGGATCATAAGCATTGCCAGGATATTTTTTTAGCTCATCAACCATTTCTAAAGCACCATCGTGATGAGTAATCATTAATTGTAAAAACAATCTATCAAAGTCAGTGCTTTCAGAATTACTTAAATCATTTAACTGTTTTGGTGTTGCCATTCCAACCATATCTAAATGATTGTGCATCATAGAATTATGTTGATGATTGTGGTTTCCACTATGGTTTACTTCTTGATATTCATCTCTATCCATTAACCAGCTTTCCATAAAATCAATTTCATCTTTTTGTGAAACATCAATTCTTCTAGCTAAATCTAAGATTGTTTCATTATTAGTTCTTTGATTTGCCATTTCAGACATTACTATGGCTTGTTCATGGTGAACGATCATACCTTGAAGAAATTTAACATCCGCCTCTATGTATGAGGTATTAGCTATTGCTGTTGCTTCATCAGCATTAAGTATTTTTGAGGCATTCCCTGGAGCTCCCGGCTGAATTATTAGGGCAGGAGAACCAATTAAATTACCTATGCTAAAAATAAATATTAGACTTAATAAAGATTCATGCAAATTATTTCTTTTATATTTCATATTATTTTTTCCATTTTTTATTCTATTAGATAAAAAAACTTAATAGGAGGGCAGACAGCAGAACCACAACGACCATGACTAAAAAACCTTTGTAAAAGTTATGGTATTTTCTAACTGACCAATCTATTTTATTTTCTCTATTTCTTTGTTTTTCAGATGCTCTCACCTTTCCAAGGTTAAAAAAAATGAACAAAGATATAACTGCAATCGCTCCGAAGATAATAGAGTTCAAATTATTTACCTTCTCAACTTAGCAAGAAGTCTGAGAATTTCCATATAAAGCCATATCAAAGTTACCATAAGAGCAAATGCTCCATACCATTCCATGTATTTAGGCATTCCTTTCTCTGCACCATCCTCAATAAAGTCAAAATCTAACACTAAGTTTAGTGATGCCATCGCTACTACAAATAGTGAGAAACCTATTCCAAATAATCCATTAGAATGAATCATGCTAATTCCAGGCCCACCAAACATATTCATTAAGATGCTAATTAAATAAACCATTCCAATACCAACAGTTCCAGAAAAAACCATCAGCCTGAAATTTTCAGTTGGTTTAATAATTCCACTTTTATAGCAAAATAACAATGAAGCTAATATACCAAAAGTTAGTCCAATTGCTTGAATTGCAATGCCAGGATATGAATTTTCAAATATCATTGTAACCCCACCTAAAAATATACCTTGTGCAAAAGAATATAAGGGTGCAGTAGAGCCTGCTTTTGATGGACTTCTAAAAATAGTTACCAACGCTAAAATAAATCCAATTATGGCTGCAGGTATCATTAATGAAGGAATATTCCATCCAACAAAAGCTCCTCCAAAACATAAAGATAGCAAGATACCAGTTTTATTAACAGCGCCATCTAGAGTCATCCTTTCGCTAGCTGGAAGGTCGTATGATCCTGAGAAATTCTTTGTGAATGCAGGGTTACCCGATCTTCCAAAAGTATTAAGTGCAGAGTGTTTAGACATAATTAATCTCCAATTTATATATTAAGTAAGTATGAGCTAAAGAACAAATTTAAAGTTACAAAGATGTCGGTATTTGTCCAAATTTTTCAAGTGGTTTATTCATTTCAGCCCAGTCACATTCAAAATCATCTGGCGCATGCTCATATTCTAGCAATCCAAGAGTCTCAAATTTTGGTCTAATTTTATCTGTCAATAAACCAATTCTTTTAAGATTTGGAATTACTCTTGAAAATAGGAAGTTTCTAAACATATCAAAAGTTTTAGTATTCATTTGAAACTCTCTAGCTTCCTCAGCCGTCATATTAAGGAATCTTTGCTCAGCCTTTGTATTAATAAGTCTTTCTCTTGAAATTACGCAAGCCTCATAAGCAAATTGAGCTCTTTCTTCTATTTCCTCAGGCGATAAAGTTTTAATATATTCTTCAAGATAGTTTATACCAAAAGTTACATGTCTAGCTTCATCACGAACAACATAATGAAGTAACTGTTTTAACAATGGATCTTTGGTAATTGCTTTGAGCATTTGAAAAGCTGCAAGTGCAAGTCCCTCAATGATGATCTGCATTCCAATAAACTTAAGGTCCCACCTTTCATCAGTAAGTATTTTATCAAGTAATAATTTAAGAGATGGATTCACAGGATAATGAATACCTATTTTTTCTTGAAGATATCTATTAAAGACCTCAACATGTCTTGCTTCATCAAATGTTTGTGATGCAGCATAAAGTTTTGCATTATAAGTGGGGGCACAAGATGCTAGTTGAGAAGCGACGAGAAGTGCTCCTTGCTCTCCATGAAGAAATTGACTCATCAATTCTGCAGTTGAATGTCGATCAAATAATATTTTCTCTTCTTCTGAGAGATTTTCATATGCCTCCAGTGTTTCATGTGGTAATTGTTCATCAGTCTCAACAAGTTTTTCATTTGCTGGATGTGTATAGTCCCAATTTAAGTCAATTGAGCCATTCCAATTTAACTCTTTACCTAACTCATATAATTTTTTTATTCTATTATCAGATACAGTGTAGTCCCAATTATATGAACCTGTCAGGGGCGTGTTAAAAATTTCAACCACATCTTCAACTTGACTTTGAGAAAGGTCCAAGTCCTCATCAAAATATAAAAGATCTTCTGGGGGACCTTCTTGTTTGCGTATTTTCATTTTAATCCTATGTGTTGTTTGTAATGTATGCAGTGCAAACATTAATATTATCTATTTTATAATATTTGTTAATCTTTGAAAAGTTTTGTTAACTCGTCTAAAAGCACTTCTCCAAGCTCTTCAGCTCTATTAATTGTTAATGCATTTTTATAATATTTTGTAACGTCATGCCCTATACCAATAGCTTGAAGCTCGATAGGACTATCTTTTTCAATTTGCAGGATGATTTGCCTTAAGTGATTATCTAGATAATCTTCACGATTTGTAGATAATGTACTGTCATCTACTGGTGCACCATCTGATATCACAATAAGTATTTTTCTTTCCTCCGGACGTCTAAGTAATCTTTCATGTGACCATGCAAGAGCCTCTCCATCTACATTTTCCTTTAATAAACCTTCCCTAAGCATTGCCCCAAAATATCTTCTTGATCTTCTCCAACTATTATCAGCACTTTTATAAATAATATGTCTTATATCATTTAATCTTCCTGGATTAGTTCGACTTCCATTTATCATCCATAATTTTTTGGAATCTCCGCCTTTCCAGTGTTTTGTTGTAAAGCCCAATATTTCGGTTTTAATTTGACATCTTTCAAGGGTACTTCCAATAATATCAGCACAAATTGCTGCCAAGCTAATTGATCTACCTCGCATTGAGCCTGAATTATCGATTAGCAATGTGACGACTGTATCTTTAAATTTATTTTCAGTTTCTTTTTTAAAGCTCAGTGGGTAGCTTGGATTGGCAATGACCCTATGGAGTCTTGCATTATCTAATATTCCCTCTTCAAGATTAAAATTCCAACTAGTGTTTTGTTTAGCAAGTAAAAGCCTTTGGAGTCTGTTAGCCAACTTACCTATGGTAGATATATGAGGTTTTATTAAATTATCTAATTGATTTCTTAAACGTAACGATTCATCGTTTGTAACTAAATCTTTAGCATCAATAATTTCATCATAGTTTGATGAATAAATAGAATAATCTGTCTGATGTTGAGTTTTAAATTCATTTTGAGGATACATTATCGATTCAATTTCTTCATCAATCGAGGTATCGTCAGTTTTTTGTATAGCATCTTGAATATCAACATCTATGTTATCTTTTAAATCTTTTAAGTCCAATTGCTGATCTTCATTAGAGAGATCTTCTAATTGTTCATCTGAATCATGAATGTCATCAGTTGACCCAGGCATATCTTCTATATCATTTTCATCATTTTCATCAACCTCATCTTTAACAAGATCAATTTTTTTTAAAAACCTAATTACATTTTTTTCAAAGATTTCCTGACTGTGAATGTTGTTAATTAAGTTTTCTCTTATTGTTTCTATAGAGTCATTAATCTTAAATTTTTTACGAAATTTATTCAGAATATTTTTTGAATTGTTATTCAAGTCAAATCCAGCAATTTCTTTTAACCAAAGATTTGCACCATAAGAAATAAAATTAAGTGATTTTTCATCTTCAAGATTGTTACTTCTAGCATTTGAGTATTCAGCAATATTTTTTCCTGACCCTAAATATTCTGAACATCCTAATAATTCAACTCTAGCAATCTCTAGCTCATTAAATATCATTTTTGCAGGCAAAGTCATAGGAAAATCTTTAGACTTTTTATGAAATAGAAACCAGAATGCCTGAAAATCAGATTCACCCCTCCATTCATAAATATTTTTTACAGATCGCGGAACAGCAGGTACTACAATATGATTTGAAGTTGGTGGTCTTTGAGAAAGACCAGTATTTGATGAAATTTTTTTATTTTTTGATATTGCTCTAATTGTTGAGATGGCTGCTTCATGCAATTTATCTCTATTTGTAGTCCAACCCATTTAGCTACTTAAGTATCTGTTTGAGTATTTTCAATCTCGACATTGAAACATCTTTGAAAATATTCAGATATTATTGATTTTTCAACATCATCACATTTATTTAAAAAAGTAAGGTTAAATGATGAAATTAAATCCTTAAAAATTTTAAAATTTTGACCCCAAGATATAACTGTTCTTGGAGACATTAATGTTGAAATATCCCCATTAGCAAATCCTGATCTTGTAAGATTAGCAAGTTTGATCATATTCTTAATAATCTCTTTATTTTTGTCTCCTTTCATATTGCCCAGCTTTGAAGAAACAACTTTAAATTCTTGCGAGGGGTCTAAATAATTAAGAGTAGACAAAATGTGCCATCTGTCCATCTGTCCTTGATTTATTTGTTGTGTTCCATGATAAAGTCCAGTCATATCTCCTAAACCAACAGTATTTGTAGTTGCAAACAGTCTAAACGATGGATGAGGATTGATAATTTTGTTTTGGTCTAATAGTGTTAGTTTGCCTTCAACTTCTAAGATTCTTTGAATAACAAACATTACATCTGGGCGTCCCGCATCATATTCATCAAACACTAATGCAACTGGATTCTGAATGGACCATGGCAGAAGACCTTCTTGAAATTCAGTTATTTGTTTTCCATCATTTAATTTAATTGCATCTTTTCCGAGTAAATCAATTCTGCTAATGTGACTGTCTAAATTGATTCTAATGCAGGGCCAGTTTAATCTTGCAGCAATTTGTTCAATATGAGTAGATTTTCCAGTTCCATGGAAACCTTGGATCATGACTCTTCGGTTATGTTCAAAGCCTGCTAAAATTGCAAGAGTTGTATCTTTATCAAATACATAAGAATTATCAATATCTGGCACCCAATCAGATTTGTCTTTAAAGCCTTTTACAGAAAGTTTTGCATCTATGTTAAACACTTCTGCAACATTTATTTTCAAATCTGCCTTTTTAGGCAATTCTATGTCTTTATTTATAGTCATATGTAACAAACTTTATTTTGGACTGCATATCCTACCTTTTGAGAGTTTAAAGTTCTAGTTTTTTTACAAACAATGTAAGATGTCATTTTAACTCTAAAGGAAAACTTATGTCAGATAGATTAAAAGATAAGGTTGGTTTAATTACTGGAGCTGCCCAAGGCTTGGGCAAAGAGATGGCAAAAGTTATGATTGCTCAAGGCGCAAATATAGTAATTACTGATATTAATGAGTCTATTCTTAAGGAAACTGCAAAAGAATTATCTTGTGAAAAAATTCTTCTTGATGTGACAAAAGAGAACGAATGGAAAAATGTTATATCATATGTTGAGAAACAATTCGGTTCATTAAATATATTAGTAAATAATGCTGGAATTGGTGGAGGAGGAGATGTTGAACAGACTGATATAGATTTTTGGCATCAAGTTCATAGCGTAAATTTAGATTCAGTTTTTCTTGGCTGTAAGTATGCTCTTCCATTAATGAGAGACTCCGGAAATGGATCAATAATTAATATTTCATCGATGTCTGGAATTGTTGCCTCACACAATATGTCAGCATATAACTCTTCAAAGGCAGCGGTTAGGCATTTATCAAAATCAGTTGCACTTCATTGTGCTAAATCTACTAATACAGTGAGATGTAATTCTATTCATCCTGTATTTACAAGAACTGCAATGGTGCAGAGTATGATTGATTCTGCACCTGATAGAAATATTGAAGAGAAGTTGGTAAAACAAATTCCGTTAAGAAAGTTAGCAGAACCGATTGATATTGCAAATGCAGCTCTATTTTTAGCATCAGATGAGTCTTCCTTTATAACTGGAACAGAGTTGATTGTTGATGGAGGGTTAAGCGCTACATAAAAATGACTGATAAAACTATTTTAGAGAGGTCTTTAGGGCTTTTTAATTTGGAAAAAGTTGATAGAGACATCTTTTTATGGACCGGAAAAAATGTTGGTTATAAAAGAATTTTTGGCGGACAAGTAATGGCGCAAACTCTTATTGCCGCATATAAAACTATTGATGTTAATCATTATGCTCATTCTTTTCATTCATATTTTTTAAGACCAGGGGATATGGACAAATCAATAATATTTACAGTTGACAGAATTAGAGATGGTAAAAGTTTTACAACAAGAACTGTGAAAGCAATTCAGGATGGAGAAGCTATATTTAATTGCTCAATTTCATTTCAAAAAAGAGAAAAAGGATTAGAACATCAAATAGAGATGCCTAAAGTACCTGAACCAGAAACTTTAAAAAATGAATTACAAATTAAAGAAGAAGTCCTAGAAAAACTTAAAATGAAAAAAGAAGATATGCCAATGTTCATTCGTCAGAGAGAAATTGAGATGAGGCCAGTAGAAGAAGAAAATTATTTAAATCCCAAAAGATTACCTCCATATAAAAACACTTGGATTAGAACTGAAGGGAAGCTACCAAAAGATCAGGTTATTCAACAAGCCTTTTTACTTTATATATCTGACATGGGTCTATTAGCGGCAGCCAATAATTCAGTTGGAGTGAATTTTTTAACTAAAAATTTCCAAAATGCTAGCCTAGATCATGCAATGTGGTTTCATAGGAAGTTAGATTTAGATGGTTGGTTTTTGTACACAATAGATAGCCCCATCACAAGAAATGCCCGAGGCTTTTCAAGGGGCTCAATCTTTTCAAGAGATGGAAAACTAATAGCCTCATGCACTCAAGAAGGTTTGATAAGACTTTGGAAGAACTAATATTTTCTAACTACTTCAGTTAAGTATTTTATATTATCTGGATTTATATCTGGAGTAATACCATGCCCTAAGTTAAAGATGTAGCCTGGATAGTCTTTAAACTTATCTAAGATTTTATGAGTTTGATATTTTATTTCATCCTTAGGTTTCAATAAGATTCGTGGATCAAGGTTGCCTTGAAGCGAAACTTTATTTCTTGCTAGATTTAGATCAAAATCTTTCATATTCCAATACAAACTTAAACAGTCAGCACCAGAATCATTAACCAATGCTAGATTGCTGCATTTAGGATCTCTAGAGAATAATATAATTGGAGTTTCGCTAGTTATTTTGTCATTTTTTAATGCATAAGTTAGCCTGTTTATGTATTGCATTGAAAATTCATTGAGCCTGTTTTCCTCAAGAATATTTGCCCATGAGTCAAAAATTTGGATTACATCAGCTCCGGCTTTTACTTGCTCACGAAGATACAAAAAACATGCATCTGTAAGTATGTTAAGAAAATTATGAGACTCATCAGCATTTGAATTAATAAAATTAAGAGTTTTTTTAAAGTCCTTAGATGACTTTCCCTCTATTGAATACGCAGCCAAAGTCCACGGACTTCCACTAAACCCAATTAAAGGAATATTATTTGGTAATGAATTCTTGATATTCGTTACTGCTTGATAAACATATTTAAGATCGTCCGGATTAAATAAATTAAGATTATCTATATCTTTTGAATTATTTATTGGATTTTTAAATACAGGTCCTTCATTTTCAACAAAATTTACCCCCAATCCAAGGGCATCAGGTATCGTTAATATATCTGAAAATAAAATTGCAGCATCAAGATTAAAGGCATTGATTGGTTGAAGTGCAAGTTCACAACAGACATCTGGATTCTTACACATATCAAGAAAATTATTAAACTTTTTTCTAACAGCTATATACTCAGGCATATACCTCCCAGCTTGCCGCATAAACCAAATAGGAGGTGTTTTAAGACCTTCTTTATTAAGAGCCCTTAAAAACAATGAATTGGAATTAGTCATGAGATATATTTTATTATACTTTTCCCAGCTTCTTGTCCCTCCCAGATTGCAGTAACAACCAAATCTGACCCACGTACCATATCACCACCGGAGAATACTTTTTTATTTGTTGTTTGAAATTTGAATTCTTGATTTTCTTCTGCAACAACCAAGCCATCCTTTTTTGTTTTGATATCAAAATCATCAAACCATTCAGCTGGACTGGCTCTAAATCCAAAGGCAACAATAACAACATCTGCATCATAAATTTTTTCTGAATCAGGAATAGGTATAGGAATTCTTCTTCCATTATGATCTGGTTCACCTAGGATAGTTTGTACTGTTTTAATCCCTTCGACTTTTTTGTTACCCAATATATCAATCGGTTGAATATTAAAATTAAAAATCACTCCCTCTTCTTTAGCATTTTTAACTTCTCTTCTTGAACCAGGCATATTCTTTTCATCTCTTCTGTATAGGCATGTAACTGATTTTGCTCCTTGTCTTATTGCAGTTCTGTTACAGTCCATAGCAGTATCTCCACCACCCAAAACCACAACTTTTTTGTCTTTAAAATCAATATATTCGCTTTTACCTGTATTCATATTTAATAGTTTTTTTGTATTAGAAATCAGATAGTCTATTGCCTTATACACTCCGGGAAGTTTTTCTCCACTAAATCCACCTTCAAGAGAGGTGTATGTACCCATAGCTAAAAAAACAGCGTCATTAGCATCATATATTTCTTGGAATGGAATATCTTTTCCAATTTCTACTCCTAGATGAAAATCTATACCCATTTCTTCAAGTATTTTTCTCCTTCTTCTGACTACAGATTTTTCAAGTTTAAATTCAGGAATTCCAAAAGTTAATAATCCACCTATTTCTTCATTCTTATCATATACATGACTTTTAATACCAGATCTTGTCAAAGTATCTGCACAAGCTATTCCTGCAGGGCCTGAGCCCACAATTGCAACTTTTTTATTTTTCCATTTTCTATGAGACAAGTCTGGCTTCCAACCCATTTCAAATGCTTTTTCAGTAATATATTTCTCAATAGATCCAATAGTTACTGCACCAAAACCATCATTTAGAGTACACGCTCCTTCACATAAACGATCTTGTGGACAGACACGTCCACAAACTTCAGGAAGACTATTGGTTGAATGACATAAATCAGCGGCTTCTAAAATATTTCCCTCATTTACCAGTTTTAACCAATCAGGGATATAGTTATGAACTGGACATTTCCATTCACAATATGGATTACCACAATCTAAGCATCTATGAGCCTGGTTTGAAGCCTGAACCTGATTATATTCTCCATAAATTTCTACGAATTCTATTTTTCGTTCTTCTGGATCTTTTTTTGAGGGATCGTATCTACCTACATCAAGAAATTGAAAATTATTTTCGAGTTTCTGAAAAGATGTATATTCGTTTCTATCAGATGTAATAAAATTCTTAGTTGCAACTTGAAAGTTATTTTCCTGTTGTATTATTTCATCACGCCATTCATAGAGTCTTATTTTTGCATCTTCTAAATTAGATATTGGTGCAAAAGATTGAGTTCTGTATTTACCATTGATTCTAACTTTGCCATAAAAATATGGCGATCGAGGCTGTGTAAAAAGTAAAAGACCTTTCTCAATTCTATATTGCTTATTTTTATTCATTTTTAGTGTGCGAGTATGACATAGTATGACACTTTTTAGTAAAATAATAAATTTTTTTGTGCTAATATCATTTCAACTAAATTTTTAAATTTCAAAATGCCAAAACTTTATAAAAAAGATTCTTTCAAAGATAACTGTGGTTTTGGACTTATAGCTAATATCAAAGGCAAATCTTCTAGAAAAATAGTCATTGATTCTATTGAAGCCCTTAAAAGCATGAAACATAGAGGTGCTATTGGTTCTGACGGTAAAACTGGTGATGGTTGTGGCTTGATGCTCAACATAAATAAAGATTTTTTTATTAAACTTATTAAAGATGAACAAAATATTAATCTTTCTAACAGATTCGCAATTGGACAACTTTTCTACTTTAAAGATTTTGAATCACTTAAGCCTAAGATAATAAAAATATTTAGTGACGAAGGTTTGAAGCTGGTAGCAAAAAGAGATGTTCCTATTAAAAAGAATATTTTGGGTCATATCGCACTAGATTGTATTCCCAATATTTATCAAATTTTTATTGAATCTAAAAATAATACTATGTCAGATGAAGAATTTGAAACAGCTTTATTACAGTCAAGAAAATTTATTGAGGAAATTTATTTAAATGACGAAAAATTATATTTTTGTAGCTTTTCAGCAAAAACGATTGTATATAAAGGTTTGATGCTTCCTAGTGACATCGAAAATTTCTACATAGACCTTCAATCTAATCAATTTACATCGTCTATTTGTGTCTTTCATCAAAGATTTTCAACCAATACAAGCCCAAGATGGCATCTAGCTCAACCATTTAGACTATTGGCTCATAATGGTGAAATTAATGCCATAAGAGGAAATCGAAATTGGTCTCACGCAAGATCAAATATTTTTGAAACACCTCAGATTCCAAAGATTCAAAAGTTTAAACAAATTGTAAATGAGACAGGCTCAGACTCATCTGCACTAGACAATATGCTTGAAATTTTGGTCTCAGGAGGAATAAATATATTGAAATCGATAAGAATGATTATTCCGCCGGCTTGGCAAAATGCACAACTTATAGACCCTGATGTTAGAAGTTTTCATGAATATAATTCAATGCATATGGAGCCCTGGGATGGGCCTGCGGGTATAGTAATGTCAGATGGCAAGTGGGCGATATGTTTTCTTGATAGAAATGGACTTAGGCCTGCCAGATACCAAATTGATATTTTTAATAATATTACTATAGCTTCTGAAACTGGAGTTAATCCTGTTCATAATGAAAATATAAAATCAAAAGGAAGAATTTCACCAGGAGGCTTAATAGCAATAAACACTGAAAATTCAGAAATCTTATCAGAAGAAGATATTGATAATGCCTTAAAAAATGGAGCAACCTACAGAAAGTGGCTAAAAGACAATGCAATTTATATTGAATCAAGTCTTGATAAATATGAAGGCCCCGGACTTAAAAAAATTAGTTCAGAAGACTTTAAAATATGTTCAAAACTTTTCTTATTATATAAAGAGGAAAGAACATCTGTAATCAAGCCCCTAGCAATTGATTCTCAAGAGGGTACAGGATCAATGGGCGATGATACTGCTCTTGCTGTGATGAGTAAAATGCATCGACAAATTTACGATTATTTCAGACAGCAATTTGCACAAGTGACCAATCCGCCAATTGACTCTTTAAGAGAGTCAAGTGTAATGTCATTAGAAACATGCTTCGGACCAGAATTAAACGTGTTTGAAGAGAGTTCTGAACATGCAAAAAGGCTTGTAACTGCATCACCAGTTTTATCTTATAAAAAACTTCAGTCCATTCTTATTAATCCCTACTTTAAATGTGATGAAATTAAATTAGCTTATAAAAAAGATGATAATTTGAGTAATGCATTAAAAATTCTGCAAAAAAAGGCAGTTAATAGTATAAAAAAAGGTAACACAATTATTCATCTAGATGAATCTTTACCAGATAAAAATAGCATCCCTATAAATGCCTTACTTGCTGTTGGATCTGTTCATCAAAAACTTGTTGAGCTAGGTTTGAGATCAAAAGCAAATATTATAGTGACATCCTCCTCAGCCAGAGATACTCATCAGATTGCATGTTTAATTGGCTTTGGTGCTACTGCCGTCTATCCAACTCTTGCCTATCAAACAATTCTTGATCTTACCGATAGAAATGAGCTTATAGGTTCACCTCATGAAAATTGTGCGAGATATAGGAAAGGCGTCAATAAAGGTCTTTTAAAGATAATTTCAAAAATGGGTATATCTACAATATCAAGTTATAGAGGCTCCCAACTGTTTGAGATCATAGGTCTGAATAGTGATGTTGTCGATTTATGTTTTACAAATACTGAAAGTAGAATAGGTGGAAAGAATTTAGAAGCACTTGACAAAGAAATTAAGGCTTTGAATGATTATGCCAGGTCTAATTTATCAGAAATTAATATAGGAGGACTTTTAAAGTATGTTCATGGAGGTGAATATCATACTTATAACCCCGAGATAGTAAAAAAATTACAAGAAGCAGTTTCAACAGGTTCACAAGAAACTTACAACGAATATGCCAATCTAGTTGATAATAGGCCTCCTGCCATGCTAAGAGACATGCTTCAGTTAAAAGAAGTCAGTAAAAAAGATAATACAAAATCTAATTTGGAATCGATTGAAAAAATCATAAAAAGATTTGATTCAGCTGGCATGAGTTTAGGATCATTATCACCCAAAGCTCATGAAACACTTGCCGAGGCAATGAATACTCTCGGTGCTAGGTCAAATTCTGGAGAGGGAGGTGAGGGTAAGCATCGCTATGGCACTTTAAAAATGTCTAAGATTAAACAGGTAGCTTCTGGAAGATTTGGTGTTACACCTCATTATTTAGTAAATGCTGAGGTACTTCAAATTAAAATCGCACAAGGCGCAAAACCAGGCGAGGGTGGTCAATTGCCTGGTGGAAAAGTTAACAAGCTTATTGCTGAGCTAAGATACTCAACTCCTGGTATAACTTTAATTTCTCCTCCACCTCACCATGATATTTATTCTATAGAAGACTTAGCTCAACTTATATATGACCTCAAACAAGTTAATCCAAAAGCATTAGTTTCTGTAAAACTTGTTTCAGAGCCAGGAGTTGGAACTATAGCTGTCGGTGTGGCTAAAGCATATGCTGATTTAATTACAATATCTGGACACGATGGAGGTACAGGTGCAAGCCCACTAACATCTATTAGATATGCTGGATCTCCATGGGAATTAGGGTTAGCAGAGTCTCATCAAAGCTTGAGAGATGCAGGACTCAGACATAAAGTCAGACTTCAAACAGATGGAGGTATGAAGACTGGCTTGGATGTAATAAAGGCAGCTATTCTTGGAGCTGAATCATTTGGCTTTGGCACAGGACCAATGATTTCTATGGGTTGCAAATATTTAAGAATATGCCATTTAAATAATTGTGCCACAGGAGTAGCCACACAAAGAAAAGACCTTATTGATCAGCACTTTATTGGTGAAAAAGAAAAAGTTATAAATTATTTTAAATTTATTGCAAACGATGTAAGAGAACATTTGAGAAAAATCGGAGTGAATAAACTTAAAGATATTATTGGACAAACACAATTCTTAAAACAAGTTACTGATATTGAGGATCAATTAAAATCAATTAATTTGTCAGGTCTTCTAGAGAAAGATGAATTAAATAAAGAATCATATTTTTGTACAGTAGAAAGAAATAGTCCATGGGATAAAGGGAATCTTTCACAAAAAATAATCAAACAATCTAAGAACATTATTGATGAAGATAAGAAAGGAACTCTAAACTTTAATATTTCCAACACTGATAGATCTATTGGCGCCAGAATTTCCGGATATATTGCTGAAAAATTTGGTGAAGAAGGTCTATCGAAAAAACTTTCATTAAAGTTTAATGGATCTGCTGGACAAAGTTTTGGATGCTGGAATGCTAATAATTTACATCTTATTTTAAATGGTGATGCAAACGATTATGTTGGTAAAGGTATGAATGGCGGGAGAATTATTATTAAAAATTATGCTAAATATGCCTCAAATAAAACTTCCGTTCTTGCTGGTAATACTTGTCTTTATGGGGCAACAGGAGGAGAATTATTTATATCCGGTTCTGTGGGAGAAAGATTTGCTGTAAGAAATTCAGGTGCGAGCGCTGTTGTCGAAGGAGCTGGAGATCATTGCTGTGAATATATGACAGGAGGCCATGTCACAGTTCTCGGTTCTGTTGGATTAAATTTTGGTGCAGGTATGACTGGTGGTTTTGCATATGTTCTTGATGAAGATAGAACATTTTTTGATAAATGTAACAGAGGATTAGTGAATTTAGAGAGAATATCTATGGAAGAAATGCAACCTCATAGAAAATTTTTAAAAGAAATTCTTCAGAAACATTACAAATTTACTAAAAGCTCTAAGGCAAAATTAATAATTGATGATTTTGAAAGATACGAGCCATATTTCTGGCTAGTAATACCAGCAGCAGTAAATATACAAGATCTGCTAAAGGCTACTACAGCAAACGCAGCATAATATTATATAAATGCTTTTTTAATATTATTTTGATCAAATTGGTTTGTCTTGAAAGCTTTAAATTTTTTATCAATTAATATTAAATTTAACTTACCATCTGCCACTTTTTTGTCATTAAAAATATATTTTTTCAAGTCTGAGAATTTATATTTTGAATAGTTTGAATCAAGATCAAGAGAATCTATTAAATTAATAATATTATCTAGTTGGTAATCTTTTATGCATCCTTCATAAAGAGATATTTTTGACGCAATAATCATTCCAAGCGTTATTGCTGCTCCGTGACTGATTTTTTTATAATTCGTATGAGCTTCTATAGCATGTCCAAAAGTATGACCAAAGTTAAGTATTGCTCTAATACCTTCTTCTTTTTCATCTTTAGTAACTATCTTTGATTTAGTTTTGATAGATTCCTCAATTATTTTTAAAAGGATTTTGTTATCACGGTTTAATACTTTTTTAGTATTTGATTGAAGTAAAGCTCTTAGCTTTTCATTATCGATCAAAGAATATTTAAGCACTTCTCCTAAACCAGATTTATATTCTTTTTCACTTAAAGTCTTTAAAAATCTTGTTGATATAAAGACAACTTTAGGGTTATAAAAAGCACCAACTAAATTTTTACCTTCTGAAATATTAATTGCTGTCTTTCCTCCTACTGATGAATCCACTTGAGAAAGAAGCGTTGTTGGAATCTGTATATAATCAATACCTCTGAGATAAGATGATGCAGCAAATCCTGAAATATCTCCAACAACTCCTCCACCAAAAGCTACTATCATATCCGTTCTAGAGAATTTAAGTTTCACAAGTTTTTTAATAATTTCTTGATAAATCTTGAATGATTTTGAAGCTTCCCCTTGAGGAATGGTATGTAAATAAACTTTAGAATTTTTAATTTGATCTTTTAAAGTCTTAATATACTTCTTAGGTATACCTGAATCTGTAATGATTAGTACTTTAGAAGTTTTATCAATATATTTATTTAGTTCAATAGATGGAATTATTCTATTCGAAATGAATATTTTATATTTTGAGTTACCTTTTCCAACGTATTTTTCTATCATGTTTTATGCTTTGATTAAATTAACTATTTCAGTAGCAACTTCTTTGCTAGATTTATTTTCAGTATCTACCACATAATCTGCAATGCTATGGTATAAATCTTTCCTTTCTTTATGAAGTTTTGTAAGAATTTTTGTTGGATCTCCCTTCTTTAGAAGAGGTCTATCCTTGTCTTTAGAAGTTCTTTCTACTTGAATATATATTGGAGTTGATAAAAAAAATACTGTTCCTCTTGATGATAAAAGCTCTCTATTCTTATTAGATAAGATGATTCCTCCACCGGTTGCAAGGACAATAGAATTTTTTTGAACCATTTCATCAAGAATATTGCTTTCTCTTTTCCTGAAGCCTTCCTCACCCTCAAGATCAAAAATCCAATCAATAGATGCACCAGTTCTCAATTCTATTTCTTCATCAGTATCAAAAAAATTTAAAAATAATGCATCAGACAAAATTTTTCCTACTGTTGATTTACCAGAACCCATTGGACCTATAATAAAAATATTCATAGTTTTAAATTTAAGCCGAGATTTTAACATCTCACACAATAAATTCACTTTTTAAATTTTAAATGATGTATTCTGAGAAAATTACCATTTAAAATATGTTATGCGCAAGTTAATCAATTTTGCTTTTTATTTCGGAGTTTTTGTATCTTTAACTTCAATAATTATCTTGTTAGCCACTTATTTAGCATATAAACCAACTTTACCTGAAATTAAATATGTTGATGAGTCACAATTACAAATGCCTCTTAAAGTATTCACTCAAGATGGAGTATTAATTGGAGAATTTGGTGAAATAAAACGAAGATCAATTGATTATGAAGATATTCCTGAAGATATAAAAAATGCTTTTCTTGCCGCAGAAGATGATAACTTTTTTAATCATCAAGGAATTAGTTATTCAGGATTAGTTAGATCTTTCATTAGATGTTTGAGCTCATCTGGCTGTCAGGGCGGTGGTGGAACGATAACAATGCAGGTTGTAAGGGGTTATCTATTAACTAGAGAACAGACAATAACAAGAAAGATTAAAGAAATTTTTCTCGCACTAGAGTTAGAGGGCAACGCTACAAAAGAAGAAATTTTTGAATTATATGTAAACAGAATCTTTTTGGGTAATAGGTCATATGGTATTAAAGCTGCATCTAATACATATTTTAATAAAGAATTGAATGAATTAACTATAGCAGAATCTGCAACGATAGCTTCTATGGCTCAGCTTCCATCAAGGGTAAATCCAGTTAAAAATCCTAGAAGAACAAAGCAAAGAAGAAACTGGATATTATCCAGAATGCTTCTATTAAATTATATAGATGAAGAGGAATACTCTGTAGCAATTTCAGAAGAAATTAAGATAGTCAAAAATATAAACTTATATGATGTTGAAGGGAGACACCTTGCTGAACTAGCAAGGCAAGAGGTAATAAGCAGATATGGACTCAAGGCATATACAGAAGGGTGGTCTGTTTATACAACGTTAGATTCAAAATCACAAAATACTGCAAAAAATAGTCTCTTAGAGCAATTATATGCATATGACAAAAGACATGGCTGGAGAGAACCTAATAACTATTCTGATATATTTAATGAACAAGAGATTCAATCATTATCTTTGCTTGATTTAGACTTTCTCTTCAATAGTGAGTATATAAATAATATTGATTTAGACTCAAGTTCAATATCGAACAAAATACTCACAATTTTTGATTTATATCCCTTTTATAACTCTCACATTAAATCTATCGTAATTGATGTCAAGGAAAATGAGTTTTTAGCTATTAATAATAATTTTGAAGTTATTAAAGTGAATTGGTCAAATGAGTATGAGTGGGCAAGAAAAAGAATATCTATAAATGAATTAGGCTCAAAACCAAAAAATTTTATTGATATATTAAACTTTGGAGACTTTATTTATTTGAAAATAAATGAAGGTTTTTATACCTTAGATCAAATTCCAGAAGCGGAAGCATCATTAATATCTATAAATCCCAAATCAAGTGAAATAATTGCTTATGTTGGGGGTAAGAATTTTGCAGCCAGTAATTTTGATAGAGTAAAACTTTCTTTTCCTCAATCAGGGTCAAGCTTCAAACCTTTTATTTATTCAGCTGCTCTAGCAAATGGATATAATCTTTCTAGTATTATTAATGATGCTCCAATTGTTTTTGAAGACGAGAATCTAGAAAGTATATGGAAGCCACAAAACTATACAGGTGAATTTTATGGACCAATATCTTTAAGAGACGCACTTATAAAATCAGTAAATATAGTATCAATAAAGCTCCTTAGAGAGATGGGCCTCAACGATACTAATGAATACTTGGTAAATTTTGGATTTTCAAAAAATCGTTTGCCAAATGATCTATCACTGGCTCTTGGATCAGGTAACTTTTCTCCTGCGGAGATGGTTAGAGCATATAGCGTAATTGCAAATAATGGACAGATATCAAACATTCATTATATTGATACTATTAAAGATAGATTTGGAAAAACTATCTTTTCTCAAGAAGAATTTAATATAAATAATAAAACAAAAGATATTGTTGCTTTTCCTTGGTTAGACACAAAAGAAATGAATGTAAATAATCCCTACTATCTATTAGAACATATTGAAAATACAGAGCTAGTCATTGATCCAAGAGTATCTTTTTTAATGAATGATGTGCTTAAGGGCTTTATGAAGAATGGAGTTGCTGGAAGAAAGTCTAGATTTCTTAATAGAGATGATATTGCTGGAAAAACAGGTACCACAAATGATTCAGTTAGCACCTGGTTCTCAGGATATCACTCTGATCTTGTAACAACAGTTTGGGTAGGTACTGATGATTTCTCTTCGCTTGGAGAAAACGAGTATGGTTCGACCATTGCTTTGCCAATATGGATAAATTACATGGATTATAAATTAAAATCTCTTGGAACTGCTTCAGAAGAAATGCCTGAAAAAATATCTTTTGTAAGAGTCAACAAATCTTCTGGTGAGGTAGATGATGACTTAGATGGAGATTTTTATTTTGAATTATTTCTTGATGAAAATATAAATTAATTTTTAAAAATATTAGTTGTTAAAATTTTCCAAATATTTTCAGCATAAGTCGAAGGAGAATCCTTAAATTTTGATCTAATAAATCTGCTGATATTGCCTTCTAAAACTGTAACAATTAGTTGAGCAGAGATACCAGCCTGAGTCCTTAATTCATCTTCACTCTCTTTCAACATTTGTCTCAGGACCAATTCTAGTCTATCAAAGAACTGATTTACAATATCACTTACATTTTGTTCATCAGATGACAATGCTTCTCTTGAAAGGAGTCTTGCAAATCCTTTATTTTTTTCAACAAATAACATAAAGAACATATATGTACTTTTAACTTTTTCTTTGGATGAAATTTTACTTTTTTTAAGCTCGTTACATTTAGTAAAAATAGCTTCATCACAAAAAGAAAATAATTCAGCATAAATAGATCTTTTACTAGGAAAATGTCTATAAAGAGCTGCTTCAGTTATTCCAGACTTTTCAGCAAGCACAGCAGTAGTTATTTTTGATAAGTTTCTTTCTTCAAGCATTCCAGCGAGAGATTGAAGAATAATATTTTTTCTATCTTGTTTCATTTCAATTTAAATTTATATCAATATCAGGACAAATGCGAGAAAGTTCTTTGATAAATTTATTTTTAATTCTAATTAAATTCTCTGCGGTATTGCCTTCAAATCTCATAACTAGCATTGGAGTCGTATTTGATGCCCTTAATAGGCCCCAACCATTATTAAAATTTATTCTTATACCATCTATAGAAATCTTCTCGCCCTCTAAAGTGCAATTTGCTATAAACTTCTTAACTATTTCAAATTTTTTTTCATCAGAGACTTCTATATTTAATTCAGGTGTTGAGAATAGCACTGGCAATTCTTTATTGAGATCCGATATTGATTTTTTAGTTTTAAATATAAGTTCAATAATTCTGGCACCGGAATAAAGACCATCATCAAAACCATACCATCTGTCATTAAAAAATATATGTCCGCTCATTTCGCCAGCCAATAGCGGGTTGTGCTCTTTGATACCATTTTTGATATTAAAATGCCCAGTAGGATACATAATAGGAGTACCACCATAATCTTTAATTAATTTTGGAAGAGAGTCTGTGCATTTAACATCAAATATAATTTTTCCTTTACTTGATGAAAGAATATCTTTACATAGCATCATCAAAACCTTGTCTGGAAAAACTATCTCGCCATCAGCAGTCACTAGTCCAACACGATCACCATCTCCGTCAAATGCAAGGCCCAGATCCGCATTAGTATCCTTAACTTTTTCAATCAAATCAATTAAATTTTCAGGTTTACCTGGATCTGGATGATGATTTGGAAAGTTGCCATCAATTTCTGTATACAAGTTTATAACATCACAGCCTAATTCTGAGTATAATCTTGGTGCCATACATCCACTAGCACCATTTCCACAATCAATCACAACTTTTAGCTTCTCTTTTAGAACAATATTTTTTTTAATTTCTAATATATATTCATCTTTGAAATCTTTAAATCTTATTTTTCCTTTGCGCTCTGGAGCCTCTTCGATATTATTCATAAGATTATAGATTTCAGTCCCAGAGACGGACTTATCATTAATAATGATTTTTATACCGTTGTAATTTTTAGGATTATGACTTCCTGTTATCATTACACCGCTTTTAGATTTAATCTTTTTGGCAGCAAAATATAGTAAAGGTGTTGTCGCCATACCTATGTTGATGACATCAATACCATTTTTTGATAGAGAATTTTCTAGCGCAGATAAAAGCTTTTCACCTGAAAGCCTTCCATCTCTAGCAATACAAATCTCGGAAATATCTTCATTAAGACACTTTATTGATATTGCTTTAGAAATTTTGTGAATTATTTGTTCATTAATTTGTGTAGGGTAAATACCTCTTATATCATATTTACGAAAAATTGATTTTGATATTTTCATATTTTTCTTTTTTTATAGGTTTGATTTTGCAATAATAACAATTCTTAATTATATCTTGAAAAGTGTTTAAGAATACTGAAAAAAAATTTATCTGGAAAAATGGCAAATTTGAAAACTGGGATGATTCAAATGTCCATATTTTGTCGCATACTTTGCATTATGGAACTGGTGTGTTTGAAGGAGTAAGAGCATATAAAACAGAAAAAGGCCCAGCTATCTTTAGACTTTCAGATCATACGTCAAGATTATTTGGCGCAGCATCAAAAATAAATATAAAAATTCCTTTTTCAGAAAAAGAGCTGAATATTATTCAATGCGATATTCTTAACGAAAATAATCTTAACGAAGGATATATAAGACCTATAGTATATCTTGGCAATGAAGGTCTTGGCTTAAGAGCAAAAGATTTAAGTGTTAATGTAGCTGTTGCTGCATGGGAATGGCCATCTTATATGGATCCAGTAGCCAAAGAGAATGGAATTTCCGTTATAAAATCTTCACATAAGCAATATGAAAATCCTCTTCATTCAGGAAATAAAATTATAGGAACATATTTTAGTAATACTATGGCTCTTCATGAAGCTCTTGATAAAGGAGCTGATGAAGCAATCATGATGGATATGAATGGATTAATTTCAGAGGGAAGTGGAGAGAATATTTTTATTGTTAAGGATGGAATAGTTTTAACACCAACAACAGATCATTGTCTTAATGGGATAACAAGACAATCAGTTATTCAGATGGCTAAAGATTTATCAATTGAAGTTAAAGAAAAAAACTTGGAATATGAAGATTTAAAAAATGCTGATGAGGCTTTTTTTACTGGCACCGCAGTAGAAATAACTCCAATAACCAAACTTGATCAATCTTGTATCAATGACGGGAAAAGAGGACCTATAACAAAAATTCTTCAGGACTTATTTGCTAGTATTGTTTCTGGACAGAATTTTAAGTATACAGACTGGTTAACATTTACTCAGTAATCAAGCTTGCAAAAATTAAATATAGCAATTTTAAGTTATAGAAGCACCGAATTTGGTGGTGGTCAAGGAGTTTATATAAAAGATATATCTAAAGTTCTTCAAAAAGCAGGCCATAGTGTTGACGTCATTTCGGGACCCCCATACCCCAGTCTTGAACCTGGAATTAAACTTATAAAGTTACCTGGATTAAATTTATTTGAAACATTTTCATTTAAAGATAGGTTGAAAAAAATTCTCAACAAAAAAAATAAATCTTTCTATGATTATTATGAATTCATTTCTGTTTTGTTGGGAGGCTTTCCTGAACCAAAAACATTTGGTTATAGAGCAGATAAGTTTTTATCAAAAAATAATTATGACATTATCATAGATAACCAATCCATTAGTTATGGAATGCTGAAAATTCAAAAAAATAATCCATTTATTGAGATAATTCATCATCCTATAACATTTGATTTTAAGTTTGAATTAGCAGCTTCAGAGAAAATCAAATATAAGATATCTAGACATAGATGGTATTCATTTTTAAAGATGCAAAAAAAAGTTGCTCCAAAAATAAAAAATATCATTACACCTTCGCATAGTGCAAAAAAAGACATTATTGAAGAGTTTAATTGTTATGAAGATGCTATAACTGTTATAAATAATGGATTGGATACAGATGAATTTTCTCCAATAGAATCAATTACACCAGATCCTTATAGATTAATTACAACTGCAAGTGCAGATGTTACTCTTAAAGGCCTGGATTACTCTTTGATGGCATTAAAGCTTTTAAAAAAAGAATACCCAAAAATTCATTTAATTGTAATAGGCAAAATGAAAGAAGGTGGCCATACAGAAAGATTAATAGAAAGATTAAATATTTCTGAAAGCGTATTTTTTAAATCTAATCTATCAAAAAATGACATCAATGAGTTATATGCATCCAGTTCAATTGCAATCGTAAGTTCTTTGTATGAAGGATTTGGATATCCTGTAATTGAGGCAATGAGTTGTGAGGTACCATTAATAGCTACGAATGTTTCTTCCATACCAGAACTTACTTCAAATTTTGCAATATTAATTAGAGGTAAAGATGAAAATGCTATTGTCGAAAATGTTAAGAATATATTATTAAATTATAAATCTTACAAAGAAAGAGCAATTAGAGGAAGAAATTATATAATTCAAACTTTTAATTGGGATAAAATTACATCCAAATACGAAAAAGCTATTCGTGAAGCAATAAGGAGTTTTAAAGATGTTAACCTTTAATTTAGAGAAGTATAGGCTTATTACTAATGGCATCATGCTAGATGTGGGATGTGGTGAGGGAAGACATATTTTTGGCATAATGCAGCAAAATCCTCAAATGCAGTGTATTGGTTTGGATATGGACAAAAAGTCCTTAAAAAAAGCTGAAGAAGGTTATGCTTATTTTAAATCTTTATCTCAGGCAGGAGCTGAATTTTTAATTGGCTCTGCATACTCAATTCCCTTACCAAATAATAGTGTTGATGTTGTAATTTGCTCAGAAGTTCTGGAGCATTTGCATGAGTATAATGATGCCATAAATGAAATACATAGGGTTTTGAAGTCAGGAGGTAAATTCTATGCAAGCGTTCCAGCATCATGGCCCGAAAAGATATGTTGGGCCTTATCAAAAGATTATCAAAATCAACCTGGAGGCCATTTGAGAATTTTTAATCAAAACAATTTGATTGAAGAGATTAAAAAATCTGGTTTTAAATTCCTTTCATCAGAAAAATTTCATTCAATTCATAGTCCATATTGGTGGCTTCGGTGTCTTTTTTGGAAGTCTCAAAACTCAAATTTTCTTGTAAACAAGTATAAGAAATTATTAGAAAAACATATTCTTGAAAAACCTAGATTTTTAGACTCAATCGATAAATTTTTTAATCCTATTATGGGAAAGAGTTTTGCTATGTATTTTGAAAAGTCCTAAGGATGCATAAACCCAAGAAATTTAAAATGCATAAAGACTTTCTTCGCAAGGAAATTTTTAAGATTAATGGCGCATACATAAAATCTATTCAATACAAATCTGGAGCAATTCCTTCAAATGAAGATGGCACTCATGATCCTTGGGATCATATTGAATCTATCATGGGACTAAATATTTATAAAGATATAGAAGCTTCAAAATCGGCATTTAATTGGTTAATCCATAATCAAAATACTGATGGAAGTTGGTATGCAAAATACTATAAAAAAAATGCAATCGAAAAAAATAAACCAACTCATTTTTCACCTTATATAGCAGTTGCTGCATTACATTTTTTTAAGATTTTCAATGATATAAATTTTTTACAATCAATTTGGTCTTCGATTGAATTAGCAGTAAATTTTTCAGTCGAACTTCAGCAAGATAACGGGACTATTCCTTGGTCTATTAATAGTAATAATCAAATTGAAAATGATTATTTGCTTACAGGATGTTCGTCAATACTTAAAAGTATAGAATGCAGCATTGCTTTATCAAAAATACTTAATGAGACTGAAAATATAGAAAAATGGAAAAAAGCTTATTTATTACTATCAAGTGCAATTCAAGATCCAGATGGTAAATTTGATTTAACTAAAGATCGAAAAAGATTTTCTATGGACTGGTATTATCCGATATTATCAGGATGTCTCAAACAGGATGAGAAATTAAACTATATTGATAAAATTTTTAAAGATTTTTATTTGGACGGAATTGGCATCAAATGTGTTAAAGAAGAGCCATGGGTTACTGTGGCCGAGACGAGCGAATTTATTCTTTCTTTAATGTGTACTGGTTACGAGAATGAAGCTAAAAGACTTTTATTTGATGTTCTCAATATTTCTGATGAAGAAGGTATTCCTTTTATGGGATGGCAATGTGAACAGAATATTTTTTGGCCAGAAGAAAAACCAAGTTGGACAGCTGCAGCATTAATGTTAAGTGCCGACTGTGTTGTCGATTATACAGATGCTTCAGATTTATTTATATCTGATCAACGATCAGTTTTTTATGAGACAAGCTAAAGTATCAACTCTTTGATAAACTTCGAAATTATTTTTTAATGCTTTTTGAAATATTTCAAACGGCGCTTGTCCGCCTTGATCAGGATTTTCAAAAATATCGTGAATAACTAATGCACCATTTTTTTTAATTTTTGTACTCCAACTCTCATAGTCATTATTAGCTGCCTTAAATGAATGGCCACCGTCAATAAAAACCATACCAAGCTTTGTAACCCATTTTGAAGCAATATCAACTGAATTTGAAACAATTGGGACAATATTTTTTACCTGTATTTTATTAATATTTTTGATAAGAAGAGGTAGAGTGTTTACCCTTTGATTTTTATGATCAAATATTTCACTATCAAAATACTCTTCATTAATTTGATGTTCTTCAGATCCAAAATGGTGATCTATCGTATATACAAGTTGGTCATTTAATATTGCTCCTCTCGAAAGATAAATTGCAGATTTGCCACAGTATGAACCGATCTCCATAATTGGCCCAATTGAAGAAAATTTTTCAGACCATTTAGTAAGAGCTATACCTTCATGTTTTGGCATAAATCCTTTTAGCTTATCTATCTTGCTATCAATCATTTATAAATTTTTTCTTTTCCAAGTGTTGATTTAAATCTTCGATGCTGCCAAAGATATTCTTCCGGATTTAGCTTTATCTTATTTTCAATGTATTTATTTAAATCTTGCATAAACATCATTGATGATGCTGTACTAAATTTTGGTTCTTCAATATCAATAACTAAGTTATCTTTTTCATAATAAGTATTCATGAACAAATAATTACAACCTGTTTTATTAATTATTTTAAGTGGCGCAGAAATAGTTGCAGCAGGAAGTCCAAAAAAATCAATTTGATCGGATTTTTTGAGTCCATAGTCTTGATCAGGAGCATAAAGAACAGTTTTACCATTCTTTAACCATCTAATAAAAGAAAAAGTACTATTTCTGTCAGCTATACCCTTCATGCTTTTTAGTCGTCCATTTTTTTGAATTGATTCAAAGTAAGTTGAATTGTGCTTTCTTTCAATACCAAATATTTCAGCATTCATTGCTAATATACGTGAATCAAGTTCAAGATGCAGAGAGTGTTTAAAAAATAGAAGAACTCCGTTATTTAATCTTTGATATTTTAGAAGCAGATCAAGACCATTAATTTTATATGGAATATTTTTATTAATTCTATCGTCCGACCAAAACCAAGCTATACCTGTGTCAAATATCACTCTTCCAAACAAGATAATATTTTTTTTATAAATTCTATATACGCTGTTGCCATCGAGATCTGGAAAGCAGAGACCGATGTTTACCTTACTAAAACGATTTCTTTTGTTTTTGCTAAGAAGAAATAGATATCCAATAAAATTTCCAAAAAATAACTGAATTTTTCTTGGAAAAAGCACAATGACTTTCCAAAAAAATATTAGAATTTGTAAGAAAGTATTTTTCATATGATATTAAGATGTATTATTACATTATTATTTCTATAGTTTGCTGATGAAAATATTTTTATACAACTGTTTAATATTAATTCTACTACCTGCCATGGTGATAAGAATAGTTTTTAAAAGTTTTAAAGATAAAGACTATAGATTGAATTTTTCACAAAGATTTGGAATTTATAATAATATTCGATCATTAGAAAATCCAATTTGGTTTCATGCAGTAAGCTTAGGTGAGGTTATAAGCTCTAAAAAAATTATTAGTAAAATTTATAAAAATAATGAAGTTATTCTTTCAGTTTCAACTCCAACTGGATTAAGGGAAGCAAAAAAAATACATGGCGATAAGGTAGTAGTAATTTATTCTCCATGGGATTCTTTAATATTTATTAACAACTTTTATAAGAAATTTAATCCAATTGCATTAGTAATTTTTGAAACAGAAATTTGGCCATCGATGATTCATATTTCATCTAAGAAGAATATACCCATAGTCCTTTCAAATGCTAGATTATCTGAGGCATCTTTTCACAGATATAGAAGACTTAAATTTTTTATTCTGGATACTTTCAACAAGTTTTCTTTAATTCTTGCTCAAAGCAATCAACATGTTCATAGGTTCGAGAGCATGGGAGTGACAAAAAATAAAATTATAAAAGTAGGATCAGTAAAATTTGATTCTGATTCTAAAGATAACCAAATAGATAAGTCAATTCAAAGATCTGATAATTTAATATTGGCAGCTAGTACTCATATTGGTGAAGATGAAATGATCACTGAAATTTTTATAAAATTAAAAGAAAACTTTGAAAATTTAAGATTAGTTATAGTGCCCAGACATCCTGAAAGGTCAGGTTCAGTTCTTAAAATCTGTGAAGAAAATGGCATTGAAGGTGAAGTTTCTTCAAGATTTTCATCTGAAGAAAATATAAGTGATGTTGTAATTATCAATTCTATTGGAATTTTGGATAATTTATATAGAAATGCAACCATATCTTTTATAGGCGGAAGTCTCTTAGAAAAATATGGAGGACATAATATTGTTGAGCCTGCTATAAATAAATGTCCATTTATAGTTGGGCCATTTATGAAAAACTTTGAAGAGATTGTTAACTTATTTGAAACTCAGGACGCTTGCATTCAGTTAAGTCATTCAAATGAATTATATTGCAAGATTAAAGAGTTGCTTAATGACCAAGAATTGAGGAATAATATGGTAAATAAGGCACTTAAAGTAATTGAAAGCAATAGGGGATCATCTGATATACAATTTAACCATATTAATAATTTATTAAATCATGAAATTAGTAACCGCAATAATTAAACCTTTTAAAGTCGAAGAAGTGAGAGCGTCGTTAGATGAGATAGGAATATCTGGAATGACGATGACTGAAGTTAAAGGTTTTGGAAGACAAAAAGGCCATACAGAATTATATAGAGGAGCTGAATATACAATAGATTTTCTCCCAAAGATTAAGATTGAAATAGTAGTCTCAGATGACATTGTAGAACAAGTCAAGTCTGCAATTATCAAGTCATCAGCATCAGGTAAGATTGGAGACGGTAAAATTTTTATTTCATCAGTAGACGAAGTTGTCAGAATTAGGACTGGTGAAATAAATGAAGACGCCTTATAAAAATTAATATTAAAAAACCAATAGTATTTTTATTTGGGCCAACTGCTTCTGGTAAAACAGATATGGCGATTAGTCTTGTAGATAAGAATCCATTTGAGATTATTAGTGTGGATTCAGTCATGGTTTATAAAGACTGTAATATTGGTTCTGCAAAACCTAATCAAGATATACTAAAAAAGTATCCTCATCATTTGGTTGATGAAGTCTCACTAGATAAAATTTTTACTGTTGCCGAATTTTATAAATTATCTAAACAGCTTATTAAAGAAATTCATAACAAAGATAAAATACCCTTATTTGTTGGAGGAACAATGATGTACTTTAAGTCCTTATATGAAGGTATTCATGATTTACCTTTAAGAGACGAAAAATATAGAAGTAAACTTAAAAAAATTTTTTCTAAAAATAATTTATATGATCTTTTAAAAAAAATTGATCCAGATTATGCAAAAAAGATTGATGCCAATGACGAACTAAGAATTATAAGGGCGCTAGAAATAAGTAAAAATACTGGTAAATCTTTAAGCAAAATTTTTAAAGAGAGCAAAAAAGAACCTATTTCCAAAGACTATAAAGTATTCCAGTTCGGAATAGTTGAAGAGCGATCCTTGATTCATGAGCGAATAGAAAAAAGACTTGAAAAGATTATTTCAATGGGTCTCAAAGATGAAGCAAAAAAAATTCTTCAAAAGTACGAACTTAAAAATGATCATCCTATTAGGAAGTCCATTAATTACAAACAGATTTTTGATCATATTGAAGGCAAGGATGATTTTGAAACATTTAAGAATAAGGCATTATATGCAACAAGACAGCTAGCTAAAAGACAAACCACATGGATGAGAAGTTGGGAGTTTTTTTCAAAGATTAAGATAAATGAATTTACTAATTTAGAAAATGAAGTTAAAAAAGCAATATCTTTACTTTAAATATGATAATAAGTCCCAACATAAGTTTATAATAAGATAATAATTATGAGGTATATAAGTGAATTGGGATAATCAAAACAAAGACCCTTGGGGCAACAAAAATGATGCTCCAGATTTTGACGAATTAATTAAAAAATTCTCATCAATTTTAGGACGTAAAAAGTCATCATCTAATGGATCTGGTGGGGGAAATAAAGGTGGTGGATTTAAGTTTTCACCCTCAAGAATTTTTTTATATGGTTTTTTTGCATTTTCATTGATATATGCAACGCAATGCATTTATCAATTGGATGCATCTGAAAGAGCGGTCATATTGAGATTTGGTAAGTTCTATGAGGAGCAAGAACAGGGATTAAATTTTAGACTTGCAGGAATAGATGATAGATATATCGAGAAAGTGACTCTAACAAGAAGATATACACAAACAAATAGCATGCTTACCAAAGATGAAAATATTGTGGATGTAACTGTTTCTGCTCAGTACAGAATTGCAAATCTAAAAGATTTTGTTTTAAATGTTAAAGATCCAGAAGGTAGTTTGAGAAACGCTATCGAAAGCGCTCTAAGACATGTTGTTGGTGACAACACTCTTGATCAAACTTTAACAGTTGGAAGAGAAAATATTGCCCAAGAAGTTCAAGCTAGATTGCAATCTTATTTAGATATTTATCAAACAGGTTTAATTGTTCAGCAAGTAAACATTGAAAAAACAGATCCTCCTGCAGCAGTTAAGAATGCCTTTGATGATGTTGTTGCCGCGCGAGAGGATAAAGAAAGATTACAGAATGAAGCAGAAAGGTATGCACTTTCAATTGTTCCTGAAGCTAGAGGGCAAGCTCAAGCAAGAATTAGAGAGGCAGAAGCATATAAAGAGGCAGTAGTTGCTGAGGCAGAAGGTGAGGTTGAAAGATTTAATCAACTGCTAGCAGAGTATCAAAAAGCACCTGATGTTACACGTGACAGACTTTATCTAGATGCTTTGCAATCAGTCTTATCAAATTCAACAAAGGTAATGGTTGATGTAGAAGGTGGCAATAATTTACTTTATTTACCTCTAGATAAAATCATGGAAGAAAATAAAAAGAAAGGTGATGATGATGAATAGAAAAACTTATTTAATTTTATTTGCAGCTCTTTTATTTGGAATACTTGTAAATAGTATTTTTATCGTAAATGAAAAAGAAAGAGCCATAGTCTTTCAATTTGGTGAAGCTGTAAGACCAGATGTCTCAGTTGGATTCCACCTTAAATTGCCAATTATTCAAACAGTAAAAAAATATGATGCAAGAATACAAACTCTCGATGAAGAGCCTGACAGAATTCTTACTGTTGAAAGTAAGTATCTTCTTGTTGATTCATTTATTAAATATAGAATTACAGATGTTTTAACATTTTATAAAGCTAACAATGGGAGTTTTAATAGTCTAAATAGCTTGCTTGGACAAAGATCAGAATTTGTTTTAAAGAATAATTTTGGTAAAAGAACAGTCAAAGAGGTTGTTTCCGGTGAAAGAGATGAGTTAATGGGTATTATGCTTAAATCTTTAAATGAATCTGTTTCTGATTTGGGAGTTGAGATTATTGACTTTAGGGTAAAACGTATCGATTTGCCATCCAATTTAAGTAATTCTGTATACGAAAGAATGCGAACTGAAAGGAACAGACTTGCAGAGGAGTTGAGATCCGAAGGTAAAGAAATTGCTAGAGAAATCAGAGCCGTAGCTGATAAAGATAAAGTTGTGATACTTGCTGAGGCATACAAGCAAGCAGAACAATTGAGAGGTCAGGGTGATGCTCAAGCGGCTGGTATATATGCAGAATCTTTTTCTCAAGATCCTGAATTTTATGAATTTACTAGAAGCATGAAGGCTTACGTAGAAACATTTGAGAGCAAGTCTGATGTTATGTTGATTGATTCTGAATCGGAGTTTTTTAAATATCTTAATGATAAAAAAGATGAAAATTAGAGTCGTTGGTGTCTGATAACACTTTAATCTTAGGTCTTCAATGGGGAGATGAAGGCAAAGGCAAAATAGTTGACAATTTAAGCGAATCGGTTGATATCGTTTGTAGGTTTCAGGGCGGACATAATGCCGGACACACTATTAAAGTTAATGGCCAAAAGACTGTACTCCATCTAATTCCATCTGGCATCTTACATGATAATACAAAATGTTTAATTGGTAATGGAGTTGTTTTAGCTCTAGATGCCTTGCATAAAGAGTTAAAACATTTGGAAGAAAAAAAAATTTCTTTTCAAGATAGATTTTTTATAAGTTCTGCATGTGCTTTGATACTACCAACCCACATTACATTAGATAAAGTAAAAGATAAAAAAGAATCTATAGGAACTACTGGGAGAGGTATTGGCCCAGCATACGAAGACAAGATTGGCAGAAGAGCAATAAGACTTGGTGATTTAAATGACTTGAAATCACTAAAAGATAAAATATATTCGCTTGTAAAATATCATAATCGATTGCTTGAGAATATATATCAACATAAACCTCATAATGCTGAAGAAGTTTTTAATCATATTGTTAAGTTCAAGGATTTACATGATAAATATTGCGTAGATTCACAAAAAACTATTTATAAATGGATTAAAAATGATGAAACTATATTATTTGAAGGTGCTCAAGGCACGCTATTGGATATTGATCATGGAACCTATCCTTATGTAACATCTTCAAGCACGACTGCTGGGGGAGTTTCGACTGGTCTTGGCATAGGGCCAAAATTCATAGATAAGATTATTGGAATTACAAAAGCATATACAACTCGAGTTGGTGAGGGTCCTTTCCCAACTGAATTACATGATGAATCAGGATCACTGCTTGCGAAGAAGGGTAATGAGTTTGGTGCAACAACAGGTCGTCCCAGAAGATGTGGATGGCTAGATTTAGTATTACTAAAAAAAGCAATATTTATAAACTCTGTAACCGATTTGTGTATTACAAAGCTTGATGTATTGGATGAAATGCAAGAGATTAAAATTTGTATACGTTACGATAATGGAGTTCCGGTTTATAAAACTTTTGAGGGTTGGTTGTCAAAAACAGAAGGCATTACTGTCTTTTCAGACCTGCCTGAAAAAGCTAGACTTTATATTAAGTTTATTGAAGAATTTGTTGAATGTAATGCTTCAATTATTTCAACTGGCCCATCCAGAAATCAAACAATTATAAGATAAGTTATTTGTGTGTCTTGAGATATTTATCTAGACTTGCATTTATAAACTTATAAGATTCAGGACTTGAGAATTTTTTACTTAATCTTAAAGATTCATCTATAACTACAGGTCTATCTAAATCTCCTCTAATCATTTCATTTACTGCAAAGTACATAATTGATTTGTCAATTATTTCTATGTTTGAGTCTTTTATATTTAGTGATATAAGAATTGATTCTATTCTTCTTCTGTTATTTTGAATAGAATTTAAAGAGTTTGCAAACAAAGTAAAATCTACTTTTTTATTTTTATGTTCATTTTTAAATTGATTGATTATTTGGGAGGCTTTTTGATCACTAAAAAGCATCTGAAATATAGCTTGTATTAAATATTCCCTTGTTTTTACAGCAACTTTAAAATTAGCTAGATTTTTCATTTATAAGTTGAATTAGCGCATTGGCATTATTTCGTGTATTGATGATTAATCTTTCTTCAAGTTGTGATTGATTCTCAACACAAATAACGTTGTTAATAATAGCAACATTAAAGTACTTATCGGCGAGATTACTTATAGATCTAAAGGTCTCGTTTGAAATAAGGTCATAATGGCTAGTTTCACCGCGTACAATAATTCCTAAAAATAAAACACCAAGATATTTTTTCTTTTCAAGTTTATATTTTGCTAATGCAGATAGTTCAAAAGCTCCTGGTGCTTTTGCCTTTTCACACTTAAAGTTTTTTTCAAGTATTTCAACAGAAATATCAAGCATTCTTGCAATATGCTTCTCGTACCATGAAGTATGAATAATTAAGACTTTATTCATTTTCAAAACCAGTAATTTCTATATCAAATCCTGAAACTGCACTATATTTTGTAGGTGTTCCCAATACAGTTATTTTCTTTAAATCTAATAGTCGTAAGATTTGAGAACCAACACCAATTACTCTCCTATTATTTTTAGGCTCAATTTCTCTCTCTTCTAACTTATTCAACCAATAGCTTTTCGCATCTCTGTGATTGATGAGAACGAACAAGCCTGTTCTTTCTTGTGCAATTCTTTTTAAAGAATTTCTTATCGACCAGTTTTTACCAAGCTCATCAATGCCAAGAATATCTTGAAGTATGCTTTGTGTTTGAACTCTTACAAGTGGAGATTCAACAGATGAAAGATCGCCCATTGTTAGTGAGAAATGGTATTCATCATAAATTTTATCTCGCCATACATTTAGTTTGAATTTGCCAAATTCGTTTTCAACATTTTTTTCCATAACAGATTCAATTGTAGAATCTCTAGAAAGCCTGTAATCAATTAGATCAGCTATAGTTCCAACCTTGATATCATTTTCTTGACCAAATTTAATTAGATCATCTCTTCTTGCCATAGTTCCATCATCATTCATAATTTCACAAATTACGCCAGCAGGCTGAAGCCCAGCAATTTTAGCTAGATCACAAGCTGCTTCTGTATGACCAGCTCTGCTTAAAATTCCGCCTTTCATTGCTTTTAAAGGGAATATATGACCTGGCTGGACAATATCTGAAGGTTTTGAATTTTTATTTACAGCTGTTTTGATTGTATGTGCACGGTCAGCTGCTGAGATTCCTGTAGTTATTCCCTCTGCAGCTTCTATTGATACAGTAAATGCAGTTTTATTAGCTGCTCTGTTATTGTTAGTCATCATTTTTAGGTCGTATTTTTCACATAAATCTTTACTCATTGGTAAACATATTAGTCCCTTACCTTTAGAGGCCATAAAATTAATTATTTCTGGTGTAATAAGATCTGCAGCACAAATCAGATCTCCCTCATTCTCTCTAGACTCATCATCCACAATGATAACCATTTTGCCGCTTTTGATGTCCTTAATTATTTCTGAAATGTTACTTTTCTTCATCTTTTTTATATATTTCTTTTAAATCGGTGCCTATTTTATATGACGATTCTAATTTAAAACCATAATTTTCTACAGCATTATCTTCTTTAAACCAACTTATACCAGTTTTACCAAGCTTTTTTTGAGATTTGTATATTATTAGCTCATCAACATGATTAGTTTTTAAGAATGCATTTGTTAATTTTGGACCGGCTTCTACCAAAATAGAGCACTTATCATTTTCAAGCATTATTGGTATCACGCAATCAATATCATTATGCTGAAAATGTGTAACTCTTTTGCCTTCAAAAAAAGGCATTTCAGATGTATTAGCTCCGAAGCTAAATGATGTTGACATTAATATTTTTTCAGGCTGGTTGACAGGGAAATTTACTCTTGCATTCATTCTAGGATTATCATTCAAAAGAGTATTTGTTCCAGTAAGGATTGCATCATATTTTGCTCTTAATAGTTGAACATCTAACCTAGCTTTATCGCCTGTAACAAAAACTCTTTCATGATTTTCATAATGAGATTTACCATCTAATGAGCTTGCTATTTTGACAGTTATATATGGTTTATTATTAATGTGCCTATAAAAGAAAAATTTATTTTGCTTCGCAACAACATCTTTATGAATTCCAACATCAACATGAACATTATTTTCTTTTAAAATTTGAATTCCTTTGCCAGATACTTTTGGATTTGGATCAATTGAACCAATAATTACTTTTTTTATTCCTGTTTTTACAATTGCATGTGCACATGAACCTGTTTTTCCAATATGACTACAAGGCTCTAAAGTACAAATAAGTGTAAGCTCGGAAAAATCATTAAATTTTTTGTTTTTTTGTCTATTTGCATTAATTATGGCATTAATTTCAGCATGATTTTTTCCATAATTTTTATGATAACCTTCAGATATAATTTCTTCATTTTTTAACAGAATAGCACCAACTACTGGATTTGGTTTTGCGGTGTATTTATATTTCTCAGCTTCAGAAATGGCACGAAGCATAATTTCTTCATAATTCATTTCTTAGATTTTTTCTTTTTTGGCTTTTCTTTATTTAATGAATCAATCTCTTCAGAAAAATCTTTAATATCTTGAAAGTCTCTATATACAGAAGCAAATCTAACATATGCTACAGTATCGACCTCTTTTAGGGCGTTCATCATTATTTCGCCAATTTCAATAGATTTAATTTCTCTAACGCCTCTTGTTCTAATTTCTTTAAGAATTTTTCCAAAAACTGTGTCTATTTCTTCAGTAGATAAGGGTCTTTTTTCTAATGCACGAAGCATGCCTTTTTTAAGTTTTGAACCATTAAAAGGCTGTCTTTCACCATTTGTTTTGATAACCCTCGGAAGTGCTAAATCAGCAGTTTCAAATGTAGTAAATCTTGAATGACATACTTCACATGATCTCCTTCTTCTTATTTGCGAGCCATCAGCTACCAACCTTGAGTCAATGACTTTAGTATCCTCGGCTTGGCAAAAGGGACAAAACATCTATAAATTATATACTGGAAAATTATTAGTGAGATTTGATACTTCGTTCTTAATTTTGTTTTGCAATTCCTCATTATCAAAATTATTAATAATTTCACATATCCAATTACTTACTTGAATAATTTCCTTATCTTTAAATCCTCTAGTTGTAACTGCAGGCGTTCCTATTCTAATTCCTGATGTAACGAAAGGAGAAGCAGGATCATTAGGCACAGAATTTTTGTTAACTGTAATATTTATAGAACCAAGAACTTTTTCTAAATCTTTTCCAGTAATATTCTTATTTCTTAAATCAACTAATACAATATGATTTTGTGTTCCATTACTAACGACGTCCACACCATTGGATATGATGATTTCTGCCATGACTTTTGCATTTTGCATGACTTGTTGAATATATAGTTTGAATTCTGGATTTAAAGCTTCTTTGAAACATAAAGCTTTTGCAGCAACCACATGCATTAAAGGTCCTCCTTGTGATCCTGGAAAAACAGCAGAATTTAATTTCTTTTCAATTTCCTCATTTGCTCTTGCAAGAATAATACCTGATCTAGGACCTCTTAAAGTTTTATGGGTGGTTGAAGTAACAACATCTGCATACGGTACTGGAGAGGGATATAAATCAGCAGCAACCAGCCCAGAAACATGAGCCATATCAACTAGAAAATATGCATCAACTTCATCAGCAATTTCTCTAAACTTTTTCCAATTTACGATTCCAGAGAATGCTGAAAAACCAGCAATTATTAGTTTTGGTTTGTGTTGTTTTGCAAGAGACAGCACTTCTTCATAATTAATATCATTTGTTTCAGGGTGCAAACCATATTGAACACTTTTATAATTTCTTCCTGAAAAATTTACTTTAGAGCCGTGAGTTAAATGTCCTCCATGATCAAGACTCATTCCAAGAATAGTATCATTTGGCTCAAGAAGGGCTAAATATGCTGCCGCATTTGCTGATGAACCAGAATGTGGTTGAACATTTGCATAATCTGCTTTGAAAAGCTCTTTAGCTCTTTCAATAGCTAGATTTTCTGCAATATCAACATTTTCGCATCCACCGTAGTACCTTTTCGAAGGATAGCCCTCTGCATATTTATTGGTGAGTAGAGATCCTTGTGCTTCAAGAATTCTTTTGGACGCATAGTTTTCAGATGCAATTAACTCGATATGATCTTCTTGTCTTTCTGCTTCTTTTTGGAAAGATAACCAAAGCTCTGAATCATAATCTTTGATTGATTGATTATTTGAAAATATATTATCGCTTTTTGATGAATTCATATTAGTAAATTTTATTTTTTATAAAAGACAGCTAATTTTATATTATCTAAGGCTTATTGTGCACAAAAGGTTTCTTTCTTTTTGGGTAACATTTTTTACATATTTCACATTTTAAGCCGAAACAGGCCTTGGCCATGCAATGCTCTCTGCCCCAGAAAATAATTTGTAAATGAAGTTTATTCCATGAATTTTTAGGAAAAATTTTTTTGAGATCCTCTTCTGTTTTTTTTACATTTCTCCCTTTTGTTAATCCCCATCTTTGAGCCAATCTATGGATATGAGTGTCTACGGCAAATGCAGGTATGCCAAATCCTTGACTCATTACTACAGAGGCAGTTTTATGACCAACTCCAGGTAAGCTTTCAAGATCTTTAAAGTTATTTGGTATTTTTTGATCATATTTTTTCACAAGGATATTTGAAAGTTTATGTATAGCTTTTGATTTTTGTGGCCCAAGACCGCAAGGTTTTATAATTTTATATATTTCATTTACAGAAATTTTCGACATCTCTAGTGGAGAAGAAGCAATTGAAAATAGTTTTGGTGTAATCTGATTAACCCTTTCATCAGTACATTGAGCAGATAAAAGTACCGCAATTAGTAGAGTGAAATTATTTTTATGATTAAGAGGAACAGGCGTATCAGGATAGGACCTATCTAAAATTTTTCTTACAATTTTAGCTCTTTCAGATTTATTCATATAAACAAATGTAGCATAATAATTTAAATTCTATGAATACAAAAAAAATTGAAAAATATTTATTAAGGCTTAAAGATGCTTTCTTAGATGAAACTATTGAGAATAAGAAAATGTTGGATATATATGTTAAATATATAGAGGGTTATGCAACTGACGATGAAGTTGAAGAAGCAAATTATCAGTTAAAACAAGTTTTTAGAAGTTTAGGTTTAGGCATTCTGGTAATACTTCCTTTTAGCCCCATTTCAATACCCTATGTTCTTAAAAGAGCTAAAGAATATAATATTGATTTAATTCCTGATTGGTATAAAGCTTTAAGTAAGGATGAAGATAGAATAGAATAATTTATTAAATTTGGAGAAAGTATGAAAAATGTAGTAATTGTTGATAGTGTAAGAACAGGCTTGGCTAAATCACACAGAGGCGGATTTAACATGACCAGACCAGATGAAATGCTCGCGCATATTATCGATGCATTGCTTGAAAGAAATCCAAATTTACCACCAGAAGCAGTGGAAGATATAATTATGGGTTGTGGAAACCCTGAAGGAGCTCAAGGTCATAATGTTGGTAGAAATGCGGCAGTGTTGTCAAAATTACCAATAACCACAGGCGGTACTACTATCAATCGATATTGTTCATCTGGACTTCAGTCAATATCGATGGCTGCTGGTCAAATTATGGCGGGTTGTTATGAAACAGTGATTGCGGGCGGTGCTGAAACCATATCAATGATGAATATGAATATGGATAACTTTGTTAATGAGAGATTGGCTGAGGAAGTTCCTGGAATTTATTTTCCAATGGGTATGACAGCAGAAGTTGTTGCAAAACGATATGAGATTTCAAGAGAAGCACAAGATGAATATGCTTTTGAGAGCCAAATCAGGACTGCAGCAGCTCAGCAATCTGGTGGATATGATGATGAAATTATACCAATGGATACTAAAATGCTTCTCACTAACAAAGAAACAGGTGAATCAAAAGAAATTGACTATACAGTTGATAAAGATGAATGCAACAGACCAGAAACTACTCTAGAAGGCTTAGCATCTTTAAAACCAGTTTTTGATCCAGACAATGGTTCTGTTACTGCAGGAAACTCATCACAATTATCTGACGGAGCATCAGTAACTTTGGTTATGTCAGAAGATAAAGCTAAGGAACTAAATTTAAAACCTTCAGCTTATTTTAGAGGTTTTACTACAATGGGTTGTGAGCCAGATGAGATGGGAATTGGACCAATCTATTCTGTTCCAAAATTATTAAAAAATTATAATCTTTCTGTAGATGACATCGATATTTGGGAGCTTAATGAAGCCTTTGCAGTCCAAGTAGTATATTGCAGAGATAAGCTTGGTATACCCATGGATAAGCTCAATCTAGACGGTGGTTCAATCTCAATTGGACATCCTTTTGGTATGACAGGTTCTAGACAAGTTGGACACCTTACAAGACAGCTCCAAAATTTGGATAAACAGTTTGGTGTTGTAACAATGTGCGTTGGCGGTGGAATGGGAGCCAGCGGATTGTTTGAAAGATACCCTTCTTGATATCAGAATCAGCAATATTAAATTGTTTTCAACATCTAGTTGATCTTAAAAAAGATGATCTTGTAATAGTTGGATCTGGAGATGATGCTGCTGTAATAAAATCTCAAGGCAAAGATCTTGTGCATTCTATTGATATCTCAAAAGTCAATTCACATTTTCCTGAAGATTCCAAGCCTCAGGATATTGCGTATAGATCTATTGCAGTTGCTCTGAGTGACTTAGCAGCTATGGGAGCCTACCCAGCATTTATATCAATTGGATTGACATCAAATATTACTGATTTGAAATGGTATAAGCAATTTACAAACGGAGTTGAGAAAATATTAAATGAGTATCAACTAAAGTTGGTTGGGGGAGATATTACAAATGGTGAAATTAGTGTTTGCGTTAACGTTTTTGGTTATGCGTATAAGAACAATATCTTAAGATCAACTGCAAAAGTCGGTGATTTAATATATGTAACTGGTCCTTTGGGAGAAGGAAGAAAGGGATTAGAGGATTGGAAAAATAATCAACAATCCAAATACATAAAAAAGTTTTTTAATCCTAAAGTGGATTTTAATAAAAGTGAATATATTTCTAAATATGCTAATAGCTGTATTGATATTTCAGATGGATTAATTAAAGACCTTACTAGAATATGCAAATCTTCAGAAGTAGGCGCAGAAATAATATATGAAAATATACCTATAACAAATGATATCGATGATTTGTCTTGTGGAGATGATTATAAACTGTGTTATACATGCTCACCAGAATTTAAAGACAACGAACATATCTCAGAAGACTTTTGCATTGGTGAAATAAAGTCAGATACGAAAATCATTATAAAGAAAGATAATTCACCAGTTAATTTTAAAAAGCATGGATGGGATTCTTTTGAATAAAAAAATTGGAATAATTGGAGGTGGAATTACCGGTCTAATTGTTGGGATTTTTCTGGCAAAAGAAGGTCATAAGGTATCAATTTTTGAAAAAAATACTTTACTAAGTGAGACAAGCTCAAAAACGACGAAGCTTTTACATGGAGGATTGAGATATCTTGAGAATTTTCATTTTAACGAAGTTAAAAATGGACTAAATGATAGATCATGGTGGTTAGAAAATTTCCCAAAACAAACAAGAAAATTAAAGATAGCCATTCCATTTAAAAATAAATTTTCTTTGGTATTAATTAAATCTTTTATAGGAATTAAGTTATACGAATTTTTAGCAGGCTCAAAAAATTTAGACAAAAGCTCAATATCAAAGCAAATTAAGAATGACCAATTTCTTCTAAAAGACAACTATAAAACATACTTATCATTTTTTGATGGAAGTATGGATGATGATTCTCTTGGAAGAGAGTTAATTTTATTAGCAAAAGAACTTAATATAGAAATACATGAATTTAATGAAGTCAAAAAATTTGATACTCAGGGAGCTATTAATAAAAATCATTTTGATAAAATAATTTTAGCAGTGGGCCCCTGGTCAAAAATGTTACTTGAACAAAATAATATTAAGAGTCAAAAAGATATCGATTATATAAAAGGCAGTCATTTGATAATTAATAGAAAGTCTGAATTTGGTTTGATGTTCTCAGGCATATGTAAGTCTAGATATATTTTTGCATTACCTTATAAAAACTATACCTTGTTAGGAACAACAGAAGTAAAAGTTTCTCATCCTGAGTTACCAGAGATAAGTAAAAATGAAATTAAATATCTTATTGATAGCTTTAATCAAATTTTAAAAGAATCGATCTCTAAAAAAGAAATAATTAGTTCATATTCTGGAGTAAGACCCCTAATAAAATCAAAAGATAATTTTCATAAATCCTCGAGAGATTTTTTTATTCAAAAAAATGATTCACTTTTAACTATATTTGGTGGCAAATGGACTACATCGCCTACCATTGCTAGAAAAATTGTTACAATGATTTAAGATGCAGAAGTTCCCTAACCTAAGAGATCCATATCATTTTTTAGCAACCTTAGGCGGACTCGGGCTATTCCCAATTGGACCGGGTACTGTTGGAAGTATATTTGGTTGGTTCATTTTTATAGTTTTGTCTCATTTTATCAGTGCAGCAGTTTTGGTTACTTTGACATTTTATGTAATTATATTTTCGATTTATATATCAACTGTTGCAACAAAGGATCTTAAAGAAAAAGATCATAAATCTATTGTAATTGATGAATTGGCAGGTATATGGTTAGCAATGATTCCGGTCATTTTTATTGCCTCTTCACAATATGAAAGATCTATATATGCATTGCTTGCGTTAATGATATTTAGAATATTTGATATTTATAAACCTTTTCCAATCTCATATATAGATAAAAATTTTAAAAATGGATTAGGGGTTGTTCTTGATGACTTGATGGCTGCAATTTTTGCAGCATTCTTTGCTTCTCTTATAACAATTTACTTAATTTAGATTTAATATTCTCTACGTCTAAACCAGCTTCAACTAGCATTTCTTCTCTTGAGGCATGCTCAATAAATTTGTCAGGAATACCAAAAAGGATTGATCTTACATGTAGATTTTCTTTTGATACAAATTCTTGAACAGCACTTCCAGCGCCACCCATAATTGAACTATCCTCAATAGAAATAAAAACCTTAGCCTTTTTAAGAAGTTTGCTTAATAGCTTTTCATCTAAAGGCTTTACAAAACGCATATCTACTAAAGTGGCTTTTAGCTCTTTTGAAATTTCATTTGCCTCATTTAAAAGAGTTCCAAAGTTCAAAATTATTATTTCTGAGTCTTCATCGTTTATTATATTTGCCTCACCAATTTTTAAAGGCTCAAGATCTTTATCAATATTACTGTTAGGCCCAGTACCTCTTGGGTATCTTACAGAAGCTGGTCCATTATGTAAGTATGCCGTTGTTAATAATTTTCTTGTTTCATTTTCATCTGAGGGAGTACAAATCAACATATTTGGAATACATCTTAAGAAAGCAATATCATAATTTCCTGAGTGAGTTGGACCGTCTTCACCAACAAGACCGGATCTATCTAATGCAAAAGTCACATCGAGATTTTGAACAGCAACATCATGAATAAGTTGATCATATCCTCTTTGAAGAAAAGTTGAGTAAATTGCAACAACTGGTTTTTTATTTTCTGTTGCAATTCCAGCAGCAAATGTAACTGCATGTTGTTCAGCAATAGCAACGTCGTAATATCTATCAGGAAATTTTTCACTAAACTGAACCAGTCCAGATCCCTCTCTCATTGCTGGAGTAATCGCAATAAGCTTTTTATCCTTGTTTGCCATATCCACAACCCAATCTCCAAAAACATCTTGATACTTCTTTTGTTTAGATTTTTTATTTTTTATTGACTGAATTTTTCCTATTGCATGGAATCCAATCCTGTCTGCCTCAGCAGGATCTAGACCAGCTCCTTTTTTTGTAATGACATGTAAAAATTGTGGACCTTCAAATTCTTTCAGATTGGAAATAACATCTTTTAATTCTTTAAGGTTATGACCGTCAATAGGACCAATATAATTCAAACCCAACTCTTCAAAAATTGTTCCTGGAGCAACCATTGCCTTCATTTGTGTTTCTACTTTTCTTGCAAGATGATAGGCTTGTGGTAGAGGCTTTAAAAAACTAGCACCACTTTTCTTAATACCTTTATAGGTCTTTGAAGCCCATATTCTTGAGAAATAATTAGATAATCCACCAATATTTTCTGATATCGACATATCATTATCATTCAGAATAATTAAAACGTTTGGCTTTAGGTGACCGGTATGGCTCAGAGCTTCAAATGCCATACCTGCTGTCATTGCTCCATCGCCAATTACTGCTATATGTTTTTTTTCTGGATTTGATTCTTTTGATGCAATTGCCATCCCAAGCATAGCGCTAATCGATGTACTTGAGTGACCAACGCCAAATGCGTCAAATTCACTTTCTTTTCTTGAAGGGAATGGAGCTAAGCCACCTTTTTTTCTGATAGTTTGCATCTTGTTTTTTCTACCAGTAAGTATTTTGTGCGGATAGGCCTGATGACCGACATCCCATACTAAATTATCAAAAGGAGTATTGAAAATATAGTGCAATATAATTGTGAGCTCAATTACACCAAGACCACCTCCAAGATGTCCACCACTTTGCCCAACTGAATAAAGTAAGAATTCTCTAATTTCATTTGCAAGATTTTCTAATTCACTTAATGAAAAAGATCTAATATCTGAAGGCAAATTGATACTGTCCAATATGGGTGTAATCGGCTTTTGAGTAGGAATTTCTTTAAAAATCTTCAATTTATTTTTCTCTATACGATATATATTTTGCTAATTCTATCAGCATATTTGTTTCATTTAGCATTAGTTCTTCCAAGCTTTTAATTGCTGAACTTGAGAGCTCATATGATTTATTTTTAGCTTCCTTGAGTCCAATAACTTTAATATAAGTTGATTTATTATTCTTTAAATCCGAGTTGTTATTTTTACCAAGAGTACTTTTGTCTGATGTAGCTTCTAAAATATCATCAGTTATTTGAAAAGCAAGACCAATTTTCCTACCAAAATTATTTAATATTTCTTTAATTTTTTGGTCGTTATTATTAATTTGACCTAACATCACAGAACACTCAATCAACCTTCCAGTTTTCAAAGAATGAATGTTATCAACATCTTTTATATTTACATCTTTTGATTCACTTTCTATATCAAGATGCTGACCAAGAACCATGCCGTTTTTACCACAAGCGTTGCTAATTAACTTGATAGCTTGAACTTTGCTATTTGAATCTAATTTTTTATCATCACATATAACTTCATATGCTAATGCTTGTAATGCATCACCAGCCAAAATAGCATTAGCTTCACCAAACTTTATATGATTTGATTCTTTACCTCTTCTAAAATCATCATCATCCATTGAAGGAAGATCGTCATGTATTAATGAGTAAGTGTGAATTAATTCAACTGCAGTAGCAAGAGTAAGAAGACTGTCATCATGAATATTTTTATTTATTCTTCCTGAGGCAAAAATTATTCCCGCTCTTATTATTTTGCTATCAGCAATAGATGAATAGGTCATGGCTTTTTCGATGAAATTAGAATCACCAATAGATTTTTTCATATTCAATGAAATTTTCTCTCTCAAGTCGAGCAAAAATTGATTTAACACCTTACTGATCTTCTATATCTGTTGAACTGCCGTTATCAAGGAGAGTTTTTATTTTTAATTCTGCTTCTTGAAGTTGATTTTGACACTCTTTTACAAGATTAATGCCTTCTTCAAATGATTTAACAGAGTCTTCTAAATTAATGTTTTCATCTTCCAATCTTTTAACAATAGATTCGAGAGCCTTTAGTGATGATTCAAAGTCTGTTTGTTTATCTTTAGCCATAATTTATTGTATTTGATTGGATTCAGTTTGGAAGTATTTTTTATATTCATTCCTTATTGCATATGGAAGAGCTAAAACAGCTGGAGTCAGTATAAGAGTTACAAATGTACTAAAACCTAGTCCAAAAACTATTGATACGGCTAAATTTGACCACCAATCAACAATTCTACTACCAACAACTATATCTCTTGAAATTAGATCCAAACTAACACCCATTGCTAAAGGCAACAGTCCAAATATTGTTGTAAGAGATGTTAGAACAATAGGTCTCAGTCTTTGTTTGCAAGCATTAATAATATGTAAAGATTGTTTTAAGTGAGGCGCTTCCTCTTTTAACTTATTAAATGTATCTATTAATACAATATTATTATTTACAACAATGCCAGCAAGAGTGACTATTGAGATACCTGTCATGGTTGTACTAAAGGATTTTCCAGTAATTAATAATCCAAGCAAAACTCCAACAAAAGATATTGTTACTGAGGACAAAATAATTAGTGATTGATAAAAGCTATTGAACTGAGTAATTAACATTAATAACATCATAAATACAGCAGTTAATCCGGCTACAATCATGAAATTATTAACTTCCTCAGTTTCTTCAGCCATGCCGCTAAATTGATAAGATATTCCATATCCGAGATCTGTTTCTTGAAGCCATGATTCCAATTCTTCAATTTTTTGATTAACCTTTGAATCATCATCTGAGCCAGCACCTACTTCTTGGAAATATTTCCCATTTTTTCTATTAACTGTTTCTCTATTCTCTTTTGGAACAACATTTACAAAAGAGCTCACCGGCACAGTGCCTTGTTTAGTAACCACATTTAAGTCTCTAATGCCTGTGATAGTCCTATCTGAATCAGGAAATCTTGCTCTTATTTCAACCTCATCCTTGGCATCATCAGGACGATATTCTCCAACCTTAAAACCATTAGTTAGCATTTGAACAAGCGCGCCAACATCACTCACGCTGACACCAAGCTGAGCTGCTTTTTGTTTATCAACATCAACACTCCATTCAACCGAAGGATAAGCTTTGGATGAAAAGATGTTATTTAATCCAGTCATCTCATTTCGCATGTAGTTTTCAATCTTAGCAACTGCATCATTCACATCGTTTTCAGTATTACCAAAAACATCTAACTCAATTGGTGAATCAAAAGATGGCCCACCAATATCTGCCTCAACTTCAACAGTAATTCCTGGAAGATCTTTAGTAGATGCCTTTAATCTATCCATTATCTCAAAACCACTTATATCTCTTTGTGATGGTTCTAATGTCTCAATAAAACCACCGCCAATTCTATCTGCACCTGATTGCCACCAGTTTGTTCCAGATCGAAGGTAAACATTTTTTATGCCTTCTATTTCTAAAAAACGCTCCTCGACTTGTTCAATAATCTCTTTTGTTTCAAGGGCAGAGAAGTTACCTCTTGCTTTAACAGTAATGTTTGCTTGGACAGGATCAACAATTGCAAAATATATAGTACCTTTACCAGAAAAGGCATAACTCATAATAATTATTAATAAGACAGAAACAACAGCTAGAAAAGTTTCTATAGGATTTTCAACAAAACGTTTTATATATTTGCCATACCATTCAGTGAGCCTCACAAAGACAGATGTTTGCTCTTCGTTAATATTTAATGCAGATACTTTTTGACCAAAATAAGAACCTAGAACTGGAATTACAACTAATGAATAAAATAATGACGCTGATAACACAAAGAAAATAGTAATTGGGAGGTATCTCATGAATTGACCAGTAAAACCAGGCCAAAACATTATTGGAATAAAAGCAGCTAATGTAGTTCCTGTAGATGCGACTATAGGATAAAACATTCTTTTTGCAGCAAGAGCATAACCTTCTGCTCTGGATAAACCCTCTGCAATTTTCTTATCTGCATATTCTGTGATCACTATGGATCCGTCAATAAGCATTCCCATTCCAAGAAGGAGACCCATCATTACAAGAAAATTAACTTCCATATCGAGACTGTATAAAATTAAATATGTCATTAAAAAACAGAAAGGTATTGATAAACCAACAAGCATAGATACTCTTGTTCCCATACTTGCTATAACCAGGACCATAATTAATACAACAGCAGCAATAATATTTCCATTTAATTCTTTTACCATCAGGCTGGCATAAACAGTATCATCATTAGAAATTACGATTGATAAATTTTCTGGAAGCTCATCTTTAAATTTACTGAGAATATCTCTTATGGCATTCGATGCATCAATCGCATTTGCACTTTCCCTTAATGAAATTTCCAATGTGACAGCATCTTGACCATTTACTCTTGCGTAAGATGTGAAATCTTTAAATGTTCTTTTTATTGTAGCTACATCACCAAGAGTCACAATCGCATCTTTTGATACTTTTACAGGAATGCTGTAAACATCTTTTGCGGACTCAATTATGCTGGGTACTTCAATATTAAAACTACCCCTTCCAGTATCTTGCTTTCCACCAGGAATTATCAAATTATTGCTAGCAACCGAGTTATAGATATCTGAAAGAGTTACACCATATGACTCCATCTTTGCTTTATCAATTACGCCTTCAAGAACCTCCTCAGGTGCTCCAGTCATTCTTACTTCAAGAATTTGCTCAATAGGCTCTATCCTATCTTTGAGTTCACGGGCGTAAAAAACCTTTTGTCTTAATGAGCTACCAGCCACAATACTAATGTTCATTACAGGAAAGCTAGCTTCGCTATATTCTTCTATTTGAGGATCTTCAGCACCAAGAGGCAATTGATATTTCGTTTCTTCAACACCTTGTTTAACATCAACAAGAGCTTTATCTATGTCAAAACCAACTTCAAACTCTAAAAAAATTCTTGCATAACTCAAAGAACTTGTTGAGCGAATATTTTTAACCCCAGTAACACTTTTTAGTCTATTTTCAAGTGGTCTTGCTATTAATCTTGAAGTATCGCTTGGCGAAGCACCATCTAAAAAAACTGATACTGTGATAAAAGGTAGCTGCACATTTGGTGATGCAGCTATAGGTATTTCTTGTCTAGCATATGAACCAGCAATGATTACCATGAAAGCAATCAATAATGTGGTCTTAGCTTTTTTTAAAGCAAAGTCTATTATTCCTATCATAAACGGTTTGTAAGTATTTTTTGACCATCCTCAACAAATCCCTGACCTTGAACTATTATCTCAACAGTATTTGGTATATTTGTTACCCACAAACCATCCTCGGAGTCTTCAAGAATATCTATTTCTTTGAACATAGCAGTATCATTTTCTATCACTACTCTTATGCCTAGCTTGCCCTCATCATTTAATAGCAATATTGAAGGGGAGATTTTATGTGCCAAAACTTTATCTATCTCAATAGTCATGTTTGCAGTTAATCCATCTTTCACATTACCATTAGGGTTAGAAATTTGAGATTCAATAACAAATGTTCTTGTGTCAGGCGATGCACTTTTTGAAACAAAAGTTAATTCTCCATTAATTGACTGACCAGTAACTAGCTCAACGTCAACCTTTTGTCCTATTTTAACTTTATTAATATCGTATTCAGGAACTCCTGCTACAAAAGATATTGGATCTAGCTGAATAATAGTTGCGCAAACTTGACCTCTTTCAAGAAAGTTCCCAGGCTTAACAATTTGCTCAACAAATCCTCCAAAGGGGGCTTTCACTTCAGTTCTATTTAACTCCACAACACCAAGGCTACATAAGATTTCATCTTTGTTTATAAACCTACCTTGAGTTGCCCCAATTTTTACAACTTCACCAGAGGTTTTAGCTTTTACGTCAACCCTAGCTTCTGATTTTGTTGTAGCTTTTAATTTAATAAGAGGTTGATATTCTATGGCAGTACTGAGAATCGTCTGTACTGAGAAAAGCTCACTTTTTTTCTCAACCTCCGCCACCTTCTCATTCTTAAATAATCCTGAGGCCATCCACAATACTATTGGAATAAGAATATATAAAGATATTCTTATATTTTTTGTTAACTTCATCATCCTTAAACTTTGTATTTTTTTCTCAATTTTTCAAATAATTTTTTATCAAAAGATTTTGTATGAGTTTTCTCTTTATTGTTCTTAATTTTAAAATTAATACCATTTTTAGACTGCTTTTTTAGAGAATTAAAAACTTTCTTAAATGCCTCAAAAGTTTCTCTTGAATCTTTTTCAGAAAGATAGCTCCAGCCAATTTTTTTACCTGCAAAATATACAATGGGATGAGACCAATTAAAATCTTTCCTAGGTTGATATGATCTTCTTGCCTCAATGTAAGCTTCTTCAGGGGTAGGGTAACCATCCTGTTTTTTCACTTCCTCACATGCTTTCATGATATCAGTTAATGTTGGAAGATATGATTGATTTAAAATTACATACTCAATAGCATTGCTTATCTCATCTGAAGTCCTGTTCTTTAAACTTGTTGCCCAAAGTTTTTTACCCTCTTTTAATTTTTCATCTGTTCCAAAAACTTTATAAAATTGATAATGATAAGCAAGCTCAATTTTTAAAAACAAATCATCAATTGATTTTATA
>CACHII010000007.1 GCA_902579825.1 uncultured SAR86 cluster bacterium | reverse complement strand
TGGAGGTACAAATGCTATATCTGAGTTATTAAAGGTCCCTGGTGCAAGTAATACAGTATTGGAATCCTATATTCCTTACTCAAAAGAATCTATGGATACTTTTCTAAATAAGACGCCTGATCATTATTGCTCTCTTGAAACATGTTTAAGTATGGCTGCTAATGCTTTTAAAAAATCCAAAGAAATTGATCAAAGAACAAAAACTAAATATCTTTTAGGTATTGCAATCACAGCAAACTTAGCAACAACTTATGAAAAAAGAGGTGAGCATAAGTTCTTCATTGTCATTCAGGCGTATAACTATACCAAGTACCTAGAATGTTATTTAATTAAAGGTAATAGAACTAGAAGACAAGAAGAAGAACTTATAACAAATTGTGCTCTAAGTTTATTGGCTGAATCTTGTGGCTTTGAATTTGATTTACCTAAAATTGATGAAGAAATAAAAATTAATAATATTAAAGCCGAAAAATCTTGGGAAAAATTATTTAATAATAAAGTTGATTACATCTCAAACAATCAAAATAGTCCTGAATTAATTTTTCCAGGTTCGTTTAATCCTCTTCATGAAGGACATCTTAAAATGAAAGAGTTAGCTGAAAAAAGAACCGGTATGCATACGACATTCGAAATTTGTGCGAATAATGCTGATAAACCTCCCCTAACCTTTTATGAGATCAAAAGAACAATAGATCAGTTTCAAAATGATGAAAGTTGGATTTTAACTTCCGCTGGAAGATTTAGTGAGAAGGCTAAAATGTTTCCGAACTCTGTATTTATTATTGGTGCTGATACATTAATGAGAGTGTTTGATGAAAAATTTTATAAAAACTTCAAAGATATGAGAGATCATATTCAACGATTTAATGATCACAATATTAATTTTTTAGTTTTTGGAAGAAAGGTTGGTAAAAGGTTTATTTCCTTAAAAGAGATAACTATTCCTGAAGTTATTAAAGATAGGTGCACTGGTTTTGAAGAAGGTACGTTCAGAGATGATATTTCCTCAACAGAGTTAAGATTGACTAAAAATTAATTGTGAGGAGGCAGCTTTGCTTCGACAAACCATTCATGAACTCTTTTTACTGGATTGTATTTTTTTAGTCTCATCTTTTTATTTTCAAGAGTAAATTTTCTAGTTTTTACTGCTGTATAGTGATAAGTGTGACTATCCCTAGTCTCATCTTCTGGAATTAAATATACTTTAGTCTGTTTTTTGTCTGCCATGATGGTAAGAATTATACACAATCTCTATAAATTCTTTTAAATTTTATTCAAGTTTTTATAAAAAGCTAAATTTCCATATAAGGGTGTTCTTTCCTTAGTTATAACACCTATGGGCGTGTTTTTAAGAATATCTAAGTACATGCCAGTATTATTGTTAATGAAGGGCTTAAAAAAGTTTTGCTCGTTAAAATGTGTATATATACTTCTTGATAAACTTCCAGCTAATAGTATTCCCTTACCTGGAAGAAATGATAATGCTAGATCTGATAATGTTTGAGACAGCGATTTAATGAAGCCATTTATAACAAATAAAGCATCAGGCTCTTTGTCTAAAAATTTTATAAAAATCTCTTCTGCTGATAACTTTTCGTGAGTCAGTGTTTCATATATTTTTGAAATACCCGAACCTGAAACAATGTCCTCGAGTCTAGATGCTTCAAAAGTAACATTTTTAAAATTTTGTTTAAGACTCTCTGTAAAATTTTTTGTATTCCCCAGCTCTGTAGGCAGTACAATTTTATTCATTGAAAAAGCTGCTCCAAGACCAGTGCCTGGACCAAAAAATAGCAAATTATTATTATAAGTTTTACCGTTTTGTATGATCTTAATGCTCTCTTTAATATAGACATAACTGTGTGCAATAGATTCCCAGTCATTTAATAAATAGCACTCTTTTAATTTAAATTTTTCTTTTAAATTATCTTGATTAAAAGAGAGGTTTTTATTTGTCATTGTTATAGAGTTATCTATTTTTGGGCCTGCTACTGACATAATTAAAGTATCTATTTTATGTTCTTTTGTGAGGTCCTCTAGGTTTTCATAAAAGGTAGCCTCATTGAATACCTTTTTATTTATATTACTAATTTCATTAGAATCTGAATAAGCTGTCGCATATCTCATATTGGTTCCGCCAATATCTACCAATAAAAGCTTATTCATGTCTTGTTTGTGCTATTTATAAGAAAGACCAAATCCATATTCATATCTTGGTTGATAATTTTGATCTTCATAATTTAAAGGATTGTCTGAATATACACTTGGCCAAGAAAAAGGTAATTTTCCCTTAAAGTCGTAATTAACTGTATTATCTAAATTTGTAAAAATTACATCATTAATACCTTCAACAGAAGTTCCAGGTAGCCAAATAGTTACAAAAGCATCTGAAATATCTATCTCCTCATCAACTATTAAGGGCCTACCTGTAATAAATAAAGAGACCACCTTAATGTCTTCTTTCACATAATCTTTCATTAATTGAATGTTATTAATATTTTGTTTAGAAAAATTTAAATTTTTGATATCGCCAAAACCTTCTGCATATGGAGTTTCACCAAAAACCATAATGACAAAGTCAGGTTTATTTTTATAAGACCCATCCTTAGAATACTCAACACTTCCTCCAACCTGGGTAATATGATTTGACAGTGATTCAAAAATACTCAGAGTGTTTGGAAAATCATCATTTGATATTTCTGTACCTTCCCAAGATTTTCCTTGCCATGTAATTGTCCAACCACCCATTTGATTCTCTATTTTTTTTGATTGTTCTCCTACTATTAAAAAATTTTTATTGGGACTCATTGGAAGAGTATTATTATTTTTTAACAACACAAGAGATTCTCGAACTGCCTGTCGTGCCAATGCAATGTGAGAGCTATCACCAAGATGATTTTTTTTGTAGTCATGCGGTACTCTTCCATCAAATAGACCTAAGTGTTTTTTTACATTTAAAATTCTTAAAACTGCATTATCTAAAATCTCCATTGGAATAATACCGTTTTTTACTTGATCAAGTGTGTTCCAATATAGAAACTCCCATTCAGTAGGGACCATATAAATATCTACGCCTGAAATAAGAGCATCGGGACAATTTGCATCCTCGCATTCTGGTATTTGGCCATGACCATTCCAATCACCAACAATAAATCCATCAAATTCCATTTGCGATTTAAGAATATCTGTTAAAAGATATTTATTTCCATGGCTTTTGACACCATTCCATGAATTGAAACTAGCCATTATTGAAATAGCGCATGAGTCAATAGCTTCATAATATGGTTTACCATGTATATTTTTTAAAGTCTGTTCATCGATAATGGTATTTCCCTGATCAATACCATTTTTTGTTCCACCGTCACCGAGAAAATGTTTTGCTGTAGCTAAGACATGATCATTGTCTAAAAAATTACTTCCATAGCCTTGCAGTCCTAAAATGAAATTTTTGCCGAGTTTTGAAACAAGCTCAGGGTCTTCTGAATATCCTTCATAAGTTCTCCCCCATAGATCATTTTGAGGAACAGCAATAGTTGGAGCAAATGTCCAAATTATTCCTGTTGAAATTACTTCTCTTGCCACCGCTGCTCCAATATCTCTTAAAAGGCTTTCATTTCTAGTTGCTCCAAGTGCAATATTGTGTGGAAAAATTGTTGCCCCTATTACATTATTATGACCATGAACAGCATCTGTGCCCCATAATATAGGTAACTTTTGTCCATCAACAATTGTAGATGCATCATAATAATTCTTACTTAAGTTTTTCCAGTCTTCGATCGTGCTATTTTTATTTTGATTTGGAAAACCTCCTCCACCATTTAATATTGTCCCTATATGAAATTTTTTTGCCTGCTCTGGTGAAATACTATTTATCTCCGGCATAATAACTTGGCCGACCTTTTGCTCTAAAGTCATTTTTTCTAAAATAGCTCTACTAAACTTTGTGTGATCAGATAGTTTGCATTCATTAGGATCAGACCAATCTACCTGAGCGTAAGTAAATGAATTAAAGAATAATAATAAGATTAATTTTTTCATAGTTTTAATTTATGCAAAAGCAACATAAATACAAACAAGAGCAAAGATGATAATGATTGTATTTAAATTAAAAGCTTTTGATGTTGAAAAATTTACAGCACTTAAATCAATTGCTTTTATTTGATCTTTATATCCTTGAATATACGTTGTCACAATACATCCCAATGCAGATAGGATAAATACGATTGTCATTCTGTGAATAAATGGCAGTTCGGGAAAATTAATGCTTATAAGTATTGATGCAATTAACGATATAAGAGCTGCTATAAGTACAGACATTGATGTTGCTTTTTTCCAAAACAATGCCACTAAAAAGATAACAACAATTCCTGGTGAAAAATATCCTGTAAAGTTTTGTATATATTGAAAAATTGATTCAAAACTTCCAAGTAATGGTTGTGCAACTAAGGTCGCAATTAGTACAGAAACAATAACTGTCATTCTGCCCACTTGAATAAGATTAAACTGGCTTACGTTCTCATTTTTAAAATATTTATAAATATCCATCGTAAATATTGTACTTATGCTATTACTCATAGATGCAAGTGATGAGACTATTGCTGCGATGAGAGCTGCAAAAGTCAAGCCAAGCAACCCATTTGGAAGTAAAGACATCATAGTTGGATAAGCCTGATCGGACTTTTCAAGCATTGGAAATAAAATTGCAGCACATATTCCAGGCAAAACAATGACTACAGGCATTAATAATTTTAAATATGCGGCAAACATAACTCCTTTTTGCGCCTCTTTAATATCTTTGGCTGCTAATGCTCTTTGCGTAATATATTGATTGAAACCCCAATAGAAGAAATGGCCAATCCAAACTCCTAGGCCTAGTAATATCCAAACACCAGGTAAATCTTTATATGAAGGATTGTCGGCAGATAAAACCATGTCAAATTTTTCAGGCATCTCATTCAGTACAACTCGCATACCTTCAATTACACCATTAGATTCAGAGATTATATTTAATGCAATAAATGATACTGCCAATCCCCCAAAGATTAGCAAGATAACTTGTACGGCATCAGTCATAGCAACTGCTTTCAAGCCTCCAGATAATGAATATGCTAAAGAAAAAATAGCAAGCAAAACTAAGCCATAAAATAGATCCAATCCAGTTAATGCATTTATAGCTAAAGAACCTAACCATAAGACAGAAGTTAAATTTATAAATATATAAACTATCAACCAGAAAAAAGATAAAACCAAACTAACTCTTTTATCAAATCTTTGTTCTAAGAATTGCGGCATAGTGTAAATTCTTTTCTCAAGAAATATTGGAAGGAAATATTTAGCCATAATTATCAAAGCAATAGCCGCTGTTAACTCCCAGACTGCGATTGCCATTCCGACAACAAAACCTTGCCCAGACATACCGATTATTTGTTCAGCAGAAATATTTGCTGCAATTAATGATGCACCAATTGCCCACCAAGGAAGTGTCCTCCCAGCTAAAAAATAATCTTCAGCACTTCGTTCCTGTCCTGATTTTGCTCTTGAAACATAAGTGGCCAAAGTAATTATTCCAACACAATAATAGCCTACGATTATCCAATCTAACGTGTTAAACATATTTACCTATTAATTAAAAATATATTGTATCAATTATTCAAACGAGCTTTGCAAAAAATTTACGTCATTTAAATATTCATTTAGCTTATTTATAAATGTCATAGCATAAACGCCATTTATTATTCTATGGTCATAAGATAGCGACACAGGAAGCTGTTGTGTTGTAGTTAATTTCATATTTTCAAGTTTTACAACATCATAAGTTTTAGAAAGACCCAAAATTCCAACCTCAGGTGGATTAATGATTGGTGTAAAAAATTTACCTCCAATTCCACTTAAAGAAGAAATTGTAAATGTTGCACCAGATAACTGATCAGTGTTTAATCTTCTTTTTTTTGCAAGTATTGCCAATTGTTTAATCTCGTTTGAAATTTCAATAATAGATTTTTTATTAGTTTCTTTGATATTTGGAACAATTAGTCCATTCTCAGTATCTATAGCAATTCCAATATTAAAATATTTTTTAATTACAATTGTCTCTTTGTCATTTGATAATGATGAATTCATTTCTGGAAAATGTTTTAGGGTTTCTGCAGTAGATTTAACAATGTATGCAAGGGGTGAAATCTTATTGCTTTTGTTTAATTTCTTTCTTAGTTTTAATAATTTTGTTAAATCTATTTCCTCATGTTGGGTTACATGAGGAATGCTTATCCATGAAGCAAGCAGATTTTCTGATGCTGTTCTTTTTAATTTAGAAAGCTTTTCTTCTTTAATTTTTCCCCATTTTGAAAAATCAATATTTGGAGCTAAAGGAATGTCTTGTCTATCCTGCTTATTTGCTAGAATATTTTTTACATAGTCATGCAAATCCTCTTTTAAGATCCTTCCTTTAGGGCCAGAACCTTCTACAACAGTAAGATCAATACCAAACTCTCTAGCAAGTTTTCTTGTTGCTGGTCCAGAATGAACTCTGCTAATATCGTTTTTTAAATTTAATTTCCCTCTTCCATAATCTGACATAACATCTGCTGCATCATCTACTGCCGATATAAGTTGATTATTATGATCCTCCTCTTTAGGAAGATCTTTAATTTCTGTCTTTGATTCTTCTATATCTTTATTAGGTAAATCATCAATAACTACTTCAATAAAAGGCATGCCAATTTTTACTTTATCTCCCTCATTTAAAAGTATTTTTTTGATAGTTCCTTTCACAGATGCAGGAATTTCCATTGCAGCCTTGTCTGTTTCAAGAACTACAACAGGATCTTCAAAATCAACTTTTTGCCCTTCTTTTGCACAAATTTCAATTACTTCAACATCCTCAAATTCACCATAATCGGGAAGATTTATTATAGATACTTCAGACATTAAACTTCCCAAGGATTTGGTCTAGCAGAATCAATCTTTAATTCTTTATAAATTTTTTCAATTTCGTCTTTTGATAAATATTTTTCTTGGAAAAGAGCAAAAACTGCAGCCCTTGTTATGCTATCAGCATCTACCTCAAAAAAATCTCTTAGAGTTTCCCTTGAATCACTACGACCATAACCATCAGTCCCTAAAGTAATATATTGACCTAAGATATAGGGTCTAATTTGCTCGGCATATGACCTCATATAATCAGTTGCTGCAATTGTTGGAATTGATTGTTCAAAACACTCTTCAACGTAGGTTAATTTTTTCTTATTTAAAGGATTTAATTGATTTTGGCGTTCAACCTCCATCCCGTTCTTTCTAAGCAAATTAAAACTAGTCACACTCCATACTTCGGATTCAATATTATATTTTTTTAAAATTTCAGATGCCTTTAAAGACTCGTTTAGAATTGCACCAGATCCTATTAGTCTGACTAATGGTTTATCAGAGGTTCTTATTTTGTGCATACCTTTAATAATTCCTTCTTCCGCACCTTTTGGCATTTCAGGATGTTTATAGTTTTCATTGATTGTGGTTATGTAATAAAAATAATTTTCTTGTTCAACATACATTTTCTGAATGCCATCTTTAATTATCACTGCAACTTCATAAGCATAAGCCGGATCATATGAAAGACAATTTGGTATTGTTGATGAAAGAATATGGCTATGTCCATCTTGATGCTGAAGACCTTCGCCATTTAATGTAGTTCTTCCTGAAGTTGCTCCAATTAAAAATCCTTTAGCTTGTGCATCTCCTGCAGCCCAAGATAAATCATGTACTCTCTGAAATCCAAACATTGAATAAAACAAATAAAAAGGAATCATAGGGAAATCATAATTAGAATATGCTGTTGCTAAAGCAGTCCATGCGCTAAAAGCACCTGCTTCAGTAATACCTTCCTCTAACATTACTCCATCTTTTGACTCTTTATACCACATAACTTTATCAGCATCTTCTGGTTCATATTTTTGTCCTGCTGAGGAATAAATACCAACCTGTCTGAATAAAGCTTCCATTCCAAAGGTTCTGGCTTCGTCAGGAACTATAGGAACAATTCTTTCACCTAATTCTTTATCTTTTAATAATTCTGTAATGATTCTTACTATTGCCATGGTTGTTGATATTTTCCTATCACCACTAGATTCATAGAGTTTTTCAAAGATTGAGTTATCTGGAAGTTTTAGTGCTTCAGAAGTTGTTCGTCTTCTGGGTATAAATCCTCCTAATGCTTTTCGTGTTTTTTTTAGATACTGAATTTCAGGTGAATCCTCTGGCGGCCGAACGTATGGAAGTTCTTCAATTTCTGAGTCTGATACAGGTATATCAAATCTATCTCTAAAGGATTTAATATTTTCAATCGACAATTTTTTGACCTGATGAGTAGTATTGTCAGCTTCTCTTGATCCTGTTCCATAGCCTTTAGTAGTAAGCGCTAAAATAACAGTAGGGGCACCTTTAGAATTAACAGCTTTATGATAAGCAGCATAAACTTTGTAGGGGTCATGGCCTCCTCTATTGAGTCTGTAAATATCGTCATCAGATAAATCTTTAACCATTTCTAAAACGGATGGATCCTTCGCAAAAAAGTTTTCCCTGGTATAGGCTCCACCTTTTGCTTTATAGTTTTGTAATTCGCCATCAACGACAGCATCCATAATTTCTTGAAGCTTTCCTTGAGTGTCTTTAGCAATTATTGGATCCCAAAATCTACCCCATACCACTTTAATGACATTCCAACCCTCTCCTCTAAAAGCTCCCTCTAATTCTTGAATAATTTTTCCATTACCTCTTACAGGTCCGTCAAGTCTCTGTAAATTACAATTAACAACAAAAATAAGGTTTTCTAGCTGCTCCCTTCCTGCTAAACCTATAGCTCCTTTTGACTCAGGCTCATCCATTTCACCATCACCACAAAAAACCCATACTTTTCTGTCATTTCTAGGTACTAAACCTCTTGCAGATAAATATCTCATTACATGAGCTTGATAGATTCCAAGTATTGGTCCTAATCCCATTGATACTACAGGGAATTGCCAATAATTTGGCATTAACCAAGGATGAGGATAAGACGAAAGCCCTGGTTTGTTTACTTCTCTTCTAAAATTATCTAAGTCTTCTTCATTTAAATATCCTTCAAGAAAACTTCGTGCATAGATTCCTGGTGAGCAATGCCCTTGATAGTAAACCATGTCTTCAAGTTGATTGTCTGATCCTCTAAAGAAATAATTAAATCCAACATCATATAAAGTTGCTGCTGATGAAAAAGTTGATATATGTCCACCTAACTCATCATCATTTTTATTTGCTTTGAGTACCATAACAAGAGCATTCCATCTTATTAACGAACGTATTCTTCTTTCCATAAAAAGATCTCCAGGCATTTGCGCTTCGTCTTTGACAGAAATGGTATTTCTAAAAGGTGTTGTGAGATTATATGAGGGAATTGCACCTTCTTGGTTAATTCTTTCAGCTAGCTTCGTCAGTAGAAATGATGCTCTATCGATCCCCACTTCATCAATTACACTATTTAATGCTTCAAGCCATTCAGAAGTTTCAATAGGATCTATATCTTTTGATGACAATAAATACTCCAGTTAATTTAATTTTACAATATATGTAACATTAATTTAAAAATTTATAATCTGGACTGCTTCAGAATGGTCCTCTGAAAATATTCCAGACACCATAACGAACTTTAAACTTTTCTTTTTTTTAAAATATTTCTGAAGTTCTTTTTTTGCATACATTAAAGTTTTGTCATGATTATTAAGTCTAGGTATGTAGAATGAATGAGTGGACCCGACCAAAGAAAGCTGAGATAAAGTTTTTAAATTATTTGTAAATGTAAAAATTGGTACTCCATTAGGTTTAGCATTAGAAATATAATTTGCTGTTGCACCTGTTCTAGTCACAGCAATAATTCCATCTGCTTTTATTGATTCACATAAATTTTTAGCTGTCATAGCAATCGATTCCCAATCAGAATTAGTAATTAAATTAGATTCATAGCCAAGCGTTTTAAATTTTTCAGTATTTATGGAAAGTGATTTTAAAAAACGGACACACTCAATTGGGTACTTACCAATACTTGTTTCTCCTGAAAGCATTAAGGCATCTGCACCCTCATAAATCGCATTAGCAATGTCAGTAACTTCTGCTCTTGTTGGAGTTGGGTTGTTAATCATAGATTCTAATAAATGTGTGGCAACAATTGATCTCTTTCCATGAACAGCACAATAAAACATAATCTTTCTCTGTATATTTGGTAAATCAGTCAAGCTTGTTTCAATACCAAGGTCACCTCTAGCCACCATAATTCCCCAAGCAGATTCACAAATATTTTCAATGTTATCGAGGCCCTCCTGATTTTCTATTTTGGCAATTATTTTGGCGTGAGATTTCTTTTTCTTTAGAATATCTTCAAGTATATTTAAATCTTCTTTGCTTCTTACAAATGAGGCAGCAATAAAATCAACATTATGTTTAATACCAAATTCAATATCTTCAATATCCTTTGGTGTTATGGATGGCATGTTAATTCTTACGCCGGGCAAATTAACATGTCTCTTTGAACCTATTTTTCCACCATGAATCACTTTGCAAAGTAAAGTTTCTGATTCCTTTGAAAGAACTTTAAAATTAATTAGTCCGTTGTCTACGGTTATTTGTGAACCAACATTAACACTTTCAATGAGACCTTTATAATTAACTTTAATTGATGAGGTTTCCACATCAATCTCATCTCTTACAGTTAAAGTAACCTTATCTCCAACTTCAAGTTCAATTGGTAATGATGTATCACCTGTTCTTATTTCAGGACCTTGAGTATCGAGAAGGATTCCAATTTTTGAAGTGTTACCGGCATTTGAAGAATTTATTTTATTTATAAAACCAATAATCTCTTTTGCACTTTTATGTGTTGCATGAGACATATTTATTCTGGCAACATTCATGCCAGATTTATGTAATTTCTTTAGGGTAGTAATATTATTGCTTGCAGGACCAACTGTGCAAATAATTTTAGTTCTTGTGAAGTCCATAATGAATGGATGATAAAGAATATTAATACTTTTGCAAGGGCAAAAAAAAACAGAGCTAGGCTCTGTTTCTTCAATCGAGTTCCTCAGGGGTCTAAAGTGAGATTTTCTTTAGCTCCTTGGATTCTTTCTCTTGAATCCTTGGTGGATTTGTAAGCTATTTTTTATCATCGACTCTTACAAATGCTTTCACCCTTTGGGCTCTTCCTTCAGCTTCTCTCTAGATCTTCCGTCTGCAGTTGGTCACTAGTCGGTTACTGTTGGTATTACTTATAATAACTCAACTTATAATCTTGTCAACAGTAAATTTAAAAAAAATATATGTTTTTTTATTTATTGTCCAATTATTGTCCAATAAAAAATTCAGACAAAAAAAAACAGAGCTAGGCTCTGTTTCTTCAACCGAGTTCCTTAGGGGTCTAAAGTGAGATTTTCTTTAGCTCCTTGGATTCTTTCTCTTGAATCCTTGGTGGATTTGCAAGCTATTTTTTCTCATCGACTCTTGCAAATGCTTTCACCCTTAGGTCTCTTCTTCTGGCTTCTCTCTAGGTTTTCCGTCTGCAGTTGGTCACTAGTCGGTTGCCATCCGTATATTTATAATACTACTTTTTTAAATAGTGTCAACACTTTTTTTTAAAAAAAAATAAAGATATTATTTTAATTACTTTTAAGGTTTAAAATATAAATATTATGCATGCATTTTTGCCAAAGAATCCACCCATAAAAAACTATAAAACCAAAGCTAAGTCATTAAAAAATCTTGAGAATATTGCATCTCTGTTACCTAAATTACTTTTAACTAATAAAGTTCAATCAACCATAAACTCCATGAGGGATAATAGTTTTTCAATTGATGTGCTTTTAAAAAATAACAAAAAGAAAGAAATAAATCTTGCAATGGCACATCTGAGTTTTATTGCTCATGCATATATTTGGGGTGGTAATAAGCCACAAAAGATTCTTCCAGAAGTAATAGCAAAACCATGGGTCAAATTATCAAAATTTTTAGGTAGACCTCCAATATTAAGTTATGCAAGTTACTGTCTAGATAATTGGTTTAAAATCGATGATGACAAACCTATCTCATTAAATAATGTCGCATTAATTAATAACTTTCTTGGAGGTGTTGATGAAGATTGGTTTGTTACTATTCATGTTTGCATTGAAGATGCAGCTCGTGATGCAGTTGATGCTGCATATAAACTTTCAAAATTAAATGAAACTAATAAAATTAATGATTTTTCAATTGAGCTCAATAGAATAATTAAATCATTGAAAGCTGTGAATGATATATTTTCAAAAATGCCAGAAAAGTGTGATCCATATGTTTATTATCATAGAGTAAGGCCTTATATTTTTGGTACTAAAGATAATCCAGACTTAAAACAGGGCCTCATATATGAAAATCAGTTTAATAATAAGCCCCAATTTTTTAGAGGTGAAACCGGTGCTCAAAGTAGTATCATACCCCTGCTTGATGGAGCGCTTGGTATTAAACATACTAATGATAATTTAAGGCATTATCTAAATGAAATGAGAGACTACATGCCTCCCAAGCACAGAAAAATGATTGAATATGTTGAAAATAAATCTAAAGCTAAAGAGTTTATTGATAAATCTAAAAAACTAATAAAAGAATATGATCGTTGTCTTGAAGAAATAAGAAAGTTTAGAGCTATGCATTTAGAGTATGCAGCTACATATATTCATAAACAAGCACAAGTAAGTAATACATTTGGATCAGGTGGCTCAACAATCAGAGGGACTGGAGGAACTCCTTTTATGAAATATCTAAAAAAACATAGAGACGAGACTCAAAAACAAAAAATTGCAAAAAAATAAACGTGCAACTAAAATTTATTAATGAAAAATATAACGAAAAAGATTCTTTCATGCTTTGCTATTCTTTATTCAATAAATTTATATAGCGAAACAAATTATTACGAAACAATTGATGCCTTTACTGACGAAAAGATATTTTACATATATAACAAATCGCAAACTGACAGCTGGATCGATTATCCAGCATATTTTAAGTTAGGCCTGACAAAAAATGAAGGATACTGGATAATTGCTTTCAATAGTGAATTTCTAGAATTTGCATTTGATCAAAACGAAACTGCAGAAGTTAAAGTTAGGTTTGATAAAAACCCGCCATTTGGAGTTGATGCATACTTTTGCAGCATGTATGACGAATATCTTGAAGATTGTAGAGTTAGTGAAAGCGAAAGAGATCCTAGCTTTGGCCTATTTACTCTTGATTATGATGGATTTATTAGTGAATTCAATAATCAATTAATATCTTCTAATACATTAATGATATTATTTCCTGGACTAGAACCTATTGAATTTGATTTAAGAGGTACTGCGACCGCAGTTTCTAAATTTAATGCTAATTTACAATAAATCTAATTAATTAAGTCCCTCAACTATAGCAACCAATCTTTTTGAAGATTTGTTTGCATACTTTAGTGCAAATTTATATTCACTCGAATTGTAGCAATCTAATGCATCTTGAAATGTTTTGAACTCTACAACTACAGTTCTTTCATAACCAGTATTTTCATACTCTAATTGATTACCACCCCTAATTATAAAATTTCCATTAAATTGTTTTATCACTTCTGTAGCGATTTCTATATATTTAATATATTCATTATCAAAAACATTAGCTCTTACAACCCAATATCCTCTTTTAGCCATATTATTTTCTTTTTAATCGCATGTCATGAAGAATTGGTTCAGTATAGCCACTTGGTTGATCTTTTCCTTTTATCGCTAGATCACATGCAGCTTTAAAAGCAATGCCATCAAATGATGGTGCCATCTTTTTGTAATTAACATCATTCTTATTCTGCTCATCAACAACTATTGCCATCTTTTTCATAGTTTCAATAACTTGTTTCTCAGAACATAATCCATGATGTAACCAATTGGATATATGTTGACTTGATATTCGACATGTTGCCCTATCCTCCATTAATCCAATATTATTAATATCTGGTACTTTTGAACATCCAATGCCCTGATCAACCCATCTTACAACATAGCCCAATATGCCTTGAGCATTATTTTCAAGTTCTGCGTCAATCTCTTCACTGCTTAAAGTATCTTTTTTCAATAAAGGAATTTTCAATAAATCATCTAACTTAGCTTTTTCTCTATTTAAAATTCTTTCTTGTTCTGATTGAACAAATATTTGATGATAATGAATAGCATGAAGTGTTGCTGCTGTAGGTGAAGGAACCCATGCACAGTTTGCACCTGACTTTGGATGAACTGTTTTAGTTTTATACATCTCTAACATTTCATCAGGCATAGGCCACATTCCTTTTCCAATTTGAGCATTACCTTTAAAACCAGCTCCCAGACCTATATCGACATTCCAGTTTTCATAGGCCTGTATCCATTTTTGATTTTTCATTTCTGCTTTTGTAACCATTGGTCCTGCTTCCATACTAGTATGAATTTCATCACCTGTTCTATCTAAGAAACCTGTATTAATAAAGATAACTCTATCCTTCGCAGCTTCTATGCATTCTTTTAGATTTAAAGTAGTTCTCCTCTCTTCATCCATAATGCCAATCTTAATTGTATTTTGAGGTAGATTAAAAATCTTCTCAATTTCTGAAAACAAATCACATGAAAATTGAACTTCATCTGGACCATGCATCTTTGGTTTTACAATATAGATGCTTTTAGTTTTAGAATTTTTATAATTACCATTACCAATAATATCATGTATAGAAATACATGAAGTAAAAAATGCATCCATAATTCCTTCCGGCACCTCATTACCCTTATCATCTTTGATAGCAGGATTTGTCATTAAATGTCCTACATTTCTTACCAACATTAGGCTTCTTCCAGGTAGTAAAATCATCTTGCCATTTTTTAAAAGATATTTCCTATCTCTAGCAAGCTCCCTAGTAATAAACTTTCCATTTTTATCAAAAGATCTTTTTAAATTGCCCTTCATCAAGCCAAGCCAATTTCTGTAAACAATTATTTTGTCATCGGCATCAACCGCTGCTACAGAATCTTCACAATCTTGGATTGTTGTAATAGCAGACTCCATTAGAATATCCTTGATACCTGATAAATCATTTTGACCAATGGGATGTGACCTATCAATTTGTATCTCAAAATGAAGATTATTATTCTTAAATAATAAGCCGTATGATCCTTCACCTTTATCCATATAGCCAATATATTTATCCTTATCAACCAATGAAGTTTTAGTGTCATCATGTAATCTTATAAGTAATTCACTATCGACGAACTCAAATTTGGTGACCTGATCATAGTTACCATTTTTTAAAGGAATGGTTTCATCAAGAAAATTTTTAGAAAAGGCAATTACTTTATCTCCTCTGATGGGATTATATCCTCCCTCCCTAACAGCTCCATTATCATCACTAATAATATCAGTACCATACAAAGCATCATAAAGGCTGCCCCATCTAGCATTTGCAGCATTAAGAGCAAACCTAGCATTCATAACTGGCACAACTAGCTGAGGGCCAGCAATCTTTCTTATTTCAGGATCGACATTCCATGTTCTGATAGAAAAGTCTTTGCTTCTTGGATGCAGATAACCAATATCTACTAAGAAATCTTTATACTCACCAATATTTATATCTTTATCTTTTCTTTCAAGATGCCAGTCATTAATTTTTGCTTGTAATTGCTTTCTTATATCTAATAAATCTTTGTTTCTTTGATGAAATTTATTTAACAAGTTCTCAAAAGAACTCCAGAAATATTTTTCAGAAATATTCAAGCCAGGCAACATTTCGCTTTTAACAAATTCTTCCAGAGCTGGAGAAATCTTTAATGAGATTTCTTTTATTTCATTTTTTTTAGAACTAAATACAGTTAGGATATTTTTAAAAAATTTCATATTTAAATTATATCAATTTAGAGTTACTAATATGTTACAAATCTTTTTCATTAGTTACGTCATAAAACCATATAGATTTTGTTTGACTAGAAATTATGTTTGTATATTTCATTAATATGTTTCTTAAAAAAACTAAAAGTGGATTCTTTAGATGATTTAATTTACCTTGATTCAAAGATTTTGTGTAAATTGACCTTACTCTATTTATTCTTAATTTATTATATTTTGTTTGAGCTATCTCTAAATTATCTTTATGTTTTGTTATCAGATTACCTAAAACATAGCTATCCTCCAAAGCAAGACATGCTCCTTGACCTATAAATGGAACAATAGGATGAGCAGCATCACCGACATAAGTGATGTTATTATCAAACAAAATTTTAACATTGGGTCTTAAAAAGACCCCCCATTTATAAACTCCATAATTTTCCATAATTGAAGGGTAATTTTCTAAGATAGCTGCAGGTATTTCAGAAATTAAATTTTGTATTGAGCCCTTTTGTTTCCATGATTCATTTGATTGATTACTGCTCTTTACAGCAGCCACTAGGCTAGATCTTTCAGAATCTACAGGGTATGCAACAACATGAAAATTAGAGCCCAGATGAAAATGTATATTATCTTGGTCTGATGGGAATATTGTTCGCCAGACATAATAACCACTATATTTTGGATCATTAAATTTAGCTGAAACTTTCTTTTGGCACAATGATCTTATTCCATCGCATGCAACAATATGTTTTACGTGAATTGATTTTTCGTCAAATTTTAGTGTTTTTGTTTCCTTATTTATATCCACTACTTTATGACTAAAATGAATTTCTCCATTTAAAGCATAATACTTATCTAAAAGAACTTTGTAGAGGCTCTTTCTAGTGGTTGTAAGTACATCTACAGAAATCTGATTAATTTGATTGTTATTTGAAAAAAAAATCGCCAGTTCTGGTTGTCTTGAAAGCAGCTTGAGATCATTAATTACATCAAGATTGTCTAAAACTGCCAATCCATTTGGAGATATTGATATTCCTGCTCCATACTCACTAATTTTTTCTGACTTTTCAAATATGACACATGGAATTTTATTTCTTTGAAGGATAATCCCTAATGCGAGACCAGAAATTCCAGCGCCAATAATTGCAATATGATTTGAATAACCTTCCATTAAATTATTATGAATTATAAATAAAAAGGGAGCTAATAGCTCCCTTGTATTTTTTTAATTAGGATTAATTACGAACTGGAACAATTCCATATGTTCTTTCATTGTCACATGAACCGCCTAAATCATTTAATGCTTTTAATTCGGGCATGCTTTCAGGAGTTGCACTACTCCAAAAATTAGTCCAATTTTTTCCATAATCAGTAATGGTTTCTGTTGAAACTAACTGTACAAAATCATAATCCCATGTTGAAGGAACTCCAGATTGTGGAAAAATCATTTTTCTTCCAGCAACATCTCCTTTTTCTTTTGCAGCTTTGGCATATGCAACATATGCAGTATAAAATTCATCTGCAGTAACTCCATCGCCCAACTTACAATCTGAATATACTGCATAACCAGCTTGTCCACTTGGTGTGTCTGAAACAACTCTTTGCCATGTATATGTAGTTTGATTACCTGTTTCCAAAATTTTATTTAATTCTGCTAAGAGTTTTGTGCCATTGCTAAACCAATGATCATTCCCTTTGAAATGAGCTTCTGGAGTTGGACTTATACCAACCCAAACAAAATCATGAGGCTGTTCTCCACTGTGATAATAAGGTACAAGCATTGCTGAACGATAGTCTTTAAGATCGTCTGTCTCATTGGCCCAACTATTCCACTTTTCTGCCCATTTCATCATGTCATCCATGTCTTTGCCATCCTTAAAAACACTGACATAATATTCTGCAACATTCCATTCTGATTCTTGTGAATCATGATCATCTGCAAAAACACTAAAGCTTAAAAGCAAACTTAAACTTAATAAAAGTTTCATATTTTCCTCCTATTTAAAAATAATTTGATTAATCATTTCAACTCTAACAATTTCACGAATGTCTTCATATGATTGCGCGGTTGATGTTTGATCATCCTGTGAAATTATTTTTCGAAATTTAGTTTGAAATTCCTCTGTTTCTTCTTCAGACCAATACGATGGATCCATGGAAGCATAGCTCTCGTGTTGAACTGTCAAATATACATAATTATTGTTACCAACATAAACGCCATAATCAACAATTTTGCCCATATCTTTTGCAATTTGATTAGATGCAACCCATGTTTTTTCAATTCCATCCATATAATCTCCAAGATAGTTGGCTTTAACTTTTATAACAGTAAGCTCTGTTACGCCGGGTGCAGGCTCTCTTGAAGACTCTTCTTGAGTAAAGGCTGATACAGAAAATATCAACATTGAAACTAATAATAATCTCATATTTATCTCCTCTATAATAAAAAATGAATTTCTAATATAACATTCAAATAAGAAACTTTTTATACAAATATGTAAATTTTTTATAACTAATTTCTTAAGCCATTCAAATCATACTTTGAAACAAAATCCCATATTTCTTGACTCGCATCTATATTGTAGTTTTGAATGAAAGGCCAAGTATGGCCCATTTCAGAATGAAGAATTAATTTAACATTAACATTGTTTAAACAACCACCATAAGTATCGAAATTTATTAAATCTGTTTGATTAGAGTAATTAATTAGTCTTTCTGGTTCAAAATCACAAGAATTGTAATTGACCCAAAAATCAATTACATCTTCAATACTTTTTGACCATCCGCTTCCAAGATATGGAACAGTTAGATCTTGTACTCCATGAATTTGCATTGCAGCAGTGGGATGTGACGGTGCACAATTATCATAAGTATCGCTAGTCATTGATCCGGTAACAGAAACCACAGCAGCAAATGTATTGTCTAGATTACAAGCTAAGTGGTAACTCATATAGCCGCCGTTGGACATTCCTGATGAATATATTCTTGTCACATCAATGGAAATTTTGTCTTTAATATATTCAATAACAGTATCTATAAATTCAATATCTTTAGCAGTGCTTTTAGAGGTCCAACCTCCATTATTCCAATGAGTATTTAAGCCATTACTAGTTGTGCCTTGGGGATATACAACAATAAAATTATTTGCATTAGCAATCGGCTCATAATTTGTATAATTAAAGTGGATCATAGCAGAAGATCCGTATCCATGAAGTGCAAATAAAACAGCTACACTTGAATTTGTATCGAGATCGGATGGCTCATATAAATAATAAAATCTATCAATATTATCATGCACTAAATCGCATCTTTTAAGATTTGGTACTTGAGTACTTAAACATGTTTCAGTTGAATTTGGCGTTTGGATAGTCGTAAGGTTATTTTCAATACCTGAACTTGAAGATCCACCTCCACAAGCATAAAGCAGAATCAATACAAGTAAAAACTTAAAAATATTCATTTCATCTATTATAAATTAGCTAAAAATAAAAAAGGGAGCAAAAGCTCCCTTATTTAGAAAACTTATGAAATCAATTTGAAGGATAATTGACTATATTTGTTAATATAGAAATATTCATAACTCTTCTGTTATCGCTAACATAAGCTGAAAACTCTGCATAGGAATCACTTCCGTATAAAGTTTCGGCAGATTTCATAGCCTCTGCAATACTTGGAGCACTTGTATATGCGTAATGAGTATAGTATCTAGTATCTCCTGCAACTAATTGTCTTAAACCATAACTACCTTGAATGTTACCCGATTCAACTTGAGCATTTGTAAGCTCAGTATATAGTTCAGCATAGTCAACAGCATTTTTCACTTGCATTCTATAGATTGTATATACTTGATCTTCATCAGGATTCTCGTTGTAAACGCTGATCAATTTCATGTTTAAAGACTGCTCTACCGGCTCAGCTATAGCAGCGGTTTCAGCAAAAAATGATAAGAAAACCGGATCGGTAAAAGATTCAGTACCAGCACCCAAGCTTTCTGGATTTTCATAATTTAGAACAACAACATGGGTTGCATCATCATAACCATTGAATGCATATTGATGGAGCGAAACATCTCCAGCAAATGATTTACCCCAATCAGTATTCATTAACTCATCAAGAGCTTCAACATAAGCAGCTGGATTTGAAACCTTCATTGAATATGTCGCCAAATAGCCTGCTGCATTTAATGATTGTGATGTTATAAAAACAAAAGCAAATAAGCTATAAAAAAATTTTTTCATAATTATCTCTCCTAATATGAATATTAATAATACATTAATGTTTTTATCAGAAGATTAGAATTATGTAAATATTTTAGATATAAGTTGGTGCGGTACGCCGGTCTCGAACCGGCGGCCTTCTGCTTGGCAAGCAGACGCTCTACCAACTGAGCTAGTACCGCATTGGATGCTTAATATACTCTTTAACATGGTTGCTTTCAACAATATTAAATCGTCATTCTGGTAAAAGTATCTCTTGAAAATCTATGAGTTTTCCAGTTACATCTCGCCTTGAAATTATGAGGTATGAAGGATCTATCTCAAGAGGAATTACTATGCTTACTTTATTTGAGGATACTGGCCCACCCATATATGCTCTGTCTTCATATCCAATATGCTCATATGACGCATAAAATGGATTTCCAATACCTATAGTTATTAAATTTCTACCTGAATTATCAAATAGTTTTATTGCATACTTATCATCATCACTTACAAATTTAAGTTTTTTAAGAATTCTCTCTTTAGGTTTTTGAATTTCGATTTTTTTCAATGTAAATAAATCTGGAGTGCCATGAAAAGTAAATATCTTAGCATCTTGATTTGGAGAAACATGTAGCTTAATTAGGTCTATTTCTTTTAAATCTTTTTCAGTCATAACTGTAAAAGAAAATACGAAAGTTAAAATAAATAAATATCTCATATGTCTTATTACCATCTTGACCAATTAATACCCCAGGTTCCTCCCATAGGACCTGTTACATAACCATAATGATATTGAGATTGATCGGTTGGATTGTAACCCCACTGACATGAGCCACTAGTTCTGTCACACCAGTAAAAATCAGAATTAAATAATCCTTCGTAAAAATCATTTACATCAGTTACGTCATCGGGTGCTGTAACAGTTCCAGTAAGATCATCAACTTTCCATGTATAAACTTGAACAGTATTGTTGGACGGTCTATCAAATACTATTCTTGTTTGATTTTCTTTTGATGGATCCTCAACACCATCAATATACCATTTAAGTCTTAACTTAGAAGTATCGTATGCAACATCAATATCTATTTCAAAACCAGTTCTAGCCCCGGACTCATCGGTGATAAAACCTACCTCATCACCATATAAAAAACCTTGATTATGTATTGATCCTATTGCAAAACCTTCAGTATTAACCTCACCATATTTTAAAATTCCACCTTCCATAATAGTCCAGTATTTTGGCCTATAATTATCATACTCCCCATAATAATTTCCCTCAAAAAGTCCAACAACATCGCATTCTGGATTTCGACCAGTTCTATTTCCATTTGCATCATATAAATTGAACAAACAGTCGCATGTCGTTGCATCCTCACCTTCGTCATAAATAGATCCATCTGCATAGTTATAACAAACTTTAAAGTCTTTTCCCGCTACGTTCAAAAAGTCTGATATATGATGCTTCCATTTAACTAATGCGGGATCTGCCTGTGTTGTTGTATTAACATTTCTATCCGCCCATTGACTGACATCTCTGTCATCAGTGGTTATATATTCATCACCCATTTCACCATGTGCATGACCCAGCTCATGCATTAAAGTATATTCTGTTCTAGGTTTGATTTCTTGAATATTGGTGTTACCCAAATTAACTCCTCTACCATCTATCATTGTTAAGACAGAAACCAAATCATGTTCAGTAAATAGATCATCAAAAACAGAATCGTTTATATCACCAGAGCCAATACAATAAACATCCTCGTCCCAGTCATAACAACCTGTTTCAATAGATGCTAGGGAGGTTCCATCAGGGCTTACTGGCTCTGCAACAACAATATCAAAATAGCCTGTAAAAAACTCAGACGCATCTGAATCATTCAGAGCATTAATGGATTTCAATAAAGCTTCTCTAAAACTATCAGTATCTGATATCGTTCCATCATTAGGATCTGCTTTTAATGAATCAGCAACAAACAAATAATCAGTTCTTCCAAAGGTTGATCCACCACCTACAAGATAGTAGACATAATAATCTTTATTTGTAGTTGTGCCAGAATCAAAACCATCACTCTTGTCATCATCTTGAGCGACAGTAACAGTTTGTTTATTAGATATGAACCATGTATTAAATGAATCACTAGCGGTATCCATACCATCAGATATTATAATTTCTGCGTTAAATAAGCCTGCTTTGGAAAGAGTTGATAAATCTAGAACTAAATCTCCTTGACCATCTCCAGTTGAAGTAAAAGTTGCTTCAACATTCTCTGAGTTTATAGATGCACTAAAACTAAAATCTGTATCAACGTTATCAACATCTGAAAATGTGACAGAAAATGTAGGATTATTCTCAAAAATAAGATGATCTTTGTCTAAATTTAATTTTGAATCTAATGATATCTGTGGCATATCGTTAACAGAATTAACTGTAATTGTAACTGTACTATTTCTTGTAATGCTCTTTTCGACTGCAGTAACAGAATAGGAAAATTCATCTTGTCCATTAAAATTTTCATTAGGTGTATAAGTGATATCTCCAGTTGTCAAAAAAGTAAGGATCCCATTAGTTGTTGAAGAAACAAGGGCATATTCTAGTGTTACAGGCTCATTAGCAGTTGCAACTACATTTCCAGTATATGTAGTATCTTCATCAACTGATATTGAAGTGCTTGATGCAAGAGTTATTGCAAATGGAGCTGGAGGTGCACTTCCGCCTCCGCCGCCCCCACCACAAGAAACAACGAAAAATATTACTATAAATATCCTTAGCATATTCATAAGTAAATTATATCTTATACAATTATAAAAAGAGGGCTAAAAAAGCCCTCTTTTACTTTTGATATATATTTTTAAAACTTAACTCTGAATCCAGCCTTGTAAACAGGTCCATGATTTTGCGCTAAGAATAACATATTGTCATATCTTGCGTATAAACGCACTTCGGAATCAGTTATGTTTAATCCTTCCACAAAAAGACTAACGCCATCATTAACTCTATATGATGCACTGAAGTCAACTTGTGATCTTGCCTCAACCCATAAAGGGTTATACTCATCAAATCCAACATATGTTTCAGCTCTATAATTATTGGAAAGTCTGGCAGAAAATTTTTCATTTTCATAGAAAACAGATAGATTTCCAGAGTCTCCAAATCCAGCCAATTCAAAGGATTCATTTCTTACAGCAGTAGGTGATGCCTCTGTATCTCCATTAATAAAAGTGTAGTTAAAAATAAATCCAAAATTGGTGTTTACAAAGAAATGTTGAAGCGCTATCTCAACTCCATCAAGCTTACCCGAATAAATATTTTCAGGCCTGTTAATATCGAATTGCATTAATGGATTAATTGAAGAGCTGCTTTGAACACATTCTGTACTATTATAATAAAAATAGTCACTCCAAGTTCTTTGGTCTAAAGTACATGATGTACCTGGAACGGTTGCATGGTAAATTTTCATTAATGTTTGCCACCAATCCATACTTCCAAAAGTTACTTGATCTATAGTTTGATAATTTGGCCAATTTAACACAACTGTTGAGGTATCAGCTGGCCCAGCTCCATTGACTCCATATCTAACATCATATAAACCATCATAAGTAACTCTTGTTGTAGAGTTGCCTGGAAAGTCTTTTAAATCTTTCTGGAAAATATTAACAGCGGCATAGCTACCCTCTGCATAATAATATTCAAAAGCTAAATCAATATTATTACTAACTAAAGGTTCTAAATCAGGATTACCTGATGTATTTACGTGAACTGGATTATTCATGCTAAGGAACTGAGGAAATACAACATTAGGTGAAAATTTTTCTAAGCCTGATCTAGCAATAGTTTTACCTGCACTTAATCTTACGACTGTATTTTCGGACGGAGCAATACTAAAAGCAAAACTTGGTAAAACCATTTCAGATTTAGAACTATATGATCCTGAAACATTTCTTAATGGCATTTCTCCATTTTGAGTAGGTCCAAAAATAAAATACGGGCCATCACCCCAACCGTAAGTACCTATGAAAGTGCCTGTTGGAACATTATAGTTTTGAGGAGCTTTAAGCATCAATTCTTCATATCTTAAAGAAGTAACTAGCTTCCAAGGCATCATGTTGTATTCACCTTCAAAGTTTAATTGTATATATGCTGAATCTGTCGATTCCTTTACTGTAGCAATATCCTCTGGAGAACCATAACAATTTGGGAACCCTTCAGAACAATTCCAAGTAGGAGAATTTATCCAATATCCTTGAGAGTAGCCTGCTACAGCATCATCAAAATTGATATGCATATAATAAGGTACGCTTAAACCGTCGGATGAATCGCCCAGTAAACCAGCCAAACTTGTAAGTGTAAACGCATCATCATTCCAAAAATTTGGACCCCATATCAAAGAGCCAGGCGCAGCACCGTCTTGAATAGGTGCAAATAATGTATTTGACCTCAGAGTTCTATCAAACTTTTGTTCAATTGATGAAACTCCAAACTGAACTGATACCAGCTTCTCCGATAAAAATTCATTAATGTTTTGCCAATCACCTTTAATTTGAAACTGAGAGAGATTACTTTCTTTATTGTTATATCTTAAATGGGCAGTTGTCGATGACATATCAACCCCTTCTAAATCTCTTTCAGTTCTTGGATACCATTGAAAACCAACACTTGTTGTTGGAATCCAATCAGGAATAGTATTATTGGCAATAAATCTTAAGTTAGTAAGTTCAGCCCATTGGTTGTAGGGGTTTCCATTATCAAAACTTTGCCCATCTCCATATCCAGACCATGAGCCATTTGCAAATCCCATATCATTAGCACCACCTGAATTAACAGCTGTTGAATTATGATAGTCAAATTCAAGAGTTAAGCTATCTGAACCAGTCCATTCAACATTAAGACCAATTGATCTGTTTGCTGTTTTCTCAGAGCTCCAATCAACAAATTGAGTCAAGTTTGTTCCAGATCCAACAATATCAAATTGGTTTACAACACCATTTGAATCAATATTTACATTATCCATACCAATGCCTGCCCCATAAGGAACACTGTAGGCAATATCAAGTCCTGAACCTGCCCTATTACCAGATGACTGAAAATCAACACCTGAATAAACTCCATCAATTGTAACTGTCGTAGTTTGATTTGATACTTGAAATGAGGCTGCAAGATTTTTTCTTTCGCGTTGATTGTCTTTGTAACCAACAAAAAATCCTTGAGGCCTATAATTAACAATGCCACCACTATTATCGGTGACGTTTGGACCAAAAGTAGGTGCTTGAAGATTACTAGGAAGCCACTTCATTTCATTCGTGGTTTCTTCTCTGTTACTTCTGTCATGATAAGACCCAGAAAATGAGACACCCCAATCCAGTCCAAGATAGCTAGATTTATAACTATGAATAAACTCAAGTTCTGGTGTCATATCATCTCCGTTTACATTTGTAGAATCTGACATCAATAAAAATGATAATGCTCCTCCATTATCTACTTCCAAAGGTTTTGCAGTAACCATGTTAATCGTGGCCCCTAAACCACCTGAGGGTAAAGAAGGATTTTGTGATTTATATACCTCGACTCTAGCTATTCCATGTGAGGATATTGCTCCAAAGTCATAGGCTCTACCACCATCATAATTACCAGGAGCAACCGGCATAACTCTTCCATTTAAAGTTACCATGTTATATTGAGCACCCATACCCCTTACAGTAACTTCCTTTCCTTCGATATTGCTTCTGTCAATTGCAATACCAGAAACTCTTGCTAAGGCTTCAGCAATATTTCCATCAGGAAATTTTCCAACGTCTTCTGCTGTAATAATTTCGGTGACACCGATGTTATTTCTTTTTATTTCAATAGCATCGACTAAACTTGACTTTATGCCAGTAACTACAATTTCCTCAACTTCGTCTTCGTTCTCCTCTTCAGTTTCTTGTGTAAAAATATAAGAAGACACCGGCAATAAGAACACCAATGACAATAAAAATTGTTTCACGTTTAACCCCCTAGGTATTTATGTGTATAAGATAAAGATTAAACTTTTTTGTATTGTTTATGTCAAGTTTATAACAAGTTTTTATATATAATTTAAATATTTATTTTTCAATAAATGAAAGCGCCTCTTCTCCATATCTGGTCCACCACTCCATACCCATTAAATGGATTCTTTCTAAATTTTCTTCTGAATCATCGTCAAGGAATTTATTAACCTTTCCAAGCGGTGAATTAATTCTTAAATAATTTTTTTTAAAAATATCTCCAGAAATATCATTATGAATCTCTGAATCGAGCAGCATCCCCATAATATCGTTTCTTAACCATCCAACACCACCCCATTTTGTCGATGCCTCACCACTTATTTTCTTTTTATTTTGACCTGAACCAATGCTCAAAATTTTAATATTTTCTGATTCCAATAAATTTTTTGCATATGTATATCCAATCAAGGTTGGGTTATTTGTAATTATACTTCCATCGATCATCCAAGATTTATTTTGCATTTGATAAGAAGGAAAGTACATTGGAGCTGCACTGGAAGCTGCAACAGCATCTTTAAAAGTAATTTCAGGCGTATTGTGAGAATCAAATACAGAATGTGTTCGATTTTCAATATCATATGCATAACACAAAAAAGGCTTCTTAGATTTATCCAATGTACTATCTTTAAAAATTTCATTAAGTACATCCATTCTTCCATCGTTTTCATACCTTGGTCTTGCTTGAATTAAGGATGCTTTATCCCAAAAAAATGAACTTTTCATTATTTTATCTAGGTATTTTTTTGACCAATAACTTTTAACTTTTTCTGCAGAAAAGTCGCCATATGCAAAACATGCCGCGTTCAAAGAACCCGCACTTGTTCCGATAAACATATCAAATATATCTGAAACTTTTTTCCCGCTTTCTGATTCAAGTTTTTTTAAAAACACTAAAGCAGCTATAGTTCTGACTCCTCCGCCATCAAGACATAATATTTTTTTTTGAGATGATTTTGATAAAAAACTAAAAAAATTCTTCATTAATATTTATTAATTTTATTTAACAATTTTTAATTCTAATGTCTTGGCAGCAGTGTTTATACCACCTAAATTAATTACATCTTTATATCCCATATTAATTAGGATATTTTGTGCTTTACCTGATCTGTTTCCACTTCTACAGTAAAGATATATCTTTTCATCTTTGGCAATATATTCATTAATATTGTCTATAGTCTGCCATTCAATGTTTAATGAATTTTCTATGTGACCAGAGTTATACTCATCAATCGTTCTGACATCGATTATTATTTCAGCATGTAGTGATGCAATTAAACTGGTATGTAAAAAAATTATGCCTAAAAAAAACTTTTTCATATAACTAAGACCAATACTTTAGAATAATATCAGAAGCTTTTTCTCCAATCATTATAGTTGGTGCGTTGGTATTTCCTCCTATTAATGTTGGCATAATAGATGCATCAACAACTCTCAAACCGTTAATGCCATGAACTTTCAAGTTGTGATCTACCACTGCCATTTCATCGCTGCCCATCTTGCAAGTTCCAACTGGATGATAGACAGTGTCCGCTTCTTCTCTTATTGCCTGCTCAATATCTTGATTATCTTCTAAATCAATTGGACGCTGAACATGACTAGATGTATATTTACTCACGGGGCTTTTATTTAAAATAGTCATCATTTTTTTATATCCCTCAACTAAGTCGGTCACATCATCAGGGTGAGATAAAAACTTAGGATCTATTAGAGGGTCTTCAAAGGGATCAGAAGATTTCAAAGTAACCTCTCCTCTTGACTTGGGCCTTAAAAGGCAGACATGGCAACTTAGTCCATGGCCCCAGACCGAAGTTCTTCCATGATCAATAATCATTGCCGGTGCAAAATGTAATTGAATATCTGGTATATCTTTACCATTATTTGTTTTGATGAATCCACCTGCCTCTGCAACAGTTGATGTGAACAAACCTACTTTTGCAAAAATATACTTTACTATTTCTAGGGGAAATTTGTAGAAAATTGATTTTAAAGAAAATCCAATCAATTCAATAGAGTTATATTTGTGCAATGATAAATAATCAATATGGTCTTGTAAATTTTTTCCAACACCAGGAAGTTCATGAATATGATCAATATCATGCTTTACGATTTCTCCAGATGGTCCAATACCAGACCTCAGTAATATTTGAGGAGATCCAAATGCACCTGAGCTCAATATTACTTCTTTACTTGCGTTGATTCTTAATGCTTTACCATCTTTATCAATACATTCAACACCAACAGCTTTATTATTATCAAAGATAATTTTATTAACATTTGTATCTGTCATTACAGTTAAATTTTCTCTTTCTAGAGCAGGAACAAGATATGCCTTTGCAGCGCTGCATCTTTTTCCATCTTTTTGTGTAGTTTGATAATAACCTACACCCTCTTGCTCAGCGCCATTGAAATCATCATTAAAACCAAATAACTTAGAACCAGTTTTAACAAAATCATCAGTTGGTGTATTTTGGTGTCGAATCTTGGAAACATTTAAGGGACCGTTCTGCCCATGAAATTCATCATCAAATTCTTCATTATGTTCAGCCTTTTTAAAATAAGGAAGAACTTCATCATATGACCAGCCTTCATTTCCTAATTCTGACCAATGATCATAATCCCATCGATGTCCTCTAACATATAACATTGCATTAATTGAACTAGATCCTCCAAGAGTCTTTCCTCTTGGTTGAAATCCTTTTCTATGCTCCATTGATTCAGTTTCAACTTTGTGAGTCCCACCGGTTGAATCTATCACTTCTTGAACAGGCTGTGCAACAACCTCTTTCTCGAATTCTTTTTGAGGAACAGTTTCATAATTCCAACTAAATTTACTTCCGTCTCCTAAAAATGCAAAACCCAAAGGTATATGCAGCCTAGGGTCTGAATCTTTTGAACCAGCCTCTACAAGACATACTTTAAAATTAGAATTTTTACTTAGTCTATTAGCTAAAACACAACCTGCTGAGCCAGCACCTAGAATAATAAAATCATAATCATTCATTGATAAATCTCTCCAAGGAAATATATATTTAGTTTATGATTTAGAATTGAAACTGTAAACTTTGTTTAATAAATTAATTATGAATAGTTTTTACATCTTTTTAATTCTATGGGTGCTTGTTGCAATTTGTACCTTTATATATTTGTTCTTCCAAAGCGCGCCTTACGGTAGGCATATAAAAAAAGGTTGGGGAATAAATATTTCTGCAAGATTAGGATGGGTTGTTATGGAGTCACCATGCGTGATTTTAATGATAGCTTATGTACTAATTGTTAGAGATCAATTGAACGTTATGCACGAAATTTTCCTTTTGTTATGGTTGACGCACTATATACATAGAACTTTTATTTATCCATTTGCAATTGAAATGACTAATCCAAAAATGCCGATTTCGATAGCGCTATCCGCATTCTGTTTTAATATTATTAATGTAAGCATTCAAGCATTTGGAATTTTTTATTTTACTGAATATTCTTCTAATTGGATCTCAAGTCCAATATTTATTGTTGGAGTAACTTTATTTTTGATGGGAATGTTTATAAATATTAAATCTGACTATTACATTGCATCAATGAAAAAGAAAAAAGGCCCTGGTTATCACATCCCAGATGTTTTCTTATATAAATATGTTTCTGCACCAAACTATTTTGGAGAAATTATTGAATGGATTGGTTGGGCAATATTGACTTGGAGCATTTCAGGAGTTGTCTTTTTGATATGGGTCATTGCAAACCTATTTCCAAGAGCAATATCTCATCACAAGTGGTATCAAAACAAATTTGAAAATTACCCTAAAAACAGAAAGGCAATTATTCCTGGTATTATTTAATCAACCCCATGTCCTGAATTTGCTGAGCAATTTCTATTATAGATTCTTCTGCAGGTCTAGGTTTCCAACCAAGAATGTCTTTAGCTTTTGACGCATTCTTAACACTTCTTAGTCTTCCAAGATAAGGTAATGTCAATTTTAATTCCTTGCTAAAGATAGCAAGTATTTTTGCAAGCCAAACAGGAACAGCAAAAGTTGGAGCTTTATCGAATCCATTGTCCTTAAGAACTTTAGCAACATCTTTATACCATAAGTCTTTTTCAGCTAAAGCAAATCTCTCACCATTACTGGCAGGATTTTGCATTGCTAAAATATGTGCTGCTGCTACATCTCTGACATCTACATATCCAAACTGTAGCGGAACAGCTACTGGCATTTTGCCCGTTGCTACCATCACAATAGCTTTGTTTGACTCACCTAAGTCTCCTGACAAAGATGGCCCTATCACTAATGCAGGATTAATTACAGCTAGTTCAAAAGGATGATTTTCTGTTTCAACATAATCCCATGCAGCCCTCTCAGCCAATGTTTTACTTTTAGAATAGTGACTAATTGCAGGATTATCTGGGTCAGACCAATCAGTTTCGTCGTAATAACTTTTTGTTTCCATTGTTTCGAAAATTGCAGCTACTGAGGATGTTAAAACCACCTTTTTAACATTATGTTTTTTTGCAAATTTCATAGCGCGCTTTACACCAGCTAAAGCAGGTTTAACAAAAAAATCCTCATCATGATTCTCTAATGCAATCGGTGAAGCAACATGTAGTAAATAATCACAACCTTCCATGCCTTCATTCCATCCCTCGTCATCATTTAAATCAAATGTGAATAAATTAAGATTTTCCGTTGAAGTATTATGATTTTTTAATGCTTCAAAAATTTCATCTTTTCTTTCAGGAGATCGTACCGAACCATTAACAGCATATCCCTGATTAAGAAGTTGATGAATACAATGCAAGCCTATGTATCCTGTTGCTCCTGTGACTAAAACTTTTTCCATATTTTTTTCTCCTTAATTATTTAATGCATCTTTTACTGCAGGGTGTGTAATTTCTCCATCTTTAATATTTAAACCATTTCTTAAATGTTCATCCTCGGTAAGAGCGTTTTCGACTCCCTTATTAGCTAAATCCTCTATATATGAAAGTGTTGCTTTGTTAAGTGCCTGAGTCGCTGTTAAAGGGACTGCCCCTGGCATATTGGTAACACAATAATGAACAATATCGTTTTCTACAAATGTTGGGTTATCATGAGTTGTTGGTCTGCTCGTTTCAAAACATCCGCCCTGATCAATTGAAACATCCACCATTACGGTACCTGGGTTCATAGATTTTAACATATCTTTAAATACAACTTTGGGAGCCTCCTTTCCAACTACATAAACACTTCCAATAACCATATCTGATTCGTTGATTGCAGATTGAACTGAGTCACTTGTTGATAAAATATACTCAATATTGTTTGAACCAAACTCTGACTCTAACTTCTGAAGCTTTGATTTCTTTGTATCAAGAACTTTCACTAAGGCATTGTTATCTAAAGCTTTTGAAATTGATTGAGTTCCTGCAACGCCTGCCCCGATGACTGTAACTACTCTAGGTTCGATATTATCTAGCTTACCAATCATCACACCCTTACCTTTATTATGTTTAAGGAGATGATATGAACCAACTACAATTGCTAATTGACCTGCAATCGTACTCATGGGAGCTAAAAGTGGCATTGAGCCATCAGCAGCTGTGACTGTTTCATATGCAATTCCTGTAACCCCAGTGTCTATTAATTTTTTTGCATTTTCTGGATCACCAGCTAAATGAAGATATGTGAATAGAGTTAAATCATTTCTTAAAAAAGGATATTCATCCGGAATAGGTTCTTTAACTTTAACAATCATCTCTGAGGATTTGTAAACGTCTTCAGCAGAATCCAAAATTTTAGCTCCAGCACTTAAATATTGTTCATCAAAAAAACCAATATTAGCACCAGCATTCTTTTGAATTAAAACATCATGCCCAGAAGCTATAATCTTTCTTGCAGAGTCAGGTGTCAAACTAACACGATTCTCATTGTTTTTAACCTCTGCAGGAACTCCTATAATCATAATATGTAGAATGTACCACAAAAAAAAGAAGCTGCCTAAAGCAGCTTCATCTTTTTATTTTTGTTTCAATCCATTGAATTAAAGTCAGGCATAAATTCCATTTTATCGCCTATATAAAATGTCCAACCATCATAAACATCTGGTGTATCTGCACAGGTTGCAAATTCACTAAATAATGGAAACATTTTTGGTCTTACGTCTTTTTCAAACATTTCACTTGCTTTATCCATTGAATCTTTACTATTTGAGAAATTAGCCCATAAAAAGTCAACGTCAGCCTCCACATGAGATCCGTCCTCATTTTTGTGTGCAAAATAATTTGCATAAGAATAACCAGTTCCGTTGTAATCTGATTTGCTAACTGCATCAGTAAATCCTGGTAAGAATGCCTCCGCATCTTCCCTGTCAGCATCGTTTATATAATTACATTGATAAAATTCACTATAAAAATAGCCACTTTCATTCACAGCACCATAAGTATTAGGCAAGATTGGATATACACCATCAAAAGAATTTCTTCCTTCTCCATCACAAACCATAACATTAGAATATTCCTCTGCCCAAGCTTGCGCTTCTTCATTTTGATACCATGCATCCCATTCGGCATCAGCTTCTTCTTTGGAATTCCAGTTTAATTCCCACCAAAGTGTATCACCAAAAGCATTTGTGTCTGCTGCAGGAACATATCCCCACACTCCAAATAAGGACTCAGCTGTAACTAATTTTTGCCAAGCAGTTATCATCTTGGTGGAATTTTCAGCATTAAAATCTGGACCACGAGTACAAGCCATAAATTCCACATATGTTTCTCCATCTGTATTTTCTAATGATTCTACAAATTCATCATAAGTGCCTCCATCAGCATTTTCAGCAGATGACTCAACTTTCATATCATTGGAACAACTTACGATAAATATGATGCTCATCAAAGAAAGTATCATTAATTTATTTTTATACAACATATTTTTTCCTCCTCAAAAATATCATATGTTTATGATTCAACATGAAATAATTTAGTATAAATTCTCCAAGTTTCATCTTTCTTTAAAAAAGAGAATGAATCAATAAAAACCATTCCCAAGTATGCCTCTCTTATCTGAACTATTGCAGTGTTACCAACTATTTCACATGAGAGAATTTCTAAAAAAGCTTCATCACCTTTTTCTTTTGGCGATGGTTGTTGAGCTTCTACAAAACCAGCAAATTCATCTAAATTCATTTCATGCAAGCCATCAGGTAAATATCCACTTATCATGGCATTCTTATCAAATGCCTGTTTTATTTTTTCAGGATCTGATTCACAACATCCTTCATAGTACAAATCAATACAACTTTCAATTTTTTGATTATCGTTCATTTATTTTCCTCATAATATTCTTCCATTTTCATAATAATTCTTTCAGGCTTATATTGAAAGCCCATCAAGTGAATTGCAATCTGTGAGTGTGGATCATAGATGCCAGCGTTTGCAGCTCTTCCAAGAGTTTTTTTTGTCCACTTCATAAAACTGGCAGCAGTTGACGAATCGTAACCACTTAAGCGATTAATTCTTTGTGCTATTTTAATATCTTTGGGATTTATAACTAAATATTCTGAATATCTGCCTGAAATTTTTTTAACCTTTAATTTAAAAGAGTCAATTTCTTCCCATTTCAAATCCAAATCTATTTGATTATCAAGATCGGCCCAAAATCCATCTTTGTTAATCTTCATAACAATATTTGAATTAAATATTCTTTTCCAAAATATATTAATACTCACCGCACAACAAAATAGAAATATATAAAAAAATGGATAGCTTACATAGGTAATATATGCCTCTGGAATTAATGAAAAGGTATTATAAAATTCAAGGTTAAAATTATCCAATCCCATAAATGGAAAGCCAATAAAGCCAGCAATGCCAATCAATAGAAGGAAAAATGAATTTCTTTTTGAATACTTAATATCCATTTTTATCCATTCTAAGTGTTACTTCTTTCTTTTAAAACCATTAATAAGAGTTCTATGATCTTCTGTATATGCTGCCATAGCCTCTTTTAATTCTTCATTAGTATCGCCAAGAACTTGGAAGTTTGTAACTAAAAATGTTTCTAAAAATCTATCTCTATGCGGTGCTTCAGCAAAAGCATTCATATGGTAAATAGCATCTTCATTTGAATGATACATTTCGATTAAGGATACTTTTTTCATATCACTTGAAATCCAATATTTGTAGTACATAGTTTTTGGTTCTGTTTCCTTTACTGTATTAACAAGATAGTCAACAAAATCTTTAACTTCATCTGCCTTACCTTCAGCAACATCCAAATCAAGATAAAAAATAATTGGATCAGATTTGTGATGCATACCGAAAACAAATATTGGTAAAAGCATACTTAAAAATAAAAATTTCTTCATAATTTACTCCTATGTAGATAAGATACTATTATATTTAATACATATCGATATTTTTTTTAATTTAATATAAAAAAATATTAAATATTTGTGTTATAGGATATCTAATGGAGTCAGCTAAAAACCTAATTCATAAGTGGCATGATGTCATCAATAGTGATGATCTTAATATGCTTGATAGTATATTGGCTGAGGATGCTGTATTTTCATCGCCAGTGGTTTTTACTCCTATGGAAGGTATAGAGATAACCAAAATGTATCTTCATGCTGCCGGTCAATCATTTAATATGGAAAAATTTAAGTATACAAAAGAGATCCATGATGGAATGAATTCCGTTTTAGAGTTTGAAACTTACATCGACGATATATCAGTAAACGGAGTCGACATGATTGAATGGAATCAAGACGGCAAAATATCTAACTTCAAAGTTATGATTAGGCCATTTAAAGCCGTACAAAAAGTACAAGAAAAAATGGTTGAAGCGTTAGAGAGTTTGAGCTAGCTCTTTTCTTTTGGTCTTGATTCGTTAACAACCAATTCTCTTCCGTCGACTTCAGTTCCATTAAGTGCTTCAATTGCAGCTTCGCCACCATCACTCATTTCTACGAAACCAAAACCTCTTGAACGGCCGGTTGCTCTATCTTTAATAATTTTAGCTGAAGTAACTGTACCGTGTTCAGCAAAAACATTTTCTAAATCTTGGTCTTCTAATCCCCAAGAAATATTACCAACATATATATTCATTAGTTAATCCTTATATGAAAAATGCAATATAACATTAAATAGCGCAATAAAACTTAAAAAATTTAATTTATTTTGCTAAATCTCAATATTATTCAGACATTTCTCTGTACTGTTCAGAGATCTGTTGGAACAATGCCCTTTGCCTAGAGTTATCAAATGGAATAATTTCAGGTATTTGCTGAGCAATCAAAGATTCAATATTTGCTGAAAATTCTTGTATATAGCTGCTAACGTTTGCAGCAGTGACATAACTTTTATAGGTAAAATATGCGTTATCTATCTGCTCTGATGTTCTTGAATTAGCATCATTTAAAATTTTTTTCTGCTTAAGAAGCATTTTTTTGTACAAATCAACACCTGAAATTGTATTTTTTGATACATTGATATTGTTTTCATAGTTTTTTTGAAATTCTGGTGGTGCATCAAACTTTTTTCTCTCCATTTGCTCTATTAATATGTATGCATCAGCTTTAAGTTCATCTAATTTTATTAAATAAACTTTATCAATGTTATAAATCATTTGCTGTTGCGTATAGCCAAGTATTTCAGCTAAGACTAAATAGACTCCATAGTATTCTGCAGCTGTTTGTTTGCTAAAAGAGTTTCGTTTCATTAATTCACCTAACGTCAAAGTAATTTGCTTAGTTACATCAAAAATCGCAATAGATTTAGCAAAATCATTTCCGTCAATTCTTGTTGTTAGCTGATCTACTTGTTCAGCAGTGAGATTAATTCCAAGGCTTTTTAATTTTTTTTGAAGATGTTTTTGCAATCTATCAATATTTTTTTCATTACTTTCAATCTCAGTATTTACACTTTTTATTTGTAAAAAAGCATCATTTTTTTCATCGTTAGAAGCCAATGGATCACTCATAATTACATTTAGAGCTTGTTTTTCAGAAATTAATTTTTTAATTGAATCTTCTAATTCCTCTACTAAAGACGAATAATCAATTAAAATACCATCAAAAAGTATAGGCTCTAATGCAGAAACAAGACTATTGATCTTATTGTCACAACTAACTGGAATATACCAAGTTCTACATACGCCATCGAGTTGATCTTCTTTTATTTCAGATAAATCAACAACTTTACTGGTTAGTTTTTCGATCTTTTTTATGGTATCAACATTGGCATCTTTTGAGTTAATTAAATCATCAACCTTTTGATTTAAATCTTTACTATATAAAACTGTAAATAGATCTTTAAAGGTTCTAGATTTTTCACCTTCTTTTTCAGTATTATTGTTATTAGTATCTTGAGCAATAACAGTTGTGCATATTGCGATTGTTAAAGTAAAAACTATTAAATTTTTCATCAGCATATGTTATCAAAAAAATTAATAAATTTCTTATTTAGTAACTTTTCTTTAAACTAGTTTTTCTTTTATCTTTGCTGCTATACCAGAAGTTATTTGAGAGTATCCAAGGTAATATCCAAGATGTTTTACATTATTTTCACCTTGTTCTTCCAAATGTTTTGCAATGACTTTAACTTCCTCTGGAGCAACATCATCTATATCTCTGTATCCTTCCAAAGGATATCTGCATAAATTATGGTTTTCATGGTCATGTTCATCCGACCATATGAAGACTTGTTCATGATGATTGGTTGTGGTCTTATCAACAATCAATGAATTAATTGTCTCTCTGATTTCCTGCCCAGCTCTTGAGAACCCATGAGCTTTTCTTATTTTTTCCACCAGCAGATCGAGACTTATTGGGCTTTCAATTCTAATTATTGCATCAATGCCCTTTCTCAGCTCATCTTTATAAGAATCCTTGGTAAAAGATGATTTATCAATATTCATCCAATCAGCAACCTTGGTATTTGAATATTCAATTGATAATATTTCATTTGATAAATCAAAATTATCTGTATAAGAGTTTTCTTGTTTAGATTCCTGCTCTAATTTTTTATGTTCGGCTAGCTCTTCAAGACATTTATTAAGCCTGCCATTCATTGCTTCATATAATTTATCTTTTACAGACAACGGATCATACAACCAATCTGTTGACCAAATTCTATGAAAGTGCCAACCATATCCCTCAAGGATTTTTTGTCTTTGGTAGTCTCTATCTCTAGCAGAAACTGATGAGTGATATGATGCGCCATCTGTTTCAACTGCCAAAATATAACCATTTGGATAATCCTTGTGTTTTACTCCGATGTCAATTCTGTATCCACGAACACCTATTTCCCAATCGCAACTAAATCCATCTAAAGCATTTATTTGATCAATTGCCCATTTTTGAAACGGGCTTTCAATATCTGAAGTATTTTTAATACCCTCCAAGATATCTGGTTTTTCAGCATACGCTAAATATTTTTTTAGAACTTGGACTCCTCTTTTTTTGCCCTTATCATCTATATCACCTGGCAGCAGAGAAGTAACAAGAACAATCTGATTTTTTGCTCTAGTGAATAAAACATTTAATCTTCTCCAACCATTTTCTTTATTAATATCACCAAACCTCTGCATTACCTTACCTCTCGGTTCATCGGAAGATGAGTGAGGTCCATATACAGTACTTATTACAATAGTATCTCTTTCATCACCCTGAACATTTTCTAAATTCTTAATAAAAAATTCATTTAATCCATCTTTTTCTTCTTGCCAGTATCTTTCATATGCTCTAATTTTTTGATTCTCATTTCTTTTTAATTGATAAATATTTTCTATTAGTTTTGTTTGTTTAACATTCATTGTGGCAACACCAATTGATTCTCTTGGTCTTGTTTCCATTAATTTAATAACTTCATCAACAACTCTTTCTGCTTCTGTTGGATTAATTCCTCCTGAACCGCCACTTGAGGATGAAAGATATCTACCATCTTCTAAGAAAATATTTTTAATTCCTTTATTAGGATGATCTGGTGATGCTGTAACAGGTATCATCAAGTTTTTGTAGAATTCATAATTTGAAAATTTGATTAAGTCTTCATGCTTAGAACGATAGTGGTATAAAAGCTCTCTTGGAGACTTCAGAACAGTTAAAGCCATATCCAGAATTGATTCATCAGCAAAATCCTCATCGTTTTCATCCTCTTCACTAATTTTTCTAAAGCCATCATATGGAGGTAACTGCTTTTCATCTCCAACAATAATGACTTGTCTTGATCTGGCAATGGCTGGTAAGGATAATTCAGGTCTCATTTGAGATGCCTCATCAATTATCAAAACATCATATATTTCTTTTAAATTTAAAGTTTGCGAAACTGCTAGGGGTGACATCAAGGTACATGGTTTTAGAGAAATGGCTGCGTCACCAGCTCTCTCAAACATTTGTCGGATAGTTGTTCTACCTCTTTCCTGGCCTGCAATATGATTAATTAGCCCCATATCTGTTTTATCTGTTACTCTTCCACTTGAATTACCCTCAGGTGCATTGCTCTGCTGGCTGTGCGTCTTCGAAGCTACTATATCTTTAGATAAATCAAGCAACTCGTGATCAAACTTTGCAAGATCATATCTATACTTATTTATTAAATCAGAACGAAACTCTCCAAGCTTAGGATATTGATCATAAATAGCCTTATGCTGTCTCTTTCTAACTATATTTTTATAAACATTTTCTATGTGTTTATTTTCAAGACCAAGCATTGTGTATGCTTCATGAAAATCTATAAGTTCTTTTTTTTCAAATTGATGTTTTGTATTTAACCAGCTCATATATACTGAAAGAGTAACTGGTGAATTTTTTAAATTAATCAAAAATCTAATATCTTCAATTATTTTTGGTCTAAGCTCTAAATCAAATCTTGTTAATACTTTGTTTACATTTGGATTAATATTTTTTTCACACTCATTTAATAAATCAATATACTCAATAATGGTATTAGGTTCTGATATCCAATAATTTATGAATTCATTATTAACTTTCTTTATAAAACCAATGACTTCTGAGAATAAACTATCATCAAATTGACTAAGTGAATCCTTATCAATTAAATTTTCTTGCTCAACAATTTTTATACTTATTAAGTTGATTTGCTCTAAAGATTTATCAATATTAGTTTTATAAACTTGTTTGTTTTCAATATATGCTAAATATTTTGTAAGTAATTTTGCTGCATCTTTTCCTTTTGGCTTATCATTTTTTTTATACAAATCATTAAACAGGTTGCGTGCCTGTCTCCATTGACTGAATAAGATAGAAAATATGTGAGTATTTTTTAATGAAACTATTGCTTTTTTAATCTCATTGTTGGAATAAAGATTATTTTCTAAATCAAAATTTCGATTTATAAACTCCTTAGCTATTGCATAATTATCTAAATGTTCCTTGTATTCATTTTTTGCTTTAAGCAATTCAAAAATTAAATCTTGTCCATTTTGTGTTGAGGCAAGCCTAACAATTTTCCAAATACTACTCTCAGTACCTCCGGAAGAGTAGAATAAGTTTAAAATTCCCTCTTGATAGTCTTTATCGGACAAATCATTTAAAAAAGGGTTGATATCTAATTGCTTAGTAAACTTTTCTTCAACCGGTGTAATAACATCAACAATAGATTTGATATCTTTCTCAATTTCTTTTATTTCTAATGGATTTGAGATTATTTTCTTTATTTGAGAAATTTCTAGTTTCTTTTCATCTTCAGCCTTAAAGGTTTTTTCATGCTCATTTTTTAAAAATTTTAGGTTATCGATATCATTTTTTAGCTTATCTTCAGATATGGCAAACGCATCAAAACTCTTAAATTGGTCTTGAAGTTCAGCTGGGATTTCAAAATCAACTTCAGGTATATCCCAAATAATATTGTGAACTGTCGTTTGAGTTTCACCAAATTTGCTTCCAAGTATTTTTGCATGTTCATTAAGCCTTTGTTTAATTTTATGAAGTGATTCAAATTTTTTAAAAAAATCTTTGGGCTCTTTAGGTTTTTTAGTATTTAACCTTTCCTCTAATGACTGCATTATTTTTCTTTTTCCTTTTACAGAAAATACTTCTAAAAGATATTTTTCAAATCCAGCTGCAATAAGATTGTTTTTAACAACATCAAGTGCAGCTTGTTTTTGGGCAACAAACAACACAGACTTTCCTTGAAACATCAATGCTGCAATCATATTTGTAATTGTTTGAGACTTACCTGTACCTGGTGGTCCTTTTATGACTAGATTGTTACCTCTAACCACATCATAAATTGCTGAAAATTGTGAAGCATCTGCTGGATTAATCAAAGCAGGAACATGAGAGCTTATTTCTTCATCATCTACATCATAAAGATCAGAAGATGTATTATCTTTATCATCTAAAAATCCACCTGTAACAAGATCTTCTAACAAATCAGAAAAATTAGACTTTTCAAGATTTTCTACATCTAAATATATTGGCATTAGTTGTGATGGATAAATACCAAATGAAGCCCAATTTCGAACTTTCCAATTTTTTTTGTCAGCAACTTTTTTTTGAACTTCTTTTAAATAATTTTCAATATTAAAAACTGCTTCTTCGTCTTCCTCAAAAATCATTTCAGGCAGTTGCAGATCAAAATCTTTTTTTAGTCTTTGATCTAAGGAGTGATTAATACTAATCTCATCACCAGCTGATACAATTCTCAATTTATTTCTTTTATTGGTTTCATCAAATTCAACCTGCAGACAAAGTAGTGGTGAATACCTTTTTACATCTGAAGAAGAGCTCTCTGACCACTCTAAAAACCCAAAGCAAATAAAAAGTGGGTTTACTCCATATTCTCGTACATCAATCTTATATCTACTAAAAATAGAACGCACATAACTCTTCAGCGTCTCAGGAAGCATTAATGTTTGAATTTTTTTATCATTATGACGTTCTGCTTCTGAAAAATCTTCGTCATCCGAATATGGAAGATCATAACTTGGATTTATATTATTGAATCTAGCATGATCAATAATTGAAAAACTTTCATCATTAAACTGTGGCATACCGAGTTCTCTTCTTACTTTATTTTTTAAACTTCTTAACGCTACTTCTGACTCCTCATTAAAATTATCTTCTTCATTTTCTTCAATAGCTTTTATGCTATCTATGTATTCCTGATCAGAGAGCATTGCGATTTCAAGCGCGTTTTTAAACTCTATAGTATCTTCATCCTGAGGATCTCCTTCCGGTTCAGGTAATGGCAGAAAATCCATGCCGCCCTTTAGTTTTTTGAAAAGCTGATTTGGAAGTTCATCAATAAATCTAAAATGTAATTTTGTTCTAGATTGAAAATTAGAATGAATCATTCTATTTCTTGCAGTTAAATCAAGTAATCTTTTTTTATAAGTATTTAATTTCTCACTTACAATTTTTGTATTACTCATCAAATCATTATAAATAAAAAATTATTTATTGTCGGCTAAGTTTTCAGAACGAGTTTGTGAGAATTTTTACAACAAAACTAATAATAAGATTTTACATGCAAGGAGAATTTTCAGCTCTATCTTTTGGTTCTAGTGAATTTATTTTCCATCCATCAACAGTATCAATATATACATAATGTGTTCTGCCTTGGAACAGCAATTCATCATTATTATTGTATCTCGAGTAATCAGCGCATAATAAATAACTACCAGCTTTTATGTTGGTTACGCTAATAGCATCTATAACACTGTATGCGTAACCCTCTTGTATATTAGCTTTAAGTTCTTCAAAAAAACTTATTACTTCTTCATTTGTTAACGCAATTTTATCAAATGATTTCAAATCAACTGGAACTATAAAATAACTAGCAATACCCTCAAAATCATTTGCGATAAAATCATCCACATAGAGACGATACAGTTTTTGTATTTCGAATTTATTTAAATCATCTTCATTATTTACAGAACAGCTTACTGCAAAAAAGATACAACAAATCATTATTAACTTTTTCATAACATCTCTTATTAATAGATAATCTATATAGACAATGCCAGACTAGCTTGTAAAGATAAATTATATATTTTATGTATATTGTTTATAGCTAATTTAACTAACATATTCCTCAAATAATTGTAGGTACAAAAAGGTATCGATGTAGGTACATTTTTTTCTTGAAGCATTAAAAAAGCCCACTAGTGTGGGCTTTATAGTAAATTGGCATCCCGTAGGGGAGTCGAACCCCTGTTGCCGGGATGAAAACCCGGTGTCCTAGGCCTCTAGACGAACGGGACAGGATAAGTTGTGTATTATATGGAATCAGCAAAGATTATCAAACCAAATTATTTTAATTTTTTCTTAATTCCAGAAAGAAAACCTCGCATAAAACTTGCTTCCATCTCGTCAGGTTGCAATCTTGTAAACATTCTTTTGATTCTAGAAATTATTTTTTTTGGATTATCTGGATCTATCACATCTATATCGACAGCCGTCTCAATAAAATGATCGATTAGCATTTGTAATTGATGTGAATTAACTTCAGGATAGTCGCGCCACTCTTTCTCTGTGATATCTGAGGACGCTTTAAATAATTCATAGGTAATGATTTGAACGGACATAGCTAAGTTTAAGACTGAATATTCTGGGTTGGCAGGAATTTCAATTAATTTATTTGCTAACTCCAATTCCTCATTTGTCAGACCCCTATCCTCTTTGCCAAAAATAATTGATATTTCCTTTTTTGATGATGTTTCATTACAAATATCTATTGCTGCTTGCTCCGCATTCATAACTGGCCATTGTATTGATCTGTCTCTTGAAGATGTCGCATAAACAAAAGTACTATCTTTTATAGCATCTCTTATCGAGCTATACAAAGAAGCACTATCTAAAACATCAGTGGCGTTCCCGGCTAAGGCTGTTGATTCATTTGACGGAAAAATTCTTGGATTTACCAAAGAAAGCCTTGAAAGACCCATAGTCTTCATTGCTCTAGCAACTGATCCTATATTTCCGGGGTGAATCGTATCAACTAAAACTATGTTTATTAAATTTGTTTTCAAAGACATATAACTATTATGCTGATTTCTATTACAATAGCGACATGTCGAATCAAGCTTTGTTAAATATTAACCAAATCGCTGCACGTAAAGGTGCGGCAGAGTTAGAATTTGCTGTTAAGAAAGTCAATAGTCTAGATAAATCTAAAGGAGGACCTGAGGGTTACCTTAAGGCAATTGAAAGAAGAGTTGAAGATTTAGTATTTGATGAAGTACAAAAGTTTCAAAAAGAAGATAATTTATTAAGTACTCAAAGTGGAAACATTATAAATAATTCGAATATAACTTGGGTATTAAAACCAATAGATGGGACAGAAAATTTTTTAAAAGGCTATCCTCACTTTTCAATATCTTTGTGTTCAGTAGTAGATAACCTAATAACTTCAGCAGTAATTATTGATCCAATAAGAAGAGAGGAATTTTCAGCATATAGTGGCTCAGGTGCAAGCCTCAATAATAATAAAATTAGAGCAAGTAAACAAAATACATTAAAAAATGCCACCTTATCATTTAGAAAATCTTTCAAAGACAAAAGCTTTGATTTTGAAAAATCACATAAAGAACTAGCAAATCAGGAATTAAATATGAGAGAAAGCGGTTGTCTCTCCCTTGATTTAGCCTATGTTGGCGCTGGACGATTAGATGGTGTTTGTGCGCATAATATTAGCCTTATTGATTTTGCTGCCGGAACTCTTATAGCACAAGAAGGTGGAGCGTTAGTAAGTAACTTTAAAGGTGATCCAAAATATATAAAGGACAATAATGTTATCGTCTCAACATCAAAAGTTTATAAATCGATTTTAAAATCTGTAAAGCCTTATTACCAGGATTAAGGCATTCCATCAAAGTCTGCACCTTCTGGTTCAGGTACAGCTAAGTCATCTTGAGTTAATGTTAAAGACATAAGCATATTTGCAACTACATATATTGATGAATAGGTTCCTATTAATACACCTATGATTAGAGCTAAACTAAATCCTCTTATAAGCTCGCCACCAAAAATAAAAAGTGCAAACAATACTAATAATGTTGTCAAGGATGTAACAATTGTTCTTCCTAAGGTTTGATTTAAAGATAGATCTACCATATCAATTGGTTCTAACACTCTCTTGGTTCTAAAATTTTCTCTAATTCTATCTGATACAACGATAGTGTCATTTAAAGAATAGCCAATGACTGCAAGCAATGCTGCAAGAACAGTCAGATCAAAATCCCAACTAAAGATAGAAAAAAGTCCAAGAATAATTACAACATCGTGTCCTAATGCAGTGACCGCTCCTAATGCAAATTTATATTGGAATCTAAAAGCTACATAAATAAGTATCATAAATAACGCTATAAGCATTCCTAAACCGCCTTGATCACGAAGTTCATCACCAACTTGTGGACCAACAAATTCAACTCTTTTTAACTCAATTGGAATTTCCTGACTTCTTAGAATATTAAAAATATCTTCCCCAACAGAACTATTGCCACTTTGATCAGCAACCTTAATTAGAACATCTAAATTTGTTCCAAAATTAACAACTTGTGAATCGGCGTATCCATTTGATTCTAGAGAGCTTCTTACCTCCTCTAAAGATATTGGAGTTTCATATGATACTTCTAATAGTGTTCCACCACTGAAATCAAGGCCAAGACTAAGGCCTCTAAAAAAGAGTGAAGCGACTGAAATAACAAATAACGTGATAGAAATAATTCCTGCTATCTTTCGATATTTCATGAATTTAAATTTAGTATTCATTATATTGGTAAAACCTTAATATTTTTATTTCCGAATACTAAATTTACTATTGCTCTTGTACACATAATCGCTGTAAACATTGAAGTGACTATTCCGATCGACAATGTAATCGCAAAACCTTTTACCGGTCCTGTTCCAATGATATATAAAATTAATGCTGCGATTAAGGTTGTTACGTTTGCATCAAATATTGTTACAAATGCTCTTGAAAAACCATCTCTAATTGCTGTTTGAGGATCTTTTTCTTTTAATTCCTCTCTAATTCTTGAAAAGATTAGAACATTGGCATCTACTGCCATACCTACGGTAAGCACAATACCTGCCATCCCAGGCAATGTAAGTGATGCTCCCAGCAATGACATTATTCCTGTGATTAAGACAAGATTTATTATTAATGAAATATTTGCTGCTATGCCAAACACCTTATAGTAAACAGCCATAAATAAAACAACTAATGCAAAGCCTATCAATATAGATTTCATACCTAACTCAATGTTTTCTTTACCAAGGCTAGGTCCAACAGTCCTCTCTTCAACAAATTTCATTGGTGCAGCAAGGGCTCCTGCCCTCAAAAGCAATGCTAGTTCACTCGCTTCTGCTGGCGTTCCGACTCCAGTAATTCTAAAGTTGGTTTCAAGCACATTTTGAATAGTAGCCAAACTAATAATATTTTTTTCTATATATGTTGTTTGTTCAATGACTGATTCTCCTAAGGAATTAGTAACTAATTCTGATTTTGTTTTTTGCTCAACAAATAAAACACCTAGCCTTCTACCAACATTTCCAGAAGTTGCCTTTTGCATAGCTCTGCCACCTTGCATATCAAGTGTAATGTTTACCTGAGCAAATCCACTTTCATCAAAACCCGTACTTGCATTTGTAACTTTATCTCCCGAAACAATAACCGCTTTCTCTAGAAAAGCTGTTTGAAAATCATTTTCTTTAAAATTAAATTCTTCCTTTCTTAATGGCGATGTTCTAGCATTTGCTTCCATCCTAAATTCAAGATTAGCTGTCTTACCAATAATCTTTTTAGCAGCTGTGGGATCTTGAACTCCGGGAAGCTGAACAACGATTCTATTAGTGCCTTGTCTTTGTACAACAGGTTCTGAGACACCGAGCTCATTTACCCTATTCCTCAGAGTAATTAAATTCTGTCCGACTGCATAATCTCTTATTTCTCTTAAGGCAATATCTGAATATTCAAGCAACAGCTGATTTGAACTGGGCCTTTCAGTAATAACGTATTGAACGCCATTAATGCCCAAACTTTCGTCACGGTATTTTTTTAAAGCTTTGTTGTAACTATCTTTGTCGCTAAATTCAAAAAATAAAACTAAGTCCTCTATGTAAGATTCATTAAACTTAATCCTGTCTTCAGCAAAAGATTTTCTATATGTGTCTAATAAAAGCTCGAGTCGTCCCTGCTGAGCAGTTTCAATGTCAACTTCTAATAAAAAGTGCACGCCTCCTGATAAATCCAAACCAAGTTTTACAGGGTTTGCCCCCATGACTTTCAACCATTGAGGTGTTGAGGGCTCTAAAAAAAGAGCAATAATAACTTTATCTAAAAGAGCATTTTGTAAAACTGTTTTTGAGCTAAGCTGGGTATCAACATCATTAAATTTAATGACAATTTTGTTCTCTCTCAAAAACATATCCTCGTAGACAGTATTTGAGCTATCAAGTATTTCCTCTAATTCAACCAACAACCCTTGATCTGCTGATTTTGCTGTATCTGTGTAAGCTACCTGTATTGACGGTTGTGTAGGATATAAATTAGGTAAAGCGTAAAAAGAACCTATCGCCAATACGACAAAAATTATTAAATATTGATATATAGAAAATTTGTTCACTTTAGTTTATGGATGCAATAGTCCCTTTTGGAAGAATATTTGCTATCGCAGATCTTTGAAGTTTGAAAACAACATTTTCACTAACTTCTATAGATATATATTCACCTTTAATTGCTTTTACCTTTCCAATTATTCCGCTAGCAGCAATAACTTCTGTTCCAACTTCTAACTTTGAAAGCATTTCATTTATCTCTTTATTTCTTTTATTTTGTGGTCTTATTATGACTATATACATAAATAGCAATAAAAAACCTAAAAATAGCAAAGGTGATAACAATGCTGATTGAGAACCTTCCATAATAAATTCCTATAATGGCCCCTCGGGCATATCCAAATTTCGTTTATTATAAAAGTCTTTTACGAACTTCGCGAATAAATTATCTTTTATTGAGTCCCTTATCTCTTTCATTAAGGATTGATAATAAAAAATATTGTGATAAGTGGCTAACATTGAGCCAAGCATTTCGTTGGTTCTTTGAAGATGATTAAGGTATGCCCTGCTATAGTTTTGAGAAACTTTAGAGTCACAATTTATATCAATAGGGTCATCACTATTTTTATATTCAGCATTTCTAATATTAATAACGCCTTCCGAAGTAAATAATTGCCCATTTCTGGCATTTCTGGTCGGTAGAACACAATCAAACATATCGATTCCATACCTAACTGCTTCGACAATATCCTCCGGCGTCCCAACACCCATAAGATATCTAGGCTTATCATCGGGTAATTTGTCTGACATGAATTCTAATATTTGAGTTTTTTCTTGTTTTGATTCACCTACACTTAATCCACCAAGAGCAACGCCATCAAAGTCTATATCTATCAATCTATTTAACGACTCTTTTCTTAAATCCGTATACATCCCACCTTGAACGATTCCAAATAATGCAGATTTTGATTTATGAGCTTCTTTACATCGTTTAGCCCATCTCATTGAAAGCTCCATAGATTTTTTTGCTTCATCATAAGTTGAGGGATAATCTGTACATTCGTCAAATGCCATCACAATGTCAGAACCAAGATTCTCTTGAATCATCATCGAATCTTCAGGAGTCATAAATATTTTTTTTCCATCATATGGAGAACTAAATTTAACACCCTCCTCGGAAATTTTATTTAACTCTCCAAGGCTCCATACTTGAAATCCACCTGAGTCAGTTAGAATAGGTTTATCCCAATTAATAAACTTATGTAATCCACCTAATTTTTTGATCAACTTGTCACCAGGCCTTAACATTAAGTGAAAAGTATTGCCAAGGATTATTTGTGAATATGTTTCATTCAAGTCATCGATCGTAAGTCCTTTTACAGTCCCATTTGTACCAACAGGCATAAAAGCAGGAGTTTGAATTACTCCTCTTGCAGTATGGATTTCTGCTTCTCGAGCATTTTCTGAAGTATTGTTAATTTTAAATATCATTCTTTTTTAAAAGCATAGCATCGCCATATGATAGAAACCGATATTTTTCTGCGATAGCTATCTCATATATCAATTTCATTTGATCAAATCCTATAAAAGCTGAAACCAACATTAATAGCGATGATTTTGGTAAATGAAAGTTTGTGACAAGCATATCAATTGCTTTAAATTTATATCCAGGATAAATAAACAACTTAGTAAAACCTTTGAATTCACCTTTTTTTGCATCTAGAAAAGCACTTTCGAGTGCTCTAGCAGCTGTAGTGCCTATAGCAATTACCCTTCCACCATTTAATTTTGTCTCATTAACTTTATCAATAACCTGTGATCTAACTTCAACATACTCCTCATGAATATCATGGTTCTCTATATTCTCTGATTTAACAGGCTGAAATGTTCCTGCTCCAATACTCAGGTTGATATTTTCTATATTGATGTTTTTTGCTTTAATTTTGTCTAAAAGATCTTGATCAAAATGCAAGCCTGCTGTTGGTGCTGCTACAGAATCTTGCAAGCTTTTATTCTCATAAATAGTAGCATACCTTTGTTTGTCTAAATTTTCATCTGGTCTTTTAATGTATGGTGGCAATGGCACATGACCAATTTGATTGAATATATTTAGAGGAGAGTCGCTAAATTGAATGATAAAAAAATTTTCTTTTCTGCTGATACATTCTATCTCGTAATCATCTAAATAAATTTTTGTACCTTCTTTAGGACTGTTGCCAGATTTAATCTGAACAAGCGCTTGATTGTCTTCCATTAATCTTTCTAGAAAGATCTCGACATTGCCACCTGATTCTTTTTTTCCGTATAACCTTGCAGGAATTACTGAAGTATTATTAAGTACCAACAAATCACCATCTTGAAAATAATTTGCCAAGTCAAAAAAAGATTTATGTTCTATCTTGTCTAAAAAGACAAGCAGCCTGCTAGAGCTTCTTGAGGCTAGAGGATAATCAGCAATTAACTCTTGCGGCAAATCGTAGTTAAAATCAGATGTTTTCATGAAACCGAGATTTTAAAATAGATAATACTTAGCTACAATGCTTCGCAAGCCCCATTGGCGGAATTGGTAGACGCGCGCGACTCAAAATCGCGTTCCTTCGGGAGTATCTGTTCGACTCAGATATGGGGCACCAGAAAATTATAATAGTTAATTAGATATATAAATTTAGAGAAAAATTAAAAGTCGCAATTTGTATTTAAAACTGTAAAGAAATAATTACTAGTTTCGTTTTGATTGTTTTCCCAGCCTGCATCTGTGACTGAAATAAAATCTAAACATGCTTCATTATCAGCATTTATTGGCAAAGCTTTCATTAAAAAATCATAATTATTGTATCCAGGATCTGGTTTATCCGGTAATTTTGAATTTTCAATAGAAGTAAAGTTGCCCATTCCATCGTTAATTGCAATATGTGAACCATGATATCCACTATTGTAGTCTCTAGTTGAGTGAACAATATCAAGACTTCCATCGAGATTCATATCTCTTAGGTATATATTTCCTTCTCCATGATGAGTAGCAGATCTAGGTTGGTCTGGAAAGCTAGATTCAGTTACATCAACTAACTCTCCATTACCATTATTCAATAGAATCTGAACATATGCACCCTCGTAGTAAGGGAGATCTCTTGTTATTGCAACAACCACATCTATGTATCCATCATTATTAATATCTCCAGCAACAGCATGATTATATTTATTTTTATCAAAACCAAATGGACCAACGGGTAAAGATATTTGTGCCCAATTTTCTATATTTGATGAGTTATTACTTAAAAGAATGTATCCTTCATCTGCATTTGACCAAAAAGATCTGTTATCAAAATTCCAAAAAACAATATCATCAAAAGAGTCGTTGTTAAGATCTGCCATGACTGAAGACATTGGATTTCCATATTGATTCTCTCTTTGCCAGTCTAAATTAATATACTCATGAGTAGTAAAATTACCCTGTCCGTCATTAATATTTAAAATATTACATGCAAAAATATCTATATCGCCATCTGCGTCTGGATCACCTGCACTTGCATCATGTGCAAAACCGCACAATTGACCATTGCCGTTATTTTGATCTTCTATTTGATTAGATTTATCTTCCAACTTCCCATTAGCATTAGATAGCAATAGTAAGTGCGGATATGGATTGATAAAGTTTTCACTATAATCCTCAGATCTATATTGGATTCCCATTGATCCTGAGAAAATATCATCTATGCCATCATTATTAAAATCAGCTGCAATAGTTCTGTATGCAAATGGATGCGTTGGTGCCTCTCCAATTTCATAGATATTTAAGTCCTCTGCAAACCGTCCATTACCATCATTTAAGAAAACATTTAATGGAGCATTTACTTTTTGTGATGGTTCAATTGTATGAGGAAAAAATGCCCATGCTACTGCAAAGTCTTCATGACCGTCACCATTAAAATCACCTTGCACCATATTATGTGCATCTTGTCCAAACAATGAATTTTCATGTGTTACACAATCATTTGGAGTTGGATAACATATTGTTGCGCTGTAAGTTTCGGTAATAATAATTCCACCAAAACCAATATTTTCAACTTCATAAATGTCAGTTTTTGTATCACTTATATTGGAAGGAATAAGATTGTATTGTGTTGGATACTTATCAACTTGCAAATTAAAAGTTCTTTCTGCTTCAGGACAGCTTTCATTTGAAATAGTAGAAATATTTACTTGAAAATTCTCGGTCGATATTAGTGATATGGGGTTTCTAAAAATAAATTTTTTATTATCCTCTGTATTAACATGATGTAATTTATGAAAGACTTCATCTTTAAGAGCAACCCTAAAGCTGCATTCAGAAATATTCGAAGAAATATTTATAGTTTGATTTTCATAGCTATAACTTGGTGACTTCAATCCAGTTAAATTGATTGAAACTAAATTATTCTGCACCTCCTCAACACCTGAAGATCCACCCCCGCCACAGGAATATAAAAAAAATATAATAAAAATATTAGAAAATATGCTGGAACTTTTAATCATATTATTCATGAATAACAAAATTATAAGTTGGTTTAAATTTTAAACCAAAAAATTTATAATTTGTAGTAAAGCTACAAAATTTATAGCCTTAAAATGCTTTAAATAATGGTTTTATAAATATTTTGACAAAATTATCAATAAATATAATATATTCACTACATCAAGTCGCCTTGCTGTAGTCTTGACTAAATTGGACACAATTTATTCTTACACACTACAGACGCCCGGCAAACGAACTAAATAGGAGAAAATATGAGTACTTTTAACAGGGTAATTCTGTTAGCTATATCTTTCGTTGTCGTCTCATGTGGCGGTGGTGGAGGTGGTGGCGGAGGCAGTGATTATCAACCACCTGCCCCACCAGCTAACAATGCGCCAACAATTACTAACTCAACAACAAGCTATTCAGCTGTTGAAAATCAAACGTCTGCATTCACAATTACTGCTACTGATGCTGATGGTGATGCTCTAACTTTCACAATAGGAGGTAGCGATGCATCTTTATTTACCGTCTCTACGTCAGGAGTAGTCACTTTTAACACAGCACCGGATTTTGAATCACCATCGGATGCTGACGGAAATAATGTTTACGATTTAATGGCTTCGGTGTCAGATGGATCATTAAATGATTCCAAAGATTTTACAGTTACTGTCACGAATGACACTTCTGATGATGTAACTACTGAAGGATATGATGGTACGTATATAGGAGCTGGTCCCATTCAAGGCGCCACAGTATGTATCGAAGCAACTGCTGGAACTTGCACAGGGGCACAGTATACGGCTACTACCGCACAAGACGGTTCCTTCTCAATAACAGTTGACTCAGGCACTACTGGTGTTCTTCGTGGTGAAGGTGGATTTGACCCTGTTACAAATCTTCAATTTAACGATGATAACAGTCTTGCGCTGGGTCAACCTGTTACAAGCCAAAATTTTGTCGTTTCACCCTTAAGTACACTTATGAATGAATATGATAGTGGTGGAAGCACTGACTATGACACCTTTAAACAGAAGCTTGGTCTGGATTCTAGCTTTATGATTAGATTTGATAATCCTTTTGATAGTCTCGGTTCAGCTACAAGTAATAAAGCAGCTGTTGTAAATACCCAACTTTTAGTTTTACATGAAGTTGTCAAAGGCATTCATACCTTCAGTGGTGACAGTGCAGCTAATAAAATTGCTAATGCAATTTATACAAGGTCAGGCACAGAAACAAGTCTAGGTGATACAACTTTCATAAAAAATTTGCTAACAAACTTAGATACTGATTTCTCTCCTTCCAGTGATCAATTGGTAGATCTTTCAGCTGGCATATCAGCTTATATGCAAAAAATAAATGCAAACTCCTCTAATTCCCACTCGCATTTTGCAAAAGCTGGTATGTCTGAGCTTAAAGCTTTGATGCAATCTGTAATGAACGATACTGCTAACACAGATGAAATAGATAAATTAGTCTTTAACACTATAAATTGGATTAACGAAAACACATCATGGAACGGTGGTGCAATCACTGATAATGAGGAAGATATGAATACCACAACTTATTCATTATCCAATAATGGAATTACTAATTACATTGTTGATAACGTAAATGCAAAAGATACTGAGTTTATAATTTATGTTAGAGAAGGAGATATAATTAAGTTTGAAGCTACCTCATCAGTTACTTCAAGTCATCCCTTTTTGATGTCCACTGAAAATAATGACATGGATAGCAGCAATGACATTGGTGCAATGGAGGGTTGGAACAAAGATACTCTAACTCTTACCGTTAACTCCAATACACCTGACACGATTTACCCACATTGCCAGTTCCATAGTGGAATGTATTCTAATAGTAAAATAGTTAAAGTTACTCAGTTTGATCAAAATCTTATTGATGTAGAAAATAATTCTGGCGCATTGCAGGTAAAAGGTACAGTATCCACAGGACCTTTTAAAGGAGCCTCAGGATTTACCTATAAGGTATATCTCACCTCGCAAGGTGGTTCTGAGCATTCTCATGCTTTTAGTGAATATCCTGGCCTGACATTTTATATGCCAGGTGATCAGGGTTATCACGGAGCAGAATCTGCCAGCAGCGATACTAAATTCAAACCAAAATCTCATTATGTTGCAGGTAGCAATGATAGTGATGATAGTTACTAAAACCTTTCACACTTTTTATAATCATATGCGGCCTCTCGGCCGCATTTTTTCAATATCTTCTTAGACTTTTTGCTAGTTTTTTTGCGAATTTTTTAAATACTACTAATGCATTTTCGTAGCTCTTTACGGTAGTTTTTTCTGCTAGGGAATATCCATCCCAAAAATATATTAGATAGTTATCATCTTTAAAACTTAATACAACTGATGCAGGATCAGAATTATTTTTTGAATCAGCTTGAATGACAACACTATCACTTGATATTAAAAAAGATGTATTTTTAATATCGCTAAAAAAAGATTTATGTAAATTTTCAAACTTAATTTGATCTTTATTTATGTTTATTTTGGTCATATGAATGATGTCTTCCGACTTTAAAATCTCTCAACTCAGAATGCTTTGTTTTTCTTCCTCTGACTCTTTTTCTCCATAAATTAAAACTCTTTGTTTTCAAATGTTTTCGCATTAACTTCACAACTTCATCATGAGATAAATTAAATTGTTTCTCAATTGCATCAAATGGAGT
>CACHII010000006.1 GCA_902579825.1 uncultured SAR86 cluster bacterium | reverse complement strand
CCCAAACACCATCGAGTAAGAGCATATGTCCAAACTTGGCAAAGTCTCTTGCTGTGCTATCAAGACAACAATAAGCTAGATAGTTCCCATTAGATTGACCATCACTTGTGAAGTCTCTCCACCAAGCAGCATTAATACCAATCTTTGAAAATAAGTTATATTCTGCATAGGTTTGCAGATCTTGACCGGTTGTTCTAAAAAGTATTTCTCCTAGAACCATGGTATCGCAATTTGAATATTGAAATGCACCTCTTGTATAAAGGCTAGACCCGTTTTCATACCAAGGATGATATCCATCGGATGCTAAATTACGATTTATACACTTTGTCATTTGGTCATCCGCATAAACAATGTTTCCTCCTGAGCTTGAATCAGCTGCGGCAATACATTCACCTAAACTTTGAGTTTCTAAGTTATAGCAAATAGGAACCAGTCCAGAACGCATATCAAGTATATTTTTGATTGTTATCGAAGATTTATCATCTGTAGACCATTCAGTAATATATTGAGAAGCATAATTCTCAATTGAGCCTATAGAACCAGATTCAACTGCAATTCCTATCAGAAAGCTAGTAAATGATTTAGCAGTAGACCAAGAGCTGATAAAACTATTTTGGTCACGTGGTGAATATAAACTCTTATAAAAAATTGAACTTTCACCAAGCTCAGAAGCTAAATTATTAGCCTCGTTATCAGTAATACCTCTATACCTTTCAGCAATTAACTTTCCATCCTTAATTACGACAACTGCCTGAGTATAAGAACCATCCTGAAAAGCATAATCTATAGCAGAACTAAGGGAAGATGCATTCATTCCAACGCTCTCAGGAGTTGCAGTGTCCCAAATTAATGGATGAGATGGATAGGTTTGAGGTGGAACAGAAGGGATATCTAATGAATCTGATCCTGAAGAAGATCCACCACTACAGGATGTAATCAATGTTAGCAATAGAAAAAATAGAAGATATTTATGATTCATCAACTTGGATAAGCTCACCTCTACTCTCTCTGACTCTATCACCATTGATAAAGAAATTTTTTAAGGGCTTCCAGAAAACTTTAAGGATTACTAATAATGCTAAAAGTGCAGCAATATCTCCTTTTTTCTTCTTCTTTTCATCAGACATTTCCGATAATTTTCCAAGTACAAACATAATCATTACCAAAGTAAAAGTTATCTTAAAAAGAAACATGAAAGTACCTAAAATAATGCCATTTCCTTTAATGCCAACGGCATAGGTCTTTACAAGACAACCCAGCGCAACCAGCCCAAAGACAATTAATCCAAGCCAGAAAAATATTTTTTGTACGACGGTATAGTTAACTAGATCTGGATATAAAGAAAAAACACCTACAAAACAAGCTCCCCAGAAGAAGAAAAATATATTGGTCCAAAGATCTTCTTCGCTATCAAAAAAGATAATCTTTTTAGTTATTATTCCGCCCAATATAAATACACAAATAATACCGAGCGCAATTAGAATTGTATTTTCGTCCATCGATATAATAGTATGTGTATTAATAATAAATAATTAAAGTAAAAAACAAAACAATATGAATAATTTAATTAACAATAAGAAAGAATATCTTTTATCAATTGAAGATGTTCTGGATGTTGTTGAGGCGTCAAAAATAGTTGCGAAATGGTTTGTAAAATCTAAAAAAACTTCACCAGAATATCAACTTGAAAATTATGTTTGTTTTCATAAAAACTGTAAATATGGAGTTTATATAGATGAAAACAAATTTTATTTTGTCAGTATATTGAGACCAAAAAAATTCTTGGGAATTGAATCAGCTATGTCAATCCAAGTCGTATCTGAAATATTAACTGACGATTTAGAGGATTCGCATTTAGAAAAAGGATCTATTACAGGCGCAACACTCTTAAGAAGAGACACAGATAGTGAAAAATTTTTTTTTAAAGCAATAACTAGCTACGATGATGTTGCTGCAGCAGACCAGGCATTGGATTTGCAGAATAAAATCAAAGAAGAAACGGAGAGAAAAACTGAAGAGGCTGAAAGAGAAGCTAAGGAAGAAGCTGAAAAAAAAGCCAAGAAATAATACGCTCAGCTCACCTTTATATTTTAATTATTACTTTTCCTTTAGCTTTTCTATCTTTTAAATGTGCTATTGCATTTGCTCCATCATCTAAACTGAAAGAGTCAGAAACTTCTGGTTTTATTTTTCCATCAGCATGAAGTCTAAATAATTCCTCAAAATTTTTCTTGTTTTCTTCTGGAAACATCCCAACCCAAGCGCCCCAAAAAACGCCAACAATTTTCATACCCTTTAGTAGGGCAAGATTTATAGGTATTTTAGGAATTTGGCCTGCAGCAAAACCTATTACTAGATATCTGCCGTCCCAGGCAGTAGCTCTAATACATGGTTCAGAATAAGCATCACCTATAGGGTCATATACAACATTTGCTCCAGCACCACCTGTTAATTCTTTAATCTTAGATGAGAGCTCTTTTTGTTGATCTTTGTCGAGATCACCTGTTGGATAAATAAAAGCTTCATCAGCACCATGCTCTAGACATAAATCAATCTTTTCTTGAGTAGAAGCTGCAGCTATAACTTTGGCTCCCATTGCTTTTCCAAGCTCAACAGTAGCAAGTCCTACACCCCCAGCTGCTCCCAGAACTAGGAGAGTTTCTCCTTCTTTTAATTCAGCCCTTTGTTTAAGTGCATATAATGATGTTCCATAGGTCATAGGAAGTGCTGCAGCAGTGTCAAAGTCCATAGATTCAGGAATTTTTACAACAGCATGTTGTGGAGCAAGTATTTTTTCTGCAAATGCACCTAGACCAGTCATTGCGAAAACACGATCTCCAACATCAATGCCCTCAACCCCCTCGCCAACAGCAGAAACTATTCCAGCAGACTCTCCACCAGGAATAAATGGCAGCTCTGGTTGAAATTGATATAACCCTTGAATCATTAAGACATCAGGGAAATTAATACTGCATGCTTTATTTTCGATAAGGACATGACCATCAAGTAATTCTGGTTCAGGCACTTCATTGATTTGCAATTTATCTGGCATGCCTAGTTCAACACACTGCAAAGCTTTCATATTTTTCCCCTATAGATTTGAATTGTAGTTCCCAACATAAATATCCATTTCTGCTTTTGAATTTTTTGGAATATTGTTAAGTTTTTCTAATGATAACTCCGCTTCAATTTTTATACTATTAATATTTTGATCATAATCTGCCCTGAGACTCTCGGTATTACTTTTTGCTTTTGCTAAACCTGTGTCATGGAATCCACTTTCTGAAAGAATGCCTTTAGACTCAGTTAATATATACTCGATTGATTCAAAATATTCACCTGAATTTTCAAACATTTCTGCTAAAAGTTTGAGATCATCCACTAAGAGATTTTTTGCTTCATGAATATTCATATCTAATCCTTTATAAGAAATTACAGTATTTTCATTTCTTCCCTGATATATAGCCTTATACTCATTTCTATCTATAGTCTTTTTTTCAATTGCATCAATTTTGTCGCTAGGACTAATAAGGCAATAAATTAAAAATAAATCAATAAATCTAATGTGATGCTCAGACATTCCTGTAATTTCATTTGGAGAAATATCTATACCCCTAATCTCTAAATATTCGATACCAAAATTGTTGAGTAGATCAAGCGGCCTGTAATTATTATAAGAAGAGCGTTTAGGTCGAATGGAATCATAATATTCATTTTCAATTTGAATGATTCCGTCTGAAATTTGTTGATAGTCTCCTTCAGAATCTTTTAAACCTATATTAGAGAATTCTGAGAAGGGTATCGTTATGGCCTTTTTAATCTCTTTAAGAAAATCATCCAAGGAGTTGTATTTAATATCTAAGTTTTTTTGTGCCTTACTTTGGTAGCCAATTTCACTCATTCGCAGCGAAGTGGCATCCTTGAGATACATATCATCAGAGCTTAATTTGTTGAGATTATGCTCTCTACCTTTTACAAAAGAATTATCAACGATATTTGTTTGTCCATACATAAGCAAAACAAACCAATACAATCTTTTAAAGTTTCTTATTAAGCTTAAATATGCCTCATCAATCATTTTCTGATCTTCAGAACTAATGAATTTTGATAAAGATTTTTTTTCAACAGAAAAGTTATAGTGCATTCCTGAAACACATTGCATTGTGGGACCATAACGTACTTTCAGGCCCTTTCTGTAAACATGTTTAAGAAGCCCAGTATTGCTTTGATGATAAAAACCAAGATTTATATCGTCTTCGTTTTTAATTTTTGGAGGCATAGAGAATGGCCAAAGTAACTCATTTGAATCAATATTTTTAGCAACAAATATATGCAAAGAGGATAAAAAATTACTTAGGTCATTTATGTTTTCAAAAACTGGTGTGACAAGTTCTATTTGGGCTTCTGCAAAATCAGTAGTAATAAATTTATTTGTGAGCGCAGAACCTAGCGAAACTGGGTGAGGAGAATTTGAAATATTTCCTTTTTTGTCAACTCTAAAAAACTCTTTTTCAATACCTCTTCTGATAATTAAATTTTTAAAGAACCCCCTTTCTTTTAGATTTGAGAGAATACTTGTAAACGATTCATTAGCCATCAAATCCAGGGCCAGCTGCAATTATTTCTGGTTTAGCATCAAATCTTTTAAAGTTGTCTTGGAACCTTTCAATTAATTCATTAAGATATTTTCTATACTCTTCTTTATCTTCCCAAGTATTAATTGGATTTAACAGCTTTGAGTCTACTCCTTTAATGTACATGGGAACATTTAGATTTAATCCTGGCACTAACTCAGTTTCTACATCATTTAATTCCCCATCTTGGATAGCATTTACTATTCTTCTTGTTGTAGGAATTTTAAACCTTGAACCAATACCATATGGACCCCCAGTCCATCCCGTATTAACCAGAAAAACTTTAGAACCAAAAGATTCAATTCGTTTGATTAAGAGGTCAGCATACTCATTTGCTGGTCTTGGAAAAAATGGCGCTCCAAAGCAGGTGGAGAAAGTGGATTCAATATCAGCACTTGAACCAACTTCGGTAGAACCTACTTTTGCAGTGTATCCACTTAGGAAATGATAAGCAGCCGCTTCTTTAGATAGAATAGATACTGGTGGTATAAGGCCTGTGAGGTCGCAGGTAAGAAAAATGATTGTTTTTGGTTCACCAGCTGCATTTTCTGGAACAGCTGCATCTATATGAGATCTCGGGTAACAACATCTACCATTTTCAGAAAGTGAGGTATTTGAATAATCAGGATTGCCTTCCCCATCTAAATATACATTTTCAATAACACTACCATGCTTTATTGCTTTAAAAATTACTGGTTCATTTTCTTCTGAAAGATCAATAGTTTTTGCATAACAACCCCCTTCAAAATTAAATACGGAACCCTCGCTCCACCCATGTTCATCATCACCTATCAAATAACACTTAGGGTCAGCTGATAAAGTTGTTTTTCCTGTTCCAGACAAACCAAAAAACAATGCAACGTTACCATTAGCATTCACATTTGCTGAACAATGCATAGGCAATACATTTTTTTCTGGTAATAAAAAGTTTTGAACAGAAAACATAGATTTTTTCATTTCACCCGCATACTTCATTCCTGCAAGCACTACTTTTCTTTTTGCAAAATTAATAATTATGCAGCCTTCTGAATTTGTACCATCAGTCTCAGGATCACATTTAAAATTTGCAGCAGATAGAATTTGCCATTCTTGTTTATTTGATGAATTGTAATCTTCTGTACACACAAAAATTAGCCTAGCAAAAAGAGAATGCCAAGCTGTTTCAGTTATAACTTTAACTGGTAAGTAATGTTCAGCATGAGATCCAACATGAACATGCGAGACATATCGATCTTTTTCTGAAAGGTATGAATCAACTTTATCCCATAGAGCATCAAATTTTTCTTCATTAAAGGGTTTATTAACATCACCCCAATCTATGAGAGCATCAGTACTAGGCTCTTTTACGATAAATCTGTCATTAGGACTTCTTCCGGTTCGAGCGCCTGTAGTTGTTGAGAAGGCTCCATTCTTAGCAATGATACCCTCATTATTTTCAACTGCTATGGTTATGAGTTGTTCTGTTGGAAGCTCAAGCGCGGAAGTTGTTTGGAGTTCTTTATCCATGATTACTAACAAATATTATAGGTACTTGGGGGGAATAATTATATATGTAGAGGAGATAATTATGTACCTATAATATTATTATTGTTAGTAATTATCAGAATTAATATGTAGTACAGTAAAATTTATTAGGTCAATAAAGTCAATTAATAATTAAAAGCTTTTATTTATAGGCTTTTTTGGGTAATTATTGTGTAGTTTTACTACAAAATAACTTATTATTTCATTATCTTGTTAATCTCAATAAAGAAGTTATTAGGTAAATAACAAAAAACAAAAGACCCCACTCAGCAAAATTTAATATAAATCTCCAGCCGTCTAATGCACAACTCGGGCCTCCTGCAATAGTTCTACTGATTGCATTAATAATTCCAAAATAATCAACTTGGGTGTGAAAAGGCATACTACATCCACTCAGCTGAGACAGCTCATCCACAGACATATTTTGAATATATATTTGTCTTGCAGTCACTGATATCCCAAGAATTGAAGAGATCGCTATTAGCAATCTTCCTATTATTTTTTGTTTAACTAGAATTCCAATAAATGCACTTATTGCTAAAAGAGCAAAAACATATCTTGTTAAAATGCATAAAGGGCAAGCCTGAAGAAACATAATTCTATCCATAGCTATGGCAATAACAATTATTGAGGATGATGAGATAGCTACAGCCTCTTCAAATCGATTGTAAAAAATATTTTTCACTAGAGATAAAACTTTTTTGAACATTTTTATTTAATTTTTTCCATTATAGAAAAACAAGAGTCATAATACATTATATAAAAGACAAACATGAAAAATAGAATTTTTGTAATAGACGGCTCTTCGTATTTATATAGAGCCTATCATGCTATGCCGCCACTCAGCACTTCTTCTGGACAGCCTACTGGTGCTGTGAAAGGAGTTACAAACATGCTCATGAATCTAAAGAAGGAGAGTGATGAATCTCCTATTGTTGTTGTTTTTGATGCCAAGGGAAAAACTTTTAGAAACGAAATTTATTCAGAGTATAAAGCTAATCGTCCTCCAATGCCTGATGAGCTTAGAGATCAATTGAAACCAGTAAAAGATATTTGTAGGGCTATAGGTTTTCCTTTAATTGAGATAGAAGGAGTTGAGGCTGATGATGTAATAGCAACTATTACTAGGATGGCAAAAGATGCAAAATTTAAGTGTGTTGTGTCCTCTTTAGATAAAGACTTAATGCAACTAGTTGAAGACCCTGATACTACTTTAATGAACACTATGAAGAATGAAATTTTTGATGAAGCAAAAGTTTTTGAAAAGTTCGGAGTAAAGTCAAACCAAATTAGGGATATGTTGGCTTTAGTCGGAGATACATCTGACAACATACCAGGAGTGCCTAAAGTTGGTCAAAAAACAGCAGCTAAATGGTTAATTGAGTATGGTGATTTAGAAGCAATCAAAGAAAATGCAGATGCAATAAAAGGGGTTGTTGGAGAAAATCTGAGGAACAGCCTTAATGATCTTGATAGGAATGTCGAGTTAGTTTCTTTGAAAGAAGATGTAGATTTAGGATTTAGCTTTGATGACTTGCTTAAATTTAAACCTAATGATGAGGAGCTTGATAAACTTTTTGCAGAACTTGAATTTTCAGCAGCAAACAAAAACAAACAAGAAGCTCCAAAAAAAGATGCAAAGTATGAAACTGTTTTAACTGAGAGTGATTTAAAAAAATGGATCTCAAAAATTAATAAGTCCACAGCTTTTGCTATTGATACAGAAACAGATTCAGTGCACATAGTATCCGCCAATCTTATTGGAATATCTCTTTCTGTAGCTGAAAACAAGGGTTGTTATATTCCAATAGGCCATAGTTATGATGATTGTCCTCAACAGTTGAGCATGGATTATGTAATAAAAACACTTGGCCCTGTGATTGAAGACAATCAAGAGAAGGCTATAGGGCAGAATTTGAAATTTGATATACCTATTTTGGCTAGACATGGGATTGCTATAACAAAATTTTTAGCAGATACAATGCTGATGTCGTACGTTTTAAACAGCACTGCAACTCGGCACGGAATGGATAGGCTAGCTGATTTCTATTTAAACTACACCACTACAAAATATACTGATGTAACAGGAACTGCATCAAAACAAATACCCTTTTCAGAAGTTAAACTTGATATCGCAACAGATTACGCTGCAGAAGATGCAGACATAACATTAAGGCTATTTAATGTGTTGCAACCGATGTTAAAGGAGAAACCTATTCAAGAGAAACTTCTACATGATCTTGAATATCCATTAGTCCATGTTCTTTCAAGAGTTGAACAGAACGGCGCAAAAATTGATAAAGAGAAATTAGCTAGTCATTCAAAAGAGTTAAGCGAAAAAATTTCTGAGCTGTCTTCTGAAGCATTCAAAATTTCAGGAGAAGAATTTAATCTTGATTCTCCAAAACAACTTCTTGAAATTCTGTACAAAAAATTAGGACTACCTGTTCTAAAGAAAACACCAAAAGGACAACCATCAACTAATGAAGATACGCTACAAAGACTTGCTGAAGAATACGAGATGCCAAAGATTATTTTGCAATATAGAACTCTAGCAAAACTAAAATCTACCTATACTGATAGTCTTATTAATATGGAGAACCCTAAAACCCAAAGAATTCATACCTCATATCAACAAGCGGTTACTTCCACAGGCAGACTTTCATCAACAGAACCAAACTTACAAAATATTCCAATAAAAACTGCTGAAGGAAGAAGGATTAGAGAGGCCTTTGTTCCAGAAAAAGGCAATGTTTTAATCTCTGCAGATTATTCACAAATAGAACTTCGCATTATGGCTCACTTATCGGAGGACAATAATTTAACACATGCTTTTAACAACGATATTGATGTTCATTCGTCAACTGCTGCTGAAGTTTTTGGAGTATCGATTGAGAATGTAACTCAAGATCAAAGGAGAAGTGCAAAAGCTATAAATTTTGGATTAATGTACGGAATGTCTGCTTTTGGGCTTACAAGACAGCTTGGTATACCAAGAGGCGAGGCGCAAGAATATCTTGATACTTATTTTGCAAGATACACAGGCGTTAGAGATTATATGAATAACATTAAAGCTCAAGCTAAAGAAGATAAATTTGTTGAAACGATAATGGGTAGAAGACTTTATCTAAATGAAATAAATGCAGCAAATGGCCTTAGAAGACAAGCTGCCGAAAGAGCTGCTATTAATGCACCACTTCAAGGTTCGGCAGCTGATATTATCAAAAAAGCTATGCTAGATATTGATGAACTTCTTTTAAACGAAATGCCAGATGTAAAAATGATTATGCAGGTTCATGATGAATTAGTATTCGAGTGTCCAGAAGAAAATGCTGATACTGTGATGGAAAAGATGAAAGATACTATGGAACAAACTGTAGAATTGAAGATCCCTTTAATTGCAGAGGCAGCAATTGGCTCTAATTGGAATGAGGCTCATTAAGTCTCTTTTATAACCACCTTCTTACATTTTTAGTGTAATCTTTCCATTCTTGATCGAAAAGTTTTTCCATAGCAACTTCTTCTGGCTTAATTTGAAATATTGTTATAAATAACATAAATATACCGGTGAACAATAGACCACCTATTACGTTAAATTTAAAAGTCAAACCAAGTAATACAAATGACATTCCTAAATACATTGGATTTCTGGAATATTTAAAGATTCCGCTGACAACCAAAGACGATGCATTTTCTATTGATATTGGATTCACAGTAGTTTTTTGCTTTTTAAATGAACTTACTGCTGCTGCAAAAACAAATATCCCAACAACAAATGAAATAATACTTAATAAGTTTAGTACTGAGTTACTGAATTCAGGAAAGTATGATCTCGACAAGTAAATACACAGTCCAAAGAATAAAGTTACTATTGGTGGTGGGATTTTATTATTCACAATTAATCTCCTATATTTTTAGTTTTTGATACTATTAATAAATTCCTCAGCCACCTTTCTTTCTATACCTGAAGAAAAAAAATGACCACCAGAATATTTCTTAACTATTGGACTATCATAGTTTTTAATAGCTTCTTCAACAAGTCGTGAATCTATTTCAACATCATCTTCCGCATAGGCAAAATAGCTTGGGATAGAATTACTACCAATAATATTGTGATCATCAAGTCTATTACTCGTAGCATTTCCTAAAAAGAATTTTTTAAAAAACTTCTCAGTGCCCTTAACCTTAAATTGTCCTATGTAATGATCTAGTAGCTTTTTACTCATCAAACCTTCGTATTCTTCTATTCTTTTTAAAACACCCGGAACCAATAAAACTCTTGTTAATAAGTCACCATATAAAGGAACCTTCGCAATTGATAATAAAGGAATATTTGCAGAATCAATAAGTGGAACTTGGTAGCCTATAAAACTTACATTTTCTGGATTATTTGCAGCATATTTAGCAACAACTGCAGCGCCAAAAGAGACACCATACAATATTACATCTTCAACCTCACAATGTTTAATAAGCTCTTTAAGTTGCATTTCCATAAGCTCGATACTTACATTGCTAAGAACTCTGTCTGAATAACCTCTGCCATATTGATCATAGGTTATTACTCTATAGTTGTTTTCAACAAAGACATTTACATATTCCTCATATGCAAGTGATCCAAAAGTAGCCCCATGAACCAAAACAATAACTTCGTTGTTTTTATCTCCAATATCTTTATAAGAGGTAATGCCATCACTTAACCTAACTTCTTGATAGCCAGAATTTAATCTAAATTCATTTATATCAATATTTTCTCTATCAAGAACAAAATATAAAAAAGTTGGAGCAACTATAAATATAAATAGAAGATAGATAATTTTTTTCATTGATACAACCCATAGTTAATTTACGCGCTCTATTGGAACATATTTCATTTCCTCTCCAAGTAACACTTGAATGCCGTGCTCTTTTCTTAGATCTGAGATTTTCATAGAAAGATAATCTTCAGGGACTTTAAATGGCCATTTTTTCTTCATCTTAAAAGCTTTAAACATGACCTTTCTTTTAATACTTGAAACTCGCCAATATAGTTTTAGAAAACCCAAAATGCCTAACTCTTTAAATAAATCTTTAGTTAATTGTTTAATTTCAGGAAGTTTATTGTATCCAAGCAAATACTTTAGCTTCCATTTGCTACCCCATAGAACCCAGGTATCCAAAATAGCTTCTTGCTCTAAAGAAATATCAAGACCAAAAATTACGTGTGTGCAGTCATGGTCTCGCATCATAGTTCCAGATTCTTGGTTGTCCATGAATACTTCTGTAGATTCAGGAAAAGATTTGTAATAACACTCTAAACCTTCTTGGAGCGTTAAATCACAATCTTGTTTTTGATATTCAAGCATTAATCTATAAAGTTTAGTATTTCTTTCGAAAGCTTGTCAAAACCAGTGATATCTTTTGATGAAACAGCTATTGCATCTGCTTCATGAACTTTGTTTTTAACAAGCTTAATAGCGTTAGTAATTTTATTATTTGATAGCTTATCGCTCTTAGTAAGCACAGGGATAAAACTAACATTGAAATCTCTACAAAGTTGAATCATATCCCAATCACTTTCTTTGAGAGGATGTCTGATATCCATAAAAATTATTACTGCTGTTAGCGCTTTTCTTTTTTGAAAGTACTCGCCTAATAGCGGGCCCCAATCTTTCTTTTTGGCTTTGCTGGATTTTGCAAATCCATATCCTGGTAAATCAAGAAGCATTAAATCATCATTAACTTTAAAAAAATTAATCTCAGTTGTTCTTCCTGGTGTCTTGCTTATTCTGGCTAATTTTGGATTATCTGTAAGCGCATTTAGGGCGCTTGATTTTCCAGCATTAGATCTTCCTGCAAGCAAAATTTCATAACCAGCATCCTCGGGAAGATTTTTATAATTTGTTACCCCAAAAACAAACTCAGTTTTTTTAAAAAGGTTTTTCATTTAATCGTTTATATCATATCAACCTATGTTTATAATACACTCCAATAAGACACACATTTATATTTTCAATGAAGTATTCTTTAATATTCTTTGTTTTCTTTGGCCTAATAATCGGGTTGGATGCTGCTGATGATAAATCTAAAGAAATTGAAATGCCAGAAACATTTATTTCCGGTGATGCTACTAAAGGATTGCAGTTAGTCGAATCATGTGCTGCGTGTCATGGCGCTGATGGCAATAGCATAAGCACAGACTGGCCTAAACTTAACGGTCAAAATCAAAGATATTTGTATGAGCAATTAAAGTATTTTAGAGATGGAGAAAGAATGAATGTTTTAATGATGTCAGTTACTCCATATTTACAAACTCTAACTGATAAAGACCTGTTAGATATTGCAGCTTTTTATGCACAATATAATCCAACTGTAGGACAAGCTAAAAATGATGAAGAGCTGCTTGCTCTTGGAACACAACTTTATAGATTTGGAAATATGAAAAAACAGATACCGGCTTGTACATCTTGCCACTCCGTTTACGGAGAAGGTAACAGTCTTGCAGGATATCCTTCGGTGGCTGGACAACAAATTGGATATCTGACTTCATCATTAAAAGCTTATAGATCAAAAGAAAGAAACGCTGGAGAATCTTCATTGGTTATGCAGGCAATTGCAGAAAATCTTACAGATAATGAAATAGATGCTTTAGCAAATTACATGCATGGGTTGTATCAATGAAAAAAATTAATTTAATCACTTTAATGCTTGCTGTTTTTACAATTTCAGTTAATGCACAATTCAAGCCAGGTTTAGACTATAGAATAGTTGCGAATCCGCTTCCGGTTAAAAAAGATGGAGTAGTAGAGGTTGTAGAATCTTTTTGGTATGGATGTGGAGGCTGTTATTCGTTTGAGCCAGCTATAAATGATTGGTCTTCAAAACAGGGTGACGATGTTAAATTTTCAAAAATGCCTGTCCCATGGAGTAGCACTCATCAATTACATGCACAGCTTTATTACACAATTGATGCTTTAAAACTTGATCCTTCAACTCATTCAGCAGTTTTTGTTACCATTCATAAAGAGGGAGATTTTTTAGGAACGCCGAAAAAGATTAAAAAATTCCTAGAAAAGTTTGGAGTTGCTCCTGAAGTTACAGAAAAATATTTAAATTCATGGGCCATCAAACAAAAAATAAATCGTGATGCAAAACACGCAAGGCAATTAAAGATTGATTCAACCCCTATGGTGGTTGTTGACGGAAAGTATATTGTCGAAACAAAAAGATCTTATGATGAAATGCTTCAGATCGTTGATTATTTAATAGAACTCCAAAGACCTAACTCTTAAAAACTATGAAAAATAAGATATTTCTACTAATCCTACCTTTATGTTTTTTATTTTTATTTAATGGTAAAAAGTATGAAGATGCCGTTAAGGACAGACTGATTATTCCTGTGAAAATATGTTTAGAAGGCCAAGATTGTGGAACTGCTGCTCAAGCAAACCAAACAGCAGCTGCAGTCCCAGTTGCTGTAACAAAAGTTGAGCTTTCTGAAGGCTCAGAACATACCGTCAAAATGTTAAATTCTGGCGAAGGTGGTCAAATGATCTTTGAGCCAGCTGTTATTAAAGTTTCGAAGGGAGATACCATACATTTTAAGGCGGTAGATATGTCACATAATTCTGCGACTATTGAAGGCATGGTTCCTGCGGGCGCTAAATCATGGGCTGGAGAAATGAATAGTGACATAAGCGTAACTCTAGATACAGAAGGTGTTTATGTTTATCAGTGTGATCCGCATTTGATGATGGCAATGATCGGCGTTATTCAAGTTGGTGAGGCAGTTAACATGAATGAGATTAAAGAAGCATCTCAGAAATTAAAATCTTCTTTTGTTATGAATTCTGAGAGAATTGATAATTATCTAAACCAGCTTTAATTTTTTTCTAATTTATCAAGTCTATCCTCAAGGTCAGAGATAATCCTTTCTAGGTTTTCATATTTAGATTTTTTTACGTAACCACCTTGTTCAATCATTTTTTCTATTTGTGGCGATATCTTACTTTCGATATCAGTAACAATATCTTTAGGTATGAGGCTTCCAAATTTTTTAATTTCTTTCTCAAGAATTTTCTTTAAAGCTTCTGATAAATCCTTATTATCCATATTTATTATTTACTATTTCAGGTAAACGCTCCCATGAGCTAAATTCATCTGGTTTTGGAAAATTCTGATTCCAAATTGATTCATTATTATTAAACCACAATGATTCAATACCAAGATCATAAGCAGCTAATATATCATTTACTTGGTGATCACCGATATGAAGAATCTCATCTATTTTTATATCCCCCATAATTTTAATTGCTTTATCAAAATGCGCTCTGTTAGGTTTACTATTTTTAGCCTCAAGAGAGCTCACTGAAAAACTAAAATATTTTCCAATACCGAATCTAAAAATATCAGCATTTCCGTTTGTTAAAACACCAAGTACAAAATTTTTTGATAATTGTCTTAATGCTGTTTCGACTCCATCAAACAGCTCAACCTCATGACGTTTACTAATAAATACTGTGAATGCATCTTCAACAATCTTATTTCTATGTTTTTCAGGAGTTACATGAGCTAACTTTCTTCTAAAGATTTCTTTTCTTAGTTTGCTTATATCCCATTTAATAGATTCATCCTCTTTTATGAGCTCTTCTCTTAGACTAAGAAAGTCATTGAGGTCTCCCCAATCTATCTTGCCAACCTTATTTTCAATCCATTTACGAGTCTTAATTTCTGCTTTAGTGATAGTTGGTACGTTATCCCATAAAGTATCATCAAGATCAAAGGTTATCATGCGAATTTTTTTACTCATTTTTTTGCTCTTGGGTGCGCTTGATCATAAATCTTAGCAAGGTGCTGATAGTCTAATTTTGTATATATCTGTGTTGTGGACAAGGAGCTGTGACCAAGCAATTCTTGAATAGTTCTTAAGTCACCGCTAGATTCAAGCATATGTGTAGCAAAGCTATGCCTAAGCATATGTGGATGAATCGGAGGAAGGCCTTGTTTTACAGCCATCTTTTTTAATCTTATTTGAACACTCCTAACGCTAAGCCTAGTTCCTTTAGAATTGAGAAAAAGAGCTTCTGTTTTTGTTGCAATTTTCTTTCTTTCGTCTAACCAGTTCTTAATGGCATTGATAGCAAATCTTCCTAGAGGAACTAATCTTGTTTTAGAGCCTTTCCCAAAAACCCTAAGAAAGCTCATATTATCCTCAAAATCTGATAAATTAATATTCACTGTCTCTGACACTCTCAATCCCGAAGAATACATTAGCTCTACAATTGCCAAGTCTCTTATTTCAATAAGATTGGCAGGTTTAAAATTTAACAATTGTTCAACATTCTCAGGTGATAAAACTTCAGGCAAAGTATTAGAAGATTTTGGAGCAGTTATTAACTCAAAAGGCGAAGACTCTACTAAATTGTTCTTTTTAAGAAAACGAAAAAACCCTTTAGCTGAAGACAAATGCCTTTGAATGCTTTTTGGATTATTATTTTGATTATAAAGATTACCAATCCATGCAGAGCAAATCTCAGGACTTATGTCAGAATAATTTGAGATTTTTAGTTCTTTAATAAACGCACTTAATTTTTTTAAATCTCGTTCATAAGATTTTGTAGTATTTTCAGATAAATTTTTAACCTGAGAAATAAAAATTAAATATTGATTTATATCTTTAAGAATAAATTTAGATTCATTCATAGATCATTTTTCTAATTTTTTTTCTAGAACATCCCTTATGTACTCTATGAATGTTGTATCCTCGTCTCCCAGATATTTTGTTCTGTCATAGCTTCCTAGCATAAGAAGACTAATTTCATTTTTAGCTATGACAACAGTTACCGCCATCGATTCAATTTTTTTATCTTTGAATAAAATGTTCATTTTTTCTGATGAAAATGATCCACAATGAATTGCGCCCTTGTGAAAAGATAGACCAGTTGTATTTTCTAATTCATCTAATTTTTCGTCTTTAAAAAAGGCAAGTTTAGGTTTATCAACTTTGAATTCTTTTTTAAATGCATTTTCAACTGTATTTATTATTTCTTTCTTATTTTTCGAACCTAAGATTTTAAGTGTGAGATCTTTTGACTTATTGAATAAGTCCTCATTAATAGATGCTGTTTTAATAAAAGTATTTAACAAGTTTATAAGGCTTTTATGTTCGTCTCTAAGTTTTGTAACTTGTCTTTCAAGCAAAGATGATGCAGATCCAGACGCATGCTTAAATTTGAGCTCACTAACGAGCGATTCTCTTGTCTCAAAGAAATTTAAATTTTCTAATAAAAATAACTCAACATCTTTTGGATCTAATTTACTCATTTATATTACCCTTGTAAGAAAAGCTTGCTGGTCCTGACATTAATATACCATTTTTATCTAGTTTGAATCTTAATTCGCCGCCCATTGAACTAACTTTTAATGTATTTTGATTTGGATTGAGAAATTTTGTTGCTACGCATAATGAAGCAGAGCCACAAGACAATGTTTCTCCGACCCCATTTTCATATGTCCTAATTTGAATATCGGCTTCATTTTTTTTAAAAATAGAAAGGTTTACATCAAACTTTTTTAATGTTTCATCTAAGCTTTTATATAAATCATCTAAATTGAGCTTTTCTATAGATTTTTTCTCAATACATAGATGGTTATTGCCTATATTTGAGAAAAAGAATTTTTTTCCAGCTATTGCCTCAATTTTTTTATCAATCTCACGGGATACTCTCATTTTTGATGGTTGTTCGATAAGAGCAGAGACATCTTTTTTCTTAAGTGAGCATAGAATATTCTTGGTTTTAGTTTGAATTTTAATTGGTGATAGTGGATGAAGACTGTTATCCCATATATATCTTGCTCCACATCTAATCCCATTTAGACACATTCCTGCCTCAGACCCATCTGAGTTATAAAATCTTATAAAAAAGTGCTTATCAGATTTAGTAGGTAAGCAGATATGAATTAGTTGATCAAAACCAATGCCTGTATTCCTATTTGATATTTTCTTTACAAAGCTTTTCTTGATTTTAATTTCATTATCAATTGAATTTACAATAACAAAGTCATTGCCATTACCATGCCATTTTTCGAAAGTAATATTCATAGAATAAAATTTTTAAAATATTATGGGGCCTTTTACACCACAACCCATTAATAGAAATAATAAACTAGAATAAATAAAAGCTTTTAATAAGACCATGCTACATATTATTAGCAATAAAATTCACAATGTGAATCTAATTAGTATTTATAAGTTTCTTCCTTAAATGGTCCCTCTTGTGGAACATTAATATAGTCTGCTTGCTCTTTAGTAAGTTGAGTCATAGTCCCACCAAAACCTTGGACCATAAGACTAGCTACCTCTTCATCTAATTTTTTCGGCAGAACTTCAACAGTTAGCATTTCAGCTTTTTTGTCCGAATCATTCACATTAGCGTAGCCTTGTTTATATAAATGAATTTGTGCTAAAACTTGATTTGCAAATGATCCATCCATAATTCTGCTTGGATGACCTGTAGCATTTCCAAGATTTACTAATCTTCCCTCTGCAAGCAGTATAATGTAGTTTTTACTTGAGAGATCTGGCGTCCCATCAGGAGGAGTATCTCTAAAAACTCTATGTACTTGAGGTTTAATTTCATCCCAATAGTAGTTTTCTCTCATAAAGGCAGTATCAATTTCATTATCAAAGTGCCCAATATTACATACCACCGCAGTATTTTTTAAAGTACTTAACATTGCTGAATCACATACATTTACATTACCTGTTGTTGTAACTATTAGGTCTGTATCCCCCATAATTTCCATATTAATGTCTTTAGGATCTCTTGTAACAACTCCATCTTTGTAACAGGAAACTACTGAAAAGCCATCCATGCATGCTTGCATCGCACATATTGGATCTGATTCGACTATTCTTACTATCATTCCTTCTTGGGCCAAGCTGGCAGCTGATCCTTTTCCAACATCACCATAACCAATAACAAGACCTTTTTTGCCAGATAACAGCATATCGGTACCTCTTTTAAGAGCATCATTCAGACTATGCCTACAACCGTATTTATTATCGTTTTTAGCTTTTGTAACAGAGTCATTTACATTAATTGCAGGTATTTTAAGCTCACCTTTCTCTAGCATCTCTTTTAGCCTATGAACTCCTGTAGTGGTTTCTTCTGAAACACCATGAATTGTCTCTAACATATCAGGAAATTTTTCATGTACCATAGCAGTCAAGTCACTACCATCATCGAGAATCATATTTGCATCCCATGGGTTACCATCTTTACAAATAGTTTGTTCGATACACCATTCATATTCTTCTTCGGTTTCACCCTTCCATGCAAAAACAGGAACTCCTCTAGCAGCCATAGCAGCAGCGGCATGGTCTTGAGTTGAAAATATATTACATGAAGACCATCTAAGTTCAGCGCCAAGCTCCAAAAGAGTTTCCATCAATACTGCAGTCTGAATGGTCATATGAATACAACCCATTATTTTAGCTCCAGCCAAGGGCTGTTCATCCCTATATTTTTCTCTAAGAGCCATTAGGGCTGGCATTTCATTTTCAGCAAGAGAGATTTCTCGTCTGCCAAATTCAGCTAAATTAATATCAGCTACTTTATAATCATTTTCCATTTTATTTCCTTATAATTTTATTGTGAAATTTCTGAAGCTTTATCTGTTTTTTCCCATGACAAATCTATGTCAGTTCTTCCAAAATGACCATAAGCCGCAGTTGGGAGATAGATAGGTCTTTTTAAATCAAGCATATTGATAAGACTTTTTGGTCTTAAATCAAAGTTATCTTCTATAATTTTTTCGATTGCTTCTTTAGATATTTTTTCGCTATTAAAAGTATTTACATTTATTGAGGTCGGTTTGGCGACACCAATTGCATAAGAAACTTGAATTTCACAATAATCAGCAAGACCAGCAGCAACTATATTCTTTGCTACATATCTTGCTGCATATGCAGCTGAACGATCTACTTTTGAGGGATCTTTTCCAGAAAATGCTCCTCCACCGTGCCTAGCCATTCCACCATAGGTATCTACTATAATTTTTCTACCAGTTAGGCCACAGTCACCGACTGGACCACCGATAACAAACTTCCCAGTTGGATTTATATATATATTTGTTGAATCAAGTATCCATTCATTAGGAACAATAGGTTTAATGATTTTTTCCATGACTTGGTCTTTGATTTCTTCCTGAGTTATATCTTCATCATGTTGAGTGGATAAAACAATCGCCGACAAACCCTCAATTGTTTTCCCATCATCTGAATATATTGCACTAACCTGACTCTTAGCGTCAGGTCTAAGCCATTGCAGCTCACCACTTTTCATAACATCTGCCTGTTTCTTTACAAGTCTATGAGAAAGGTCAATAGGTAACGGCATAAGTGATTCTGTTTCTGTACATGCATATCCAAACATTAGTCCTTGATCCCCAGCCCCTTGTTCTAAATTTTCTCCTTCGCCTTCTGTAACCCCCTGAGAAATATCAGGCGATTGCTCAAAAACTAAGTTTGTAAATTCACATGTATCGCCATTAAATCCATAATCGTCAGTGTTATAACCAATATCATTAATTGTTTGTCTTACAATCGGCTCTAAATCGGGTGATCCCAATGAGGTAATTTCACCTGCGATATAAACCATATTATTTTTTATCATTGTTTCGCATGCAACTCTGCTATCTGGATCTTCTGCTAGATAAGCATCCAAGACAGCATCTGATATTTGATCACAGACTTTATCTGGATGTCCTGCAGAAACTGATTCTGATGTAAATATATAACTCATAAGTTTTCTCCCCGAAATACTGTGAAGAATTTTTTTTTAGATTTTGTAAGTCAAAAAAAGATTGTGATCACAATTAATCTATTTTATATCAAAAAAACAAATTTTTTCTATGCTTTTGAGTTTAAAAATATTATTATCCTTAAAAGCAGAACGGGGAAACAAATTTGCAACAAAATAACTCAATAAATGCCCTTAGATTCCTATCAGCTGATGCTGTTCAAAAAGCAAATTCTGGACATCCAGGCATGCCAATGGGTATGGCTGAGATTGCAACAGCGCTTTGGAGTAAGCATTTAAAGCACAATCCCTCAAATCCGCGTTGGTTTAATAGGGATAGATTTGTTTTATCAAATGGACATGGGTCAATGCTGTTATATAGTTTGCTTTATTTAACAGGCTACGATCTTTCTATTGATGATTTGAAAGATTTTAGACAGTTAAAATCAAAAACTCCCGGACATCCAGAATACGATATTGATATTGGCGTCGAAACCACGACAGGCCCTTTAGGGCAAGGCATTGCAAATGCTGTTGGTATGGCTATTTCAGAGAAAATACTTGCAGCTGAATTTAATGAGGAAGACATTAAACCAATTGATCACTATACATATGTTTTTCTTGGGGACGGCTGTTTGATGGAAGGAGTTTCTCATGAGGCATGTTCATTTGCAGGTACACATAATCTAGGAAAATTAATATGTTTTTATGATCAAAACGGAATTTCAATTGATGGCGAGATAGAACATTGGTTTACTGATGATTCAATTAAAAGATTTAACAGTTATGGATGGCACACAATAAGTGTTGATGGTCACAATGTTGAAGAAATTGAAAAAGCTATAGAAAAGGCAAAGAAAGAATCTGATAAGCCTTCTATGATTTTTTGCAAAACCACAATTGGTTTTGGTTCTCCAAATAAATCAGGAACAGCTGATGTTCATGGAGCGCCTCTTGGAGATGAAGAAATTAACAAAACTAGAGAGGCCTTGGGATGGACATATGAGCCATTTGAATTGCCTGAGGATGTTTATGAGTTTTGGAATGCTACTGAACAGGGCTCATCTTTAAATTTAGATTGGGATAATTTGATGTCTTTATATGAAGAAAAATATCCAGAAAAGTCAAAAGAATTAAACAGAAGAATTAATGCAGATCTTCCTCAGAGTTTTGAGAATGATTTTGATAAATTTCTAGCTGAATGTGACAAAAATAATAGTGCAATGGCCACAAGAAAAGCTTCAAAAGCTTGCTTAGACTTTTTTGTAAAAGAAATGCCAGAATTAATAGGAGGTTCAGCAGACTTAACGCCCTCCAATAATACTTTTTCTGCATCAAGCTCAACCTTCTCTAACGAAAACCCATCAGGAAATCATATAAATTATGGAGTTAGAGAGTTTGGAATGTCAGCTATCATGAATGGAATGGTTCTTCATGGTGGCATTAAACCATATGGAGCAACCTTCCTTGTATTCACAGATTATGCCAGAAATGCCGTTAGGCTTTCTGCGCTTATGGGCTTACCAAATATATTTGTATACACCCATGACTCAGTTGCACTTGGTGAGGATGGTCCAACTCACCAACCAATAGAGCATATGGTGACTTTGAGATCTACTCCAAATCTAAATAATTGGAGACCGGCTGATTTGGTTGAGACTGCAGTTGCATGGAAAGAGGCGGTAAGCTCTAAATCAACACCGACATGCTTAATATTTAGCAGACAAGGAACCTCTCCAATATCAAGAAGTGCCGAACAGATTTCTAATATTCAAAAAGGCGGATATTTGCTTGAAACAAATCCAGATCCTCATCTAACAATTGTTGCTACGGGGAGTGAGGTTCAGCTTGCAATAGATGCAGCAAACGAATTAAAAACAGAATCTATAAAGGCAAACGTTGTATCAATGCCTTCTTTAGATATTTTCATGCAACAAAAAGAAGATTTCCAAAATAGCATTATAGATCCTGACAAACCAATTTTAGTTGTTGAATGCAGTCACCCAAACTCCTGGTATAAGATCTTAAATAGAGGCGATATGGTAATAGGCATAGAAAGTTTCGGTGAGTCTGCTCCAGGTAATGAGCTACTAAAGCATTTTGGGTTTACCAAAGAAAATGTTATTGATGCAGCAAAATCATTAATAAATGATTAACCTTTCTTCACTAGAAATAAAAAACAAAAATCTCGTTATTCGAGTTGATATGAATGTTCCTATATCAGGCGGTAAGCTTTTGGATAAAACCAGAATTACAGCATGCATACCAACAATTAATTATGCACTAAAAAATAATGCAAAGATTCTATTAGTAAGTCATCTTGGCAGACCTACTGAAAGTGTTTTCGAAGATCAATTTTCTTTAAAACCGGTCGCAGCATGTCTAAGTGAAATTATTGATGAGTCTGTAGAGGTTGTTGATCAACTTGACTCTAAAAAAATATTTAATAGCGCATCAAGAGTTCAGATTCTTGAAAACATTAGATTTTTTAAGGGTGAAAAAGATAACTCTGATGAGCTTGGCAGCATCTTGGGAAGTTTAGGCCATATATATGTTTTTGATGCATTTGGTACTGCACATAGAAAGCAAGCTTCGACACATTCTGCAATTAAACATGCTTCTATTGCATGCGCTGGTCTATTAATGGAAAAAGAGAAAAGTTTTCTTTCACAAGCATTAAATGTAGATGATAGGCCATATTTAGCAGTTATTGGTGGAGCAAAAGTGTCAACCAAGCTTGAACTTATAAAGCATATTAGTGATGTAGCAGACCACATTATTGTTGGAGGAGGTATCGCAAATACTTTTTTAAAAGCTTCAGGACAAAATATAGGCACATCATTAGTAGAGGATTCAATGTTAGATGTGGCAAAAAATATACTTAATCATAAGAAGATAATCTTGCCCAAAAGAGTAGTGACATCAAAGACATTTGAAGGAGAGAATGTTAATAAAAAATCAATTCATGATATTTTAGAAAGTGAGATGATTCTAGATGCCTGTTTGGAGCAAGAAGTCATCTCTTTGATTCATAGTGCAAAAACAATTTTATGGAATGGCCCTATGGGAGTATTCGAGAATATAAACTTTGAAGAGGGTACTAGAGAGCTTGCAAAAGCTATAGCAACATCCGAAGCCTTTTCTATTGCTGGAGGAGGAGAAACATTATCCGCAATTAATAAATATATTAAATCAGATGATGTATCATATTGTTCTACTGGCGGAGGGGCCTTTTTAGAATTTATGGAGGGTAAAGTTTTGCCGTCAATTGAAGTATTAAATTCAAAAGAAATAGGGAGTTAGATTATGTCACTTAATAACATTGAAGATATTGCTGCATTTATTGTTGAAGATGGCAAGGGTATTCTTGCAGCAGATGAAAGCAATCCGACATGCGGTAAAAGGTTTGATTCAATTGGTGTTGAATCCTCTGAAGAAAATAGAAGAGATTATAGAGAGCTTCTTTTTAGATCTAAAGGCATGAAAGACAATATTGGTGGAGTCATATTATTTGACGAAACTATTAGGCAATCTGCTAAAGATGGAACTTTGTTAAGAGATCTAATTAAAAATCAGGGCGCCCTTCCCGGCATTAAGGTAGATAAAGGCTTACAACCACTTGAAGACTGGCCAGGAGAAACTGTCACGGTTGGACTAGATGGGTTAGATGAAAGATTAAAAGAGTACTCGTCTATGGGTGCTAGATTTACTAAATGGAGAGCTGTAATTAATATTGGAGATGGCCTTCCATCAGACAAATGCATAGATGCAAATATGGAGGCATTAGCGGATTATGCAAAATGTGCTCAAGACAACGGAATGGTTCCTATAGTTGAACCAGAAGTACTTATGGATGGAGAGCATTCGATTGATGAATGTTATGAAGCAACAGAACGCTCACTGAAGTCTCTTTTTGAGCATTTAGATAAAAAAGGAGTTAATATCAAAGGAACTCTATTAAAGCCAAATATGGTGACGTCTGGCAAGGATGCAAGTGTGCAGGCTGGCATTGATGATGTTGCAAAGAAAACTCTTGATTGTCTAATCGCAAATGTTCCAGCTGATCTTCCAGGAATTACTTTTTTATCTGGAGGCCAACCAGATGTCCTTGCAACTGCTCATTTAGATGCAATGAATAAAATTGGAGGGTTCTCATGGAAATTGAGTTTTTCATACGGAAGAGCGCTTCAAGCAGCTGCGTTAAAAGCTTGGGGAGGAAAGTCAGAGAATGTATTTATTTCTCAAGATGAGTTCTCTCACAGAGCAGAAATGAATAAATTAGCTTCCTTAGGTGAATGGGAAGAAGACTTAGAAGATAGATAAAATTTGTTAGCTACAGTTCAAAGAGTTTCTCAGGCTGAAATTTTTGTAGATGAGAAAATTTTTTCTTCTATTGGTCCTGGATATCTTGTTTTTGTTTGCGTTGAACAAGATGATACTTCACAATCAATAATAGACATGGTTTCAAAAATTCTTAATTTTAGAATGTTGGATGGACCAAAAGGTATAACGACCTCAGCCTTAAAGGATTCTTCTGAAGAGGTATTAATAGTTAGTCAATTTACTTTGGCCGCTATAACTAATAAAGGAAATAAACCAAGCTTTCATAGAGCGGCAAATCCTGATGATGCTAAATTACTGTATGATGAATTTGTATGTGAGTTTAAGAATTCATTCTCAAATGTTCATGAGGGTAAATTTGGAGCTTTTATGGAAATATCTTTAACTAATAAAGGTCCGGTAACTTTTAATTTTAAGACTTAAAAAATTTATGAAATACATATCAATATTCTGTGGTGCTCATGAGGGCAAAAATCCTGAGTACGCTAAAGCAGCAAAATCCGTTGCCGAGGCTATTGCAAAAAAAGGTATTAATGTGGTTTTTGGGGGAGGCAATGTTGGCCTAATGAAAATTATTTCCGATACAGCTTTAGATAATGGAGTGGAGGTGCTTGGAATATCATTAAAATCCCTTCACGCACTTGAGCTTGCAAACCCAAGATTAACCGATATTGTTATTGCAGATACTTTGCTTGATAGAAAAGATGAATTTATGTCTCGATCCGACGCATTCATTGTTCTTCCAGGTGGTGTTGGGTCTTTAGACGAGCTTGCAGAGATTATGGCAAGCAACCAATTGGGCATAATTAATAAGCCTGTAGGCATCTTAAATACTAAAGGCTATTATGATCATCTTTTAAAATGGTTTAATAAAGCTGTCGACGAGGGGTTTATTTCTTCTTCGAATCTAAAAGAATTATTAGTATCTGATTCACCAGATGAGTTGATTGAAATGGTAGTAAATCATAAAAGACCTTCAGATGACAACTGGACAGAAAGACTTGGTTTGTAGTTGATGTCTTTCGAAGAGATTAGAGTAGTAACCATAGTTTATTTAGCAGTTTTTTTACCACTTTTAATATATTTTTTAAATAAATCTAGACTACCAAGGTGGGTTCCATCTTTTTATATAGTTGGTGTGGTGGTTTGTGCATTAGGTTGGGAGCTTTGGTTTACTTATGGTTGGGTAGATGGGGATGCTGTGGATATGAGACGATCTGAAGCTCTAAATTATTGGATACCAAAAAATGTAAATTGGTTAATGAACTCAATGGGAGACGCAGGTGCAGTTTTACTCGGCGGAGTTTGGCTTATGTGGATATCTCATAACAAAGATCAGTCTATCTTTAGAAAGTGGAATTGGAGCGCATTTTGTATTCTATTATTTTGGTGTATTAGTCAGAACATTTTGGTGGAAATGTTTTTATATAATGATCAATTGGCAGATGGTAAATCTTTATCATGGGCTCCAATGTCGCCACTTGGACCATATTTTAATCCTTTACTCTTTGAATTTAATAATCGAACAATCATGCTTCAGTCTCAAATGCCTTGGTTAATACTGCCGTGGATTTTTTACAAAACTTTAATAAATTTAAATAAACTTATTTAATCTCGTTTTTTGGGAAAAACTTTATTGTTTTATAGTCATGAATCACCGATAGCTTCTCACGTCCACCTTGTCGGTGATAAAGTTCATTCCATTCTTTAAGATCTTCAGCATTAAGAGGGAAATATATCTCATATTGTGGAGTAAAAACTACTTCGCAAACATTACATGACTTAGCAGGGTGTATATCAAATACCTCGCTCTCGGCTAGCGAGGCTCTAACCTTTATAGTTTTAAAAGTTGTATTTCTAAGATCAGATGAGCCGCAATTTGGGCATTTTGCATCTTTTTCAAATGCAATTTCTTTTTCAATAAGAGTTTCATAATATTTTTTTCTTCGATTTTTTGATGTAAGTAAAGAATTTGGCCCAAACATTATTTCTGGTGAAAATGCTTGCTTTAATCCTTCAATAAAACCTGCATCTTCATCTACGCCAGCAAATTCTTTTATAGCAGCTTTATTAAGAGGTACTCCAAATATTTTCAGAGGAGCATCATCGCTCCATCGAGAATAAAGTAAATATACTATTAATAAAGGTAACAAAATAAAAATAATAAAGTCGAAAAACATCTTGATTTAACTAATTCTCATCTCTTGATAGCAATAAACCTAACTCAAACAAAATCCACATTGGTATTGCTAAGAACAATTGTGAGAATATATCAGGAGGTGTTAATAACATTCCAATAACTAAGAATAGAACAATCAAGTAAGGCCTTGCCTTAGCTAAAGAGGACTTTGAAGCTATACCACTTTTTATAAGAAGGATAGTAGCTACTGGAATCTCAAAAGCTATACCAAAGGCAAAAACGAGTTTAAATATAAAATTAAGATATTGATTAATGTCGGTAAGAACTAAAATAGAATCAGGAGCCATTCCAATAAAAAACTTAAAAATAATTGGACAAACTACATAAAAAGCAAAACAAACACCACTAAAGAAAAGAATAATAGTTGATAGCATTAAAGGCCCAGCAAATTTTTCTTCATTCTTTCTCAAACCAGGAGATATATAGGTCCATGTTTGATAAAAAAGCCAAGGCATTGTCAAAAGAAGCGCCAAGTATAAAACTAATTTTAATGGCGCCATAAATGGAGAAGACACTTCAGTTGCAATCATAGTGCTTCCAACTGGCAGTAGCTGATTAAGCGGTAGTGCAATTACCTCATAAATGTCAGCTGCAAAAGGAATACCTATAAGTGACAATGCTGTAAATAAAGCAATAACTTTTAAGAGTCTACTCCTAAGCTCTAATAAGTGATTTGATATAGAATCTTCAGTCATTATTGTTTGATTTGTCTTCCTCTTTTAACTCCTCCATTCTGAGTTCATTAAAAACATCTTTATTAATTTCCTCAGAACCAATTTCTTCTTCAAACTCTTTCCTAAAGTTACTGAACTTATTTTGCATTCTTCTGTATAACTTGAGTACATTTTTTACAACCACAGGAAGCCTCTTGGGGCCAATAATAAATAGCCCCAATATCAAGATAATTAGAATTTCAAGAAAACCAATTTGAAACAATTTTAATCTTCTTTTTCTTGATTAACTTCTTCTTCAGCTGAGGATTCATCTTCTTTGAGGCCTTTTTTAAAGCCCTTCACTGCTCCACCAAGATCAGAGCCCATATTTCTCAATTTACTTGTACCAAAGATTAATCCTACTATAACTAAAATAATCAATAATTCTTGCCATCCAAATCCCATACATTACTCCTAAGTAACTATTAGCAATAAAACAATTGTAACTATTATACCAATACCAGTTAAGCGGATTAGATTTTTTTGTTTTGACAGTTGAAGTTCTAAGTTTTTGATTTTTTCATCATTTGATTTTTTAGTTTTCGAATAATTCTTAAGCTCGTCAAAAGCTTCATATACCATAACAGGCATTCCAGAAGCCTTAAATAAGATATCTTCTTTATTTTCAATCAAGTAATCTTTAAGCTTTAGTGGACTAAACTGATTAGTAAGCCAACTATCAAGATAAGGCTCTGCTATACCCCAAAAATCAAGCTCTGGATAAATTTGTCTGCCCATCCCTTCAATATGAATAAGTGTTTTTTGAAGCAGCACTAAAGAAGTTTGCAAAGATAAGCCGTATTGTCTTGTGCTTTGAAATAAATATAAAAGCAGTTTTCCAAATTCAATTTCAGACAAAGGTTTTTCAAAGATAGGCTCACAGCAAGCTCTTAGAGTATTTTCCAATTCGATATTGTTAGTGTCAGAGTTTACCCACCCCGAAGAAATAAACAAACTAGCGAGAGATTTGTAATTTTGTTTCAAAACAGATTGAAGCATCCTAGCCAGAATATATCGCTCATCATTTGATAATGATCCAGTTATTGCACAGTCAATAGCTATATAACCTGGATTTTTAGGATCTTTTTTTGATACAAAAATGTTTCCAGGATGCATATCGGCATGAAAAAAATTATCTCTAAAAACCTGATTAAGGAATATCATTACACCGTTTTCAGCAAGTTCTTTTTTATTAATTTCGTACTTATCTATTTCAGCAATATCGGTGCAAGGTATACCATCTATTTTTTCTAGTACCATCACTTTTGAAGTAGTTAGATCCCAATATACTTCAGGTATATATAACTCTTTGGAGCCTAGAAAATTTTTTCTTGTTAGGTTTGTATTTGATGCTTCAAGCTTTAAATCAAGCTCTTTAAGTATGGTTGATTCATAATCTCTGACCACTTCATTTGGTTTTAGTCTGTAGCTGTCTTTATAGACATACGTGAAAATTTTTGCTGCTGATTTAAGCAGCCTGAGATTTCTTTTAACCCTCTTTTCAATATTTGGTCTTAAAACCTTAATAACTACTTCATTACCATTTTTGAGGGTTGCAGAGTGAACTTGAGCCAATGAAGCTGCTGCCATAGGAATTTCATCAAATGTTTCAAAAATATTATTTATGCTATCTCCAAGTTCAGATTCAACAATTTTTTTGAAAGTTGAAACATCAAATGGTTTACAGCTGTCTGTTAGGGATTCCAATTCTTTTGCAGTAGCCAAATCTAAGATATCGGTTCGAGTAGACAATAATTGACCAAATTTTGTAAATATTGGACCAAGTGATTCTAAATAGGATGCTAGTTTCTTGCCATTTGGTTTATAAAAAACTCCTTTTTGAATCCCAATAATTGAAATCCTAATTAATTCATATAAAACAATAACAATATTCATCTTTATTTAATTACCTCTAACCTATCCAATCTAATTGAAATGTCTCTTAGGCGCTTTCTTATATTTCTATATTTAATATCATCATAAACTTCTGAAGTATTAAAAAGTTTTTTTGTCACAGCCAAAGTAAATACGGCTGGCAAGCTACCAAAATATTTATCAATCAAATAAATTAGATCTATATTTGAATTAAAAATAATATTAAAAAAAGTTATAGCCAGCTCAACGTCGCCTTTTATAATATTTTTATCCATTTTTTTTGTAATCATTACTTTAAGTAATTCAAACAAAGACCCGTTTATTTCAAATTGATGCTCTATTTCTTCAAATGATACATTTGAATTATCTGTATCAATAACGATATAAATATTTTGATGATTTTTAATGTTTATACAAAAATTAACTGGAGATATTTCTAAAAGTGAATTTTTTAATCTCGGTGATGATTCTTCTAAATCGCTGATAATTTTTGATAAAGATTTCTTGAATTTAATCATTGTATCCAATATGAATTGCAACAACTCCATTTAACATATTATAAAATTTGCAGTCTTTAAACCCTGAATTTATGACCATTTCTTTGAGCAGTTCTTGATTAGGATGCATTCTTATTGATTCTGCTAGATATTGATAACTTTCGGAGTCATTCGCAAGCATTGAACCCATTTTTGGAAGAATGTTGAATGAGTACCAGTCATAAATCTTTGAAAAGAGCGGATTAATAGGCTTTGAAAATTCTAGGACTAATAATTTGCCATGCTTTTTTAGACATCTTTTCATTTCAGACAAGCCTTGTTCTTTATCTGTAAAGTTTCTTAGACCAAAACCAACCGTAATTATGTCGAATGTATTACTTTTAAAAGGAAGCACTTCTCCACTTAACTGACAAAAGCAACAGTTCTGATTAAAACTCTCATCAATAGCTCTATTCCTTCCTTGATTTAACATTTCATAATTAATGTCACTCATAAAGATACTTGTTTCAGGATATTCTCTTGAAATTAATTTCGAAATGTCACCTGTGCCGCTTGCTATATCTAAAATATAGTCTTTTGAGTTTATGCCTGCTAATTCAACTAAAATCTTTTTCCATAATCTATGCATGCCAAACGACATAGCATCGTTCATTGCATCATAGTTTTCAGCTACAGATGTAAATACTTCACCAACATATTTGCTTTTGTCGGACTCATTAACCTCTTTGTAACCAAAATGTGTTTTTTTATTCATAAGTTAACAATCTCGAAAACTAATAAAGTTATTGTATCTGCTTTGATTAATTTCATCATTTGATAAGCATTTAATCACATTGCAACCATTATTATTAATATGATTGCAATCATTAAATTTACAATGCCTAGATGCCTCAAGAATTTCTTTAAAACCAAGAATTATTTGATTTGAATCATAACTGTAAATTTCAATATCTCTCATGCCAGGAGAATCAATAATTTTTGTATTATTTTCAAGTTCATATAAAGATGATATTGAAGTTGTGTGAACACCTTGGTCATTAGATAAAGCGGCAGTTTTTAAATCTTTTCCAATGAGTTTTGATGTAAGCGTTGATTTTCCTGCACCTGAATTTCCTACAAAAAGAATGCTTTTATTCTTTATAAAGCTGATAAGTTGATCAAGATTTTGCTCATACTTAGCCGAGCAATTAATTGTTTCTATATTTAGATTCTTATAAATATCTAACTTTTTCTCATAAGATTCATCAGATTTAGCATCTATTTTATTATTTATTATAAAAGGAATTATATTAGATAATCTTGATTTCAAAATCCATTTATCTATAAATTCTGTAGATGTTTTTGGTGAAGGTGTTACCAATATCCCAACATGACTTACATTAGAAGCAAAGAGTTTCTCTTTATTTCTTTCAAATTTAGATAGTTTAGATGACCTATTTTTTATGTTCGTAATTTTGCCTTGAAGCTGTTTACTATCTTGAATAATTTCAAGCTCAACATAGTCTCCAACAACAACATTTTTTATTGCCAAACAGCTAAAATCTCCAAAATTTGTCTTTACAAGGCAGCTATTAGAGTAAAACTCTATCACTTGCCCGGATTGAACTTTTTTCATAATAAGCACAAAATACACTAAACAGGCGATTATAAAAAGATATGAAGATATTACAATCACGAGATAACCTTATCTGGATAGATCTTGAGATGACAGGACTGAATCCAGATAAAGAAAAAATAATTGAAATTGCAACCTTAGTTACTGATTCTGATCTAAATATACTAGCTGAGGGACCTAATTTAATAATCTCACAACCGAAAGAAATTCTTGATGCAATGGATGAGTGGAATACCAATCAACATGGATTATCTGGTTTAACAGAGGAGGTAAGTAATAGCAATATTACTGAACAAGTGGCAGAAATTGAAACATTAAATTTTGTTTCAAAATACGTCGGAGAGAATACTTCTCCTATGTGTGGGAATACTGTGTCGCATGACAGACTTTTTTTATCAAAATATATGCCAAGATTGGAATCTTATTTCAATTATAGACATATAGATGTTTCATCCTTTAAAGAGGTAGCTGTCCGCTGGATGAATGAAGCTCAGGTTTATGAAAAAAAAGGTTCTCATAGAGCCCTGGGTGACATTAAAGAATCTGTTGAAGAGCTCAGGTTTTATAAGAAATTGTTTTTGCCTGAATAGGCTATTCCTTTGAATTTGATGGCTGAATATTTAGCGGGAAAGGTCTAACCTGGCCTTTATTCTCTTTGATTTTTGCCTCACCAGTTTCATTTACTTCATCTATTCTAATAATTGAATTTATAGGGATGTAACTTCTATCAACTTTTGCAAATTCATTTTTAAGCTTTTCTGAGCTTGGGTCAACTACTAGCTGTTTATCTTTATTGAAGATATACTCTTCAACCTCGATGAAACCGTACATGTCACTTTGGTAAATTTGTTTGGCAAATACCTCATAGATTTCACCAAGCTGGATAAAAATTATCTTGTAAACGCTTTTTGTTTTCATGATACTTAATTATATGGGAATTAATTTTAATAATTAAAGTTATTGATAGACTATTTAAAATGACAAAAAAATTATTTATAAAAACACATGGTTGCCAGATGAATGAATATGATTCTGCAAAGATGTTTGATCTGTTAGAAGAGAAAGAGAGTTTTGAGTTAGCAGAAACTGAAGAGGAAGCAGATCTTTTAATATTGAATACTTGCTCTATAAGAGAAAAAGCTCAAGAAAAGGTGTTTCATCAAATCGGAAGATGGAGAAAAATTAAAGAAAAAAATCCTAACTTAAAAATTGCAATTGGTGGATGTGTTGCATCTCAGGAAGGCGAAAATATTATAAAAAGAGCACCAGCAGTTGATATTGTATTTGGTCCGCAGACGCTTCATAAATTACCAGATCTATATAATGAAAAATCAAAAACCGATATTAACCAAATTGATATATCTTTTCCAAAGCTAGAAAAATTTAATCATTTATCAGTTCATGGAACAGGAGAGCCTTCTGCTTTTGTTTCAATTATTGAAGGCTGCAATAAGTATTGTTCTTTCTGTGTAGTTCCTAAAACAAGAGGACATGAAGTATCAAGGACAATTGAGGATATTATTAATGAAATTTCTGCCCTTGCTGATAAAGGAACTAAAGAGATTCATCTTTTGGGACAAAATGTAAATAATTTTAAAGGTACTTACAAGGGAGAAAAGTCATCTCTTGCAAAGTTGATTGAGCTGACCTCAAAGATTGAAAATATTGAAAGGATTAGATATACAACAAGCCATCCGCATGAATTTAAAGATGACTTGGTTGAGATATATGATTCTGTCCCAGAACTTGTTAGCCATGTTCACCTTCCAGTACAAAGCGGATCAGACAGAATATTGAAATTGATGAGAAGGAGATATAACGTTGAGAAATATCTTGATTTAGTTCAAAGAATAAGAAACGTTAGACCTGACATGAGCTTTTCCTCTGATTTTATTGTTGGCTTTCCTGGAGAAACTAAAGATGATTTTATGGGAACAATGGATGTTATCAACGAAGTAAGATTTGATGAATCATTTAGTTTTATATATAGTCCGAGACCCAATACTACAGCATCAGATATGCCTGATGATGTTTCTAATGAAGAAAAAAAGGAAAGATTAAGCATTCTTCAAAACAGGCTTAGTCAGCTTTCGTTTGGATATAGCAGAAAAAAAGTTGGTACTATTCAGAACTGTTTAATATATGGCCAATCTAAAAGAGATCCAGGACAGCTTCAGGGGAGAACGATTTGTAACAGAGTTGTAAACTTTCCATCAAATAATATTGATTTAGTTGGACAATTAATTAATATTAAAATTAATGAAGCACTTCCGAACTGTTTGAGAGGAAATTTACAAAATTGATGTCAAAAGATTCTGCTTTAACTAATCTTAAACTACTACCATCCGATGCCAACACAATGATAAGGTTTGTTGGTGAGCTCAATGAAAATCTTAAGTTTATTGAGAAAACTTTTAATGTAAAAATTTTTCAAAATGGCAATAATCTTAAGATAAAAGGCTCTAAAAAAAATGTTGGACTATCGGCAGAAGCACTAAAACGACTCTATGAAGCTGCGGGTCAAGGAGTTGAAATCACTAAAGAAACTCTTTATCTATGTATAAAAGATTCTGAGTTAAAAACAATGGAAAAAGAAATAAAGATTAAAACACCAAAAAAAAGCATTGTTCCGAGAGGAAATAACCAAAGAAGCTATATTGAAAGCATTAACCAAAATGATATAAATTTTGGAATTGGGCCTGCAGGAACTGGTAAAACATATCTAGCGGTGGCCTCGGCTGTAGATGCATTGTTAAAAGAAAAGGTTGATAGGATTATTCTAATGAGACCTGCTGTAGAGGCTGGAGAAAAATTAGGTTTTCTTCCTGGGGATTTAGCTCAAAAAGTAGATCCGTACTTACGCCCTCTTTATGACGCCTTATATGAAATGCTTGGAATAGAGAGAACTGAAAAATATCTAGAAAAAGGTATTGTTGAAATAGCTCCGCTTGCATATATGCGAGGAAGAACATTAAATAATTCTTTCATAATTGTAGATGAAAGCCAAAATACAACCAAAGAGCAAATGAAAATGATATTAACAAGAATGGGTTTTGGTTCATACCTTTTGATAAATGGTGACTTAACACAAATAGATTTACCAAAAAATATTGAATCTGGTCTAGCGCACGCAGTTCGCATCATTAATGATACCGAAGATATTGGTGTTGTTAATTTTGATTCAAAAGATATCGTTAGACATCCTTTAGTTAGAAAAATAATTGATGCCTACAAGCGATTTGAGTCCTAGATGAATTTATTTATATCTTCTAATTCTAACTGTGTTCCTAAAGATGCTCTTAAAATTAAATTAAATAAGGCTTTTATCTGTTTGTGCGAAGAGGAAAATATAACAAATTGTTCAATTAACTTGAAAATAATAGATGATATGGAAATGCAGAAATTAAACAAAAACTTCAGAAGTATAAATAAACCTACCAATGTTTTGTCATTTCCTAATGAGGATATCTCAAAGGAACATACAGGTAATTTGGGAGATATAGCTATAAATAGTGATTATGTTGCTAGAGAATCTAATGAACAAAATAAACAATATGATGATCATATGATTCACATGTTAATTCATGGGGTATATCATATATTGGGATATGATCACGAACATAATAAAGAAGCATATAATATGGAACTAAAAGAAATTAATTTATTAAAAAAACTAGATATAAAAAATCCGTATAAATGAACGAAAAGCAAAATAATGATGAAAGTCAGCCTCCGTCGAGTATCTTTGGCAAATTAAAAAAATACTTTAGAAATCCATTTTTCATGAAAACGCAAAGCGTTTCAGAAGTAACTGATTTTTTAAAAGATGCTGTTGATCAAAACGTAATTGATAAAGAAGCAGAATTTATAGCTAGAAAAGCAATAAAACTAGGCGATATTACTGTTAAAGAAATAATGATACCTAAAGTTGATATGATAACAGTAGATATTGACGATAATACGACAGACATAATAACTAAAATTATAGAATCAGGCCATTCAAGATATCCAGTCTTAGGAAAAGAAAGAAATGATGTTGCTGGTGTTTTACTTGCAAAAGACATTCTACCTAAACTGTTTAAAGGAATAACAGATTTTGACATTATAGGAATGTTAAGAGACCCAAATGTTGTTCCAGAAACTAAGAAGGCTGACTCATTGTTGGAAGAGTTTAAACAAGATAGATCTCATTTGGCAGTTGTTATAGATGAATATGGAGAAATAAGCGGTTTAGTAACCATTGAAGATATTTTGGAGGAGCTTGTTGGTGAAATTGAAGATGAGCATGATGTAGATGACGAAGAAATTGTAAAGATTTCAGATACCCAATTTATTGTTGATGCAAAAATAGAATTAGAAGAATTTATTAGTTTCTTTAATTTAAAAATAGACCCTCTAACAATAGATGCTGAAACTCTAGGAGGTTTATTTATTTCCAAGTTCGGAGTGTTGCCTGAAATAGAAGACAAGATCAGTATTGAGAAATTAACCATCAAAGTATCCAACACAGATGGTAGAAGAATAAAGAAATTTGTAGTTACTACAAATACATGATTATTAAATCTGTATTAACACCTCTTTTGTTTGGATTAGTAGGCATATTTGCATTTGCCCCCTTTTCAATTGAGTTCTTAATTTTTGTCTCGTACATTTATTTAATTAATGAATTAACAAGTCATAAAAAGGCAAGCTTTCTTAGAATATTATTGTGGGGAATAGGACATTGGGGATTTGGTATGTCGTGGATAATAGTAAGTGTTTACTATTATGGAGAAACAACTATAGCATTATCTTCATTTATTTATATGTTATTAATAATGATATTAGCTTTAGTATTTACATCCCCTCTTATCCTTATAAATAAACTTTTATTGAATGTAAAAATTAACAATACATTTATAAAAATATTCATAATCTCATCATTACTATTAATAAGCGAAACAAGTAGATATTTTTTATTAAATGGAGTCCCCTGGCTTATTCCTGGCAATATATTTATAGATACAATCACACAAAATATATACCCTATTTTTGGAGTCAGTTCTGCTTCATTTTTATTATATTTATTGTGTGTAAGTATTTTAATGTTTAAGAATAAAAAAACATTTTATGCTGTTTTGGTACTAAGCTTAATATGTGTAATGCCTCAATACAAATCAGAAGAAAAAGAGGGCAATTATTTGGTAACAATAATTCAACCATCTTCAGATCCATTATTAAAATATACGGCAGGATATTATGAGACAATCGAAAATAATTTATTAGAATTAATTAATGAATCATCCGCAGAAAGCCAGCTAATAGTCCTGCCTGAAGCTGAGTTACCTTATTCAATTCAAAAAACAAGGTTTAATAATTTCTTAAAGAAATCTAATATTTCTGAAAAAATTTTATTAGGAGCTTGGAGTGTAGAAAATAATAAATTATTTAACGTAATCTATAATCCAAATAATAGTACCTTATATAAAAAGAAACACTTAGTCCCATTTGGAGAGTATATTCCTTTTATTTCCAGCTTAAGAGGACTAATAGATTTCTTTGATTTACCTATGTCAAACGTAATTCATGGCCAAGATGATCAAAAAAATATCATGATAAATAACAATATTAGTGTGGCAACTCCAATTTGTTACGACATAGCTTTTCCTAGAACTGTTAGAAGAATGAATCAAAGCTCTGATTTAATTATTAATATCTCAAATGATACATGGTTTGGGAGCTCAATAGGCCCACATCATCACTTAGAAATTGCAAGAATTAGATCCATTGAGAATGATAAATGGACAATTAGAGCAACAAATGATGGGTATTCTGCATTTATATCTAATAAAGGAACAATTGTTGATTATTTGAGTAAAGGAGAAGTAGGAATTTTAGAAGGATATGTGAATTTAAGGGAATCTAGAAGTTTTTATAATGAATATGGATATATATTTTCCTATGTTATTATCTTTATTTCGCTATGTATGTTTTTAATAGTATGTCTAAGATCAAAAAAAGTATAATAATCCTTACTGCTATTGTATTTCTGTCTGAATATATTGAAGCAAATACTAATGGTAGCAACCGAATTATTGTTGATATTTCAGAACAAAGACTATATTTATTTGAAAAAGATAAATTAAAACAAAGTTTTCCTGTTTCAACGTCAAGATTTGGCGAGGGTTCTATAGAAAATTCATATAAAACCCCACTCGGATCTCATGAAATTAAAGAAAAAATAGGGACAGATGTTTCAATCAATACCATATTTATTGCTAGAAAAAATACAAGCAGAAAAGCTAAGATTATCAATGAAAAAATTGATTCTGATGATGACTTTGTTACTTCAAGAATTTTATGGTTAGAAGGGCTTGAAGCAGGAAAAAATAAAGGATCTGGAGTGGATTCATATGATAGATATATATATATCCATGGTACACATGAAGAAGGACTAATAGGACAAAAAGCAAGCCATGGCTGCATACGAATGTTTAATCAAGATGTAATTTATCTATACGATAAAGTCGAAGAAGGGACAAAAGTCCTAATAAAAACTTAATTAGAAATTGTTCGCAACAGATGACATCTCAAATCCTAATTTTTCTTTTCTTTCTTCCTTGCTAGGCGCTTCTCCAAGCTTAAGTCCATCTTTAGCTAATTTAACTAGCATTTCACTTGGCTTAAATACATCACTACTAGTTAATTCTTTATATTTTTCTAGCTTTTCTATAACAACATCAAGCCCCAACGCATTAGCATGATGCATTGGACCGCCTCTCCAAATTGGAAAACCATATCCATTTATATATACAACGTCTATATCTGCTGCTCGTTGAGCAACACCTTCAGATAAAATATCAGCTCCTTCATTAATTAATGCAAGAATGCATCTATCAATAATTTCTTCATCCGATATTTCTCTTCTTTTAAAACCATTTTCTGAAGATATATTTTCATATATTGCTTCGTTTTCAGGTGCAGGATTAGGTGCACGAGATCCTTCAGAATAATTGTAATAACCTGCCCCATTTTTTTGACCATATCTATCTTGCTCACATAGTTCGTCTCCAATTTTTGCGTGTAATGGTGATTCTTTTCCACTTAATTTTCTTGCTCTCCAACCTAAATCTAACCCAACGAGGTCCATCATTCTAAATGGACCCATATTTAATCCAAAAGATTCTAAAGCTTGATCAATTTGATGGGGAAGGGCGCCTTCGAGTAAAAGCATATTCGCTTGTGCTGTATAACCAAACAACATTCTGTTTCCGATGAATCCTGGTGCATTCAAAGATACCACAGCAGCTTTTTTTAGTTTCTTGCCTATTGCCATAATGGTAGCCAAAGTCTCATCTGATGTATGGTCTCCTCTAACGACCTCAAGTAACCTCATAATGTTTGCTGGACTAAAAAAGTGAGTACCTACTATCTTTTCTGGCCTTGATGTAACTGATGCTATAGAATCTATGTCTAAACCAGACGTATTACTTGCAAGTATTGCCTCAGGTTTTACGTGTTGATCTAAAGCCTTAAATATTTCATGTTTTAATTCTAAATTTTCGTAAACTGCTTCAATAACTATATCGCAGTCAGAAATATCCGAATAATCAAGACTAGATGTAACGAAACCAAATACAGCATCTTTTTGATCGCTAGTTAACCTGCCTTTATTAACCATAAAATCATAGTTTTTTTCAATAACAGAAATACCTCTTTTTAAGTTATCTTCATCTTGATCTATTATATGAACAGGAATTCCAGCATTAGCAAAACACATTGCTATCCCCCCACCCATAGTTCCAGATCCAATAATGCCAGCTTTTTTAATATCTATAATTTGGGTATCTTTTGGAACATCTGAAATTTTTGATGCAGCTCTTTCACCAAAGAAAATATGAATCATAGCCTCTCTTTGAGGGTGCATTAAGCACTCAAGAAAATATTCACCTTCTTTTTTTAAACCTTTATCAAAATCGTCAAGACTTATAGCCGCTTCTACACACTTTATTATTTGACCTGGTGCAAATTGACCTTTCCTACTTTTGGCAGCCATTGCTTGAGCCTCAACCATAACATTATCACTACCTCTAGCTTCAAGCATTTTTTCATTTTTATCTCTTACTTTCGGATAAGTATTAGTTTCAGAAGCGATATTTTTAACAAATTCAATTGAATCCTCTACAACATTTTCAGAAATTTTATCTACTATGCCCATATTTAAAGCTTTTTTAGCAGGTACATGAGATCCTGAAAGCATCATTTTAAGAGCTTCGCTTGGGCCTGCTAACCTTGGAAGTCTTTGTGTTCCTCCACCGCCTGGCAAAAGCCCCAAATTTACTTCTGGCAGACCAACAAATGCATTAATATCAGCTATTCTATAATTACAACATAAAGCTGTTTCAAGCCCTCCACCAAGCGCAATTCCATTGATTGCAGCAACAACAGGCTTTTCGCAGAATTCTAGTTTTTTAAATACTTCATTAAGACTTTTTCCTTCTACATTGCCACCAAATTCAGAGATATCAGCACCTGCAATAAAAGCTCTACCTTTTCCCGTTAAAACTACACCTTTTACATTTGCATCTTCTTCTGCTTTGACAAGCGATTCATATAATCCATTTCTAACCCCATCACTTAAAGGGTTGACGGGTGGGTTATCTATAGTAAGTATTGCTATATTATCCCTAACTTCATACAAAACAGTGCCTTTCAATGTATTTCTCCAAAATTTAAGTTAAAAATGCATTATACATAAAAAAAAGCATTTTATTTTATAAATAGTATTGATAATTAATTATAAATATATATAATAATAAATGTCAGCACTCCTCTCCCCTATTAATTTTGCTGACACTCTGGTATTTGGAGGGCTTAGTCCCTCCAATCTTTTAAAAATGGGTTTATTTAATGAGAAAATTTAGAGATAATATTGAAATACTTTTTTTAATTACTATTTTCATTACATCATTATCAGCAATCACACCTATTTATTAATATTTCTATGAAAATTATTTGCATTTATTTCTTATTGTTTGTTTCATCTTACTCATTAGCATGTTCGAGTATTTTAGATACAGAAATAAGAGTATTAGATTCTTCTGAAACTGTAAATTTATGCAAATATGAAGATAACGTTGTTATGGTTGTAAACGTAGCAAGTAGATGCGGTTATACATATCAATATGCATCTCTACAAAGTCTATATGAAGAATATAAGAATCAAGGTTTTGTAGTGCTTGGCGTCCCTTCAAGAGATTTTTTTCAGGAATACTCAAGTGAAGAAGATGTTGCTGAGTTTTGTTCAACGGAATATGGTGTAAACTTTCCTATGTTTGCTACTTCTAAAGTTCGTGGTAATAAAGCCAGTCCTTTGTTCAAAAAACTTATTGCTGCATCTGGCGAAGAACCAACTTGGAATTTCAATAAATATCTCATTTCAAGAGATGGTGAAAAAATATATAAATATGGCTCAAAAGTAAAACCAGATTCACCTGAGCTTAAAAATCAAATAGAAGAGCTTTTATAACTTTAATCTGAAATCAAAACTAACTGTGGCTTGTTTTTTGCAAAAACACCATTGTCTACAACGCCTGGAATATTATTAAGAATCTCTTCAAGTCTTGCAGGATCACTAATATCTATATCATGAATATCAAGTATGTGATTTTTTTGATCAGTAAGAAAATTATTTCTATATACTGGCTTGCCTCCCATAGCAGTAATTTTTCTAGCGACCATACTCCTACTTTCAGGAATAACTTCCACTGGAAGAGGGAAGGCCCCAAGTTTATTGACCAGCTTTGTTTTATCCACAATACAAATAAATTCATTAGATGCAGCTGCAACTATCTTTTCTCTTGTATGAGCACCACCACCACCTTTAATTAAAAAGTTTTCAGGTGTTACCTCATCTGCACCGTCGATATAAAATTCAACCTCGTTCACATCATTCAAACTAAAGACTTCAATACTTTTTTCTTTAAGAAGTTCAGAAGATGCGTTAGAACTTGATACAACTCCTTTAAAATGATGTTTTAAATTGCAAAGCTCCTGAATAAAAAAATTTACTGTGGATCCTGTTCCAATACCAATAACAGTTTCTTTTGAAATTTTGTCTTCAATATATTTTACAGCTTTTTTTGCAACACTTATCTTTGCAGCACTCATGCAGTTATAATACAAGAAAAATATTAATTGTGATTTAAATTGAGATTAAAAATAAAAAAAATAGGAAATTTTAAGAATTCAAAAAAATACCTAAAGTTAATTCCTGAGGCATCAGTTGTATACGACGTTGCAATAGATTCTCCCACTACACATGCAGTCAATCTTTCTATGAAAGAAAATAATAATATTTATTTAAAAAGAGAAGATCTTCAACCTATATTTTCTTTTAAGAATAGGGGAGCTTATAACAAGATTGTTAATCTTTCAGATAAAAAGAAATCTTTAGGTATCATTGCAGCCTCTGCAGGTAATCATGCTCAAGGGGTTGCTTTGGCGTGTAAGAAGCTAAAAATAAAATGTAACATTGTCATGCCAGTAACAGCACCTGAAAACAAATTAAATTCTGTAAAAAGACTTGGAGCGAAAGTAACACTTCATGGTGAAAATCTTGCTCATGCATTAGTAAAAGCTTTAAAAATTTCAAGACAAAATAAATACACTTTTGTTCATCCATTTGATGATCCATTCACAATAGCTGGTCAAGGCACTATCGGGAAAGAAATTTTAGATGATGAAATTGATTATGATGTAATTTTTGTACCTGTTGGTGGTGGAGGATTGTTGGCAGGGATTTCTGCATGGATTAAACAATGCAAGAAAAAGATAAAAATTATAGGCGTCGAGGTTAATGATTCAGCGTGTCTTACCGAGGCGCTTAAATCAAATAAACGTGTAATGTTAGATAGGGTAGGGCTGTTTGCAGATGGTGTGGCTGTATCCCAAGTTGGTAAAAACAATTTAGATGTTATTAAAGAGTGCGTAGATGAAGTAATGACAGTAAATATTGATGAGGTTTGTGCTGCTGTAAAAGATATCTTTGAAGATACAAGAGTTTTATCTGAGCCATCTGGCGCAGTTGCACTCGCTGGCTTAAAAAAATATTCAAGAAGAGTAAAGAATAAAAATCTCTTAGCTCTCAGCTCTGGAGCAAATGTAAATTTTCAAAAGCTTGGTTTTATTGTTGAAAGATCAGAACTTGGCGAGAATAGAGAAAAAATATTAAGCATAAAAATACCTGAGCAGCCAGGCAGCTTTCTAAAGCTAGCAAAAATATTTGGAAAATTACCTGTTACAGAATTTAATTACAGAAAATCAGACGACAATGATGCTTATGTGCTTGTTGGTATCAGGACTTCCTCAGAGAAAAGCTTTAAGAAATTAAAAATAAAGTTAAGAAAATTAAACTATAAATTTAGCGACTATACCAACAATGAAATATCTAATGATCACTTAAGGCATATGGTTGGTGGAAGAGGTAATAGCTCAATGAAATCGAAAAACACTGAGAGACTTTTTAATGGTGAATTTCCTGAAAGGCCAGGAGCTTTATTAAACTTTCTTGAAAAATTTGGAACTAAATGGAATATATCTTTATTTCATTATAGAAATATTGGATCAGCCTATGGGAACATTTTGATTGGAATCGAAGATCCAAATAAAAATCAAAAACTGCTCATAAAACATTTACAAAAATGTGATACCCCATTTACCGAGGAAAGTAATAATAGGGCATATATTGATTTTCTAAGATAAAGTTTAAAATTTAAGTCTAAATTTTAAAGAGAAAATTTCATTATCAGGGTCTTCCCAAGGATCTTTAAATATTTTTGAAGTATTTCTTTCATTTTCATCGTCATATACTCTTCCTCCTTTTGTATAGACAGCATAGATATAAGATAAAGGAGCAATTTCATATTTATACCTTATCTGAAAAGAAGTAATTCCTTCGGTAAATGGTTTCACATCACTTGTATAATTTAGAAGATAACCATCTGAATTAGAAATTAAACTTACTGGATTTTGTGCATCTAATGCAACAAATTGACTTTTTAATCTCACTTCATGCTTTCTTCCTTTAAACCAGTTCATGTTAAAAGAAATAATTCTTTGAGTTAGATCATATACTGCTAATTCATTGCCATCTATCCAATTTAGCCATTCATCTTCTTCCCTGACTCTGAAGGAGTAACTTAATTTAAAATTGTCTATTGGATAATATGAACCAGCAATTTTTGCAAACCTTCTTTCATAACCTTCTGAGCTCCAAGATTTGTACTTGTCTGCAGTTTCATACCCAATCCTCCAGTCATACTCCCAAGTTCCAAAACTAGGCGATTCATAATCTAAATTAAAACTAAAACTCCCTTTATTTTTAACAAATGGGAAGTCAACATTTTTTCTAGTGATGGTTGTATTTTTTCCTGAGGTTTTGAGATCCCAAGAGGCTTGAAAGGAAGATGTATTCTTATATTTATAATTATATTCTTGTTTCAATTGAATTGGATTTGAGTTACCTGAAGTATCAGAATCATAGTTAAAATCTATTCCAATTTTTCTTTCCTTTATTGGACTCGATTCTTTAAAGTTGATTTTAGTTAAATCAGAACCAATACCAAAATGAAACCAATCAGCTTTTTTTAAATATCCAAAATCATTAAGTTTAAAAGAGTCTTCAAAGTATAAAATACTTCCCGATCTTCTTTTCAATGGACTAGATTGGTAAACAAATTGTGACCTAATTCCTAAGCCATTATCATCTTCTTTTTCAGAGAAAAGAATATCATTGTAAAGAGTTAATTTATCTGACTTGATATTTGTAAAATCAATTACATTCACCGTAGCTTTTTCATTTGTAAAATTATTAACAACATGCGTTAAAAAGTAACCAATAGATCTATTATTGACTTTACTCTTAGTTCTAATGGCATAAAAGTTTTTTCCTCTTGTAAATGATTCATCTGATTCTTGAGCAACAAAAAATCCTAAGTCTGAATTAAGATTTTTTTGGGTATACCGTAATGCAAAGTCTATATCCGTATAGTTCTTTTTAGCATTGTTACATCCATCTTCATCAATAGAATTGTCGCAATCATATGAGCTTTTAGCTCCTATTCTTCTTGTATTTATTACTCGATATCTATCGTAATGAGATAGATCAAAAAGAGATTGGTTTTCATTAAAGAAGGCTCTTTTCTCAGAATAAAATGTTTCTTGTGCTGAGAAGTTAACAATAACTTCATCGCTTTCAGCCTGGCCAAAATCTGGATTTAATGTGAGATTAATTTGTTTACCTGCGCCCGTATTAACAAAAATTTCTGCACCAACTTTATCCTCATTAAAGCCAGTTACAGAGTTATATGTTTTAGATACATAAGGGAAATAATTGACCTTGCCTTTTGTATAGTTTCCAACTTGAATCGGCTTAAGTTTTGATAAAAAACTTGCTCTGAATCCACTTGTTTTTGAGTCATTAAGCCATGATTGAGTCTCAGCCAGATATCGAAAAGTAGTAACATTGATTGTTCTTTTTTCGTCATCAGTATTTTTAAGCAAAACAACATTCCATGGTATTAAAAATTCTGAAATCCAATATCCATCATATTCTTTTGTCTTTACCTCCCAATCACCATCCCAATCAAATTGAGGCCATCCTCCTAGACGCCTGATTCCATCACCTTGGATGTCCGCTAGAGTAACAAAAAACATGTATGCTTTTAGGCCTTCTGCATCAAAGTCAATTGCAATACCATTTTGTTCAACATTATTTGGGACTTCGTCTCTCATAGACTTATTCGATTGCATTGAAGAATTCTCTTGGAAGTTCTTGAAGCCTACATAAATTCCCTCTTCATTGGAAAATATTTTTGTAATAGTCTTTACTTTTGCGGGCACCAGTGTAAAAGGAACGGTTTCATAGTAGTCATTGATTACAAGGGCATTATCCCAGTCTGATTCATCTAATTTAGCATCAATAACAATAGACTCTGCATACAAACATGGAGTTAATAAAATTATCAAAAATTTAATGAATTTTGTATGCATGATTTTAAGGTGGTATTTTAAAGGTCAGTTATAAGAATGTATACGAGTTTGAGTTATAACTATGTTGTATCTAAGATCATGAGACTCTGCAAAACCTTCTTCTAATACTTGAAAGTCATAACCTAAGCCAACAATGATAGGTTTTTTTTCTGAAAATGAAATATCAGCAATAGATCTATCAAAGTAACCACCACCATAACCTAACCTGTAGCCATCTTTGTCAACTCCAACGAAAGGAATAAACATTAAATCGAATGATGCTGAGTCGAGGTAGATTTTATTTTTAACTTCCACAATGCCGTATTTATTTTTTTCAAGGATTGCATTTTTTTTTAATAAATTATATTTAAGCTTATTACCAGAAATTATTCTTGGCATAAAAATATTATTTTTATATTTTTTGAATTCCTCAGAAATAATCTCTAACGTAACTTCATTTTTATATGGAAAATATGAAAGTATATTTTTGCATGATTTAATATCCAAATGTTTTATGGCAGCATTTTGTATATCAATATTAGCTTTGTGAATGAAGTTTTTAGATAAAAGTTGCCCCTGCTCAAGAAGTGATTTTCTAATTAAGTTTTTCACCATAAATAATGCAGAGGCTGGCAAACCAGATCACCGCTATGTGTTGTACCTGAACCGAAAGTTCAGGTGGTGAACATCATGTCAGATCAGGCTTCCCTATAAGGTACCGCACAACAATGACAGTGGAAAATCACCTTATTAATAGTATCGGTTCAAATTTATTAACACATTAGCTAATGAACCAGAATGTAGATCAAGTATAGTTTAGTTAATCGATAATATAAAGATTATTTCTCAAGTACTTTATCAATTTTTTTAATTAGTTTAGAAAAATTAACATCAGAATTTTTATTTGGTGAGGTTTCTTTTTGATTTAGAGATCTACTAGCTAGTTCAAGACCTGCAATAACCAAAGCATTGCTTTTGTCACTAATATTTTCTAATTCGCTGTTAAGAATTTCTGCAGATTTAATAAGATTATTTTTTTCTTTTGGAGAAACTGAAAAAGTCATATCTCTTCCAAAAATTCTTATAGATACATTTTCTTTACTCATTTCTATACTTCTTTAAAGTCTTTTCTAATTTGGTGACTTCTCTATGATGTAACACTTTATCTTTTTTCCAATCTCTTTCTCTTTTTACATAAGAATCAATGATGCCTTTTTGTTCCTTAAATCTTTTAATCAACAAATCTAATTTTTTTTCTAGATTTTTAGAGGTTGGTTCGATATCTTTTGGCATTTTAATAGTTTAATTCTACTTTAAGGAATTGGAAAGTTTGTTTATTTAAGTAAAATACACAAATGGACATGAGCATGTATAAAAATAGAAGAGAAAACTTAGAAGAATTACTACCCAAAAATTCTGTATTACTAATTCCTGGAGCTGAAATCCAGTATAGAAACTCTGATTCTTCATTTCCATTTAGACAAGAAAGTAATTTTTATTATTTATCGGGTTTTTGCGAGCCTGCCTCTTTAATGGCAATCACAAAAAAAGATAATAAAATCTCATCATTAATATTTGTACCTCCAAAAGATAAAATTAAAGAGATATGGGATGGGTATAGAGCTGGACCCGTAGGAGCTGTAAAAGATTTCTTATTTGATCAAGCATATGACAATACACAGATTGATGAAATGCTGCCTGATATTTTATTTGGGTCAGATATTGTTTTGTATCCAATTGGTAAGAAAAATGGATTTGATCAAAAAGTTATAGATTGGACATCAGAAGCAAGCAAAAAAGATAGACACAGTAAATCTATTAATATATCTGATGCTACTTCAATTATTGGTAATGCTCGACTAATAAAAGATGATCATGAAATAAGTCTAATTAAAAAAGCATGCAGCATATCTGCTGATGCTCACATTGAGGCTATGAAGTCAGTAAAAGGTGGTGATAGTGAGCAATTTATAGAAAGCATGTATATTCATGAATTTTCTAAAAGAGGCGCAAGATATCCTGCATATAATCCGATAGTTGCTGGAGGTAAGAATGCCTGTGTTTTACATTATGTTGAAAATAATCAACAACTGAACAATGATGACTTGTTGTTGGTCGATGCAGGTTGTGAGTATGAGATGTATGCAGCTGATATCACAAGAACTTTTCCGGTTAGTGGAAAATTTTCAGATGAACAGCTAGCAATTTATAAAGTTGTATTGGATGCTATGAATGCTGCCATTGATATGGTGAAACCTGGAAACCATATTATGCAACCTCAAGAGATATCTGAAAAAGTAATAACAGAAGGCCTTGTAAAATTAGGACTTCTAGATGGTGACCCAGAAGAATTACATAAAAGTGGGGCATATAAAGAATTCTATATGCATAAGATTGGACACTGGTTAGGGTTGGATGTGCATGACGCTGGAGACTATATGGAAGGAGAGGAGTATATGAAATTCAAACCAGGGATGATCACAACAATTGAGCCTGGAATTTACATTAGCAGCTCAATGGACGTAGATGATAAATGGAAAGGTATTGGTGTAAGAATTGAAGATGATATTCTTGTAACAAAAGATGGCAATGAAAATCTTACTAAAAAGGTGCCATCTGATCCTGAAGAAATTGAATCTTTAATGTTATAAAACTGTGGATCCCGTTGTTGTAATTTCTGGTGGAGGAATTATAGGAAACTATATATCTTCTAGATTAAACCTTAATTCCATTCAATCAATTGTAGTAGAGAAAGAAATTAGAAATATCGATTATAAGCATAATATTCGAACTCTCACATTAAATTCATTTTCAAAAAACCTTTTAGACGAGTTAAATATAGAAATTAAATGTGCTGAAATAAAAAAAATGAAAGTTTTTGATGGAGAAGGTAGTGGAAAAATTAATTTTTCATCCGAGCAAATTCAAGAAGGCGCTTTATCTTATGTAGTCTTTTTTAATGATTTACAAAAAAAATTGCAAGAAATAGAAAACGAGAGGACAGTATACGAAACTTATATAAAAGATATAAAAGAAAACGATAGTGACAATTTTTGTGAGGTATTACTATCAAATAATAAGATTCTTAATGCTATGGTTGTTGCTGGTTGTGATGGAAGAAACTCAAATGTTGCAAAAATAGCTAAATTAAATGAGATAAAACAAAATTACAACCAAACAGCAATAACATTTACTGCAAATGCAAAACTTGAAGATAATCATACAGCTATTCAAATATTTTCAGACAAAGGAATTTTTGCAATTATGCCTTGCCCGGTTAAAAAAAATGGACCTACGCATACAATTGTATGGTCGGTTGATAATGAGATGTTAGACAGATACGAAGTAAATCAATTTTTAAAAGACTATTTAGGATATTTTGAAAAAAAACTTGGAACAAAAATAACTATTCACTCAGAAGTACTTAGCTTTAAGCTTTCAAGTCACTACTTTAAAAGTTATGTTGCTGGAAGAAAGGTTCTAATTGGTGACGCGGCCCATTCTATTCATCCTCTTGCTGGACAGGGTATAAATCTTGGCTTTGCAGATGCAGACGCTTTTTGTGAGGAAATAATTACTGAATATGAACGGACAGCAAATGTTAATCATAAAAAAATGTTAAAAAGATATGAAGTAAGGCGAAAAACTTTTAATGAATTAATGCTTAGATCAATGAAAATGTTCGTTGATATTTTTAAATCAAAAAATTTATATATGAGATTGTTAAGAAATATAGGCCTATCAAGCGTAAATGAGACCTCATTTCTAAAAAGATTTTTTATCAATCATGCCTCTGGTAAAAATAAGATATAATAAACATGCACACTTAATTTATTCTTTATGAGGAAAAAAATGAAAAGAATATTTGTAGCTTTGAGTGTGTTTCTATTAATTTCATGTTCAAATCAATCTGATAATGAATTAAACATTTACACATCAAGACAACCTCAATTATTAGAACCAATAATTGAAGATTTTTATGCCGATACTGGCATAAAAGTAAACCTCTTATCTGGTAATGCCCAAGAGTTAATGGAAAGAATTGATATTGAAGGAGAAAATACTAAAGCTGATATTTTTATGACTGTTGATGCTGGCGTCCTTTGGCAGGCTAATGAAAGAGGAATATTTAGTGAGATTGAATCAGATATACTAACAAATAACATACCAACTTACCTTAAAGACCCTAACAATAATTGGTTTGGTTTTTCCAAAAGAGCAAGGACAATTGTTTATTCGAGTGATGAATTTTCAGAAGATGACTTTTCTACATACGAAGACTTAGCTGACCCTAAATGGAAAGGAAGATTATGTCTTAGAACATCTAAGAAGGTGTACAACAGATCACTCATTGCAAGCATGATAGATGCATATGGTTTTGAAAAAACAAAGGAGGTAGTTTCTGGTTGGGTTTCTAATTTAGCAACTGAAGTTTTCTCAAATGATACAAATGCCCTTAAGGCAGTTTCAAGTGGTCAATGTGGAGTCACTATTGTAAATACCTATTATCTTGCCAGGTTATTAGATGATCCAAGCTATAGTAATCTTAAAATTTTTTGGGCTAATCAAAATGATAGAGGAGTTCATGTAAATATTTCTGGAGCAGGAGTTGTTAAATCATCAAAAAATAAAATAAATGCCATAAAGTTATTAGAGTATTTATCTTCTGTAGAAGCACAAAATTTTTATGCATCTGCAAACAAAGAATATCCGGTCGTTGAGAATGTTGTCATAGACAAATCGATCAAGAACTGGGGTGAATTTAGTGAAGATAATATAAATGTGGCTAAATTAGGGGAATTGCAAAAAGAGGCTGTGTTTCTTGCTCAAGAAGTAGGCTATAAATAAATTTTATTTAAACTTTTTCGCCGCGCGCTCGGATTTCCTTAAGAACCTGGCTTATACCTTTTTTATCAATGATTCTCATCCCTTTGGCTGAGACTTTTAAGCTAACGAATCTATTTTCAGATTCTACCCAAAATTTATGCGTATGTAGATTTGGAAAGAATTTTCTTTTAGTACGATTATTTGCATGAGAAACGTTATTCCCAGTTTGAGGAGTTTTACCAGTTACTTGACATTTTTTACTCATAGAAACGCGATTTTATAGAACAGAGGCTAACATATCAATACTATAACTAATAATATATTAAAGAATATTTTCAATTACACTCATTTGCTCTCAAAAAGTCTTAATCTATCTATATATGGTTTAAAATCATATATAAGATTAAAGGAAAAAAATTGATAAATATAAAATTAAAAATAATTAATTCCCTGATTGGAAGTAAGATTCCTTTACCTAAATATGAAACAAAAGGTTCAGCTGGACTCGATCTTCGTGCATGCTTAGATAAGAAATTAGTTTTAAAGCCTGGAACAACTAATATGATTCCGATGGGATTTGCCATGCACTTGGATGATGAAAATCTAGCCGCCCTTGTTGTTCCAAGGTCTGGGTTGGGCTCTAAGCATGGTATCGTTTTAGGTAACCTTGTTGGCCTTATAGATTCAGATTATCAAGGTGAATTAATGGTACCGGCTTGGAATAGATCTGAAATTGATTTTGAGATTCATCCAGGAGATAGAATTGCTCAGATGATTATAGTGCCCGTAATGCAAGCAAATTTTGAAATCGTAGAAGAATTCACACAGACTGCAAGAGGAATAAAAGGTTTTGGGAGTTCAGGCTTAAATTGAAAAAGCTACTTCTTTTTACCGAATCTTTCTTCAAATTTCTGAACTCGGCCGCCAGAATCGATAATTTTTTGTTTACCAGTATAAAAAGGATGCGAAGCTGAAGACACTTCAACAGTGTAATATGGATAAGTTTTGCCTTCATACTCTTTTGTTTTGTCAGTTTTTAATGTTGACGGAATTACAAAATATTCGTCCACACTGATATCATGGAATAGAACTTCTTGGTATTCAGGATGTATATCTTTTTTCATAATAAAATACAATTAGGATGAGAACTATATCAAAAAATAATCTCTTTACAATTAAAAATGAAAATTTTTTATTATGATGTTGCAGTAGATATACCTGTTAGACAGTGTTTTACATACAAATCAACTATTAAAATTAAAAAGGGTACAAGAGTAACGATACCTTTTGGTAAAAAAACTCTTATAGGCATCGTCATAAAAGTCTCCTCAACCTTAACATCTATTGTTAAAACAAGCGCTATAAAAGAAATTATTTCTGTTGATGATCAATATACTTGTTTTAAAAAGCCTTTATTTGATACTTTATTGTGGGCATCAGAATATTATCACCACCCAGTTGGTGAAGTATTTTTATCATTTCTACCTTCAATACTTAGAAAGCAGACAAATAAATCGATCATTAATATTGATGAAACATCTAATTATAAAATTAATTCAGCAGATAAAAATTTTAATTTAACAAGTGAACAAAAAATAGCTTTAAAAAAGCTTAAAAGAATAGAAGAATTTAATCCAACTTTAATATATGGTGTAACTGGATCAGGCAAGACAGAGATATATTTAAGACTTGTAGAGAGATTGGTTAAAGAAAAAAAATCTGTTTTGGTATTAGTGCCTGAGATTAATCTTGTTCCTCAAATGTTGGATAGATTTAAAAAAAGATTTGATGGAGAGGTGGGAGCGTATCATTCAAAATTGACTCCAAATCAAAGATTTAAAATATGGCTAAAATCAAGATTGGGAGGCTTAAAGATTGTTATTGGTACAAGATCGGCTGTGATGATACCGCTTAAAAATGTTGGTGCAATAATAATTGACGAAGAGCATGACCAGTCATACAAACAATCTGAAGGGTTTAAATTTTCTGGAAGAGACTTGGCAATCAAGAGAGCGCAATTAGAAAATATACCAATTTATTTGGGATCAGCTACGCCCTCATTGCAAACTTTAAAGCTGGTTAAAGAAAAAAAATTTAAACAAGTAAATCTTCTTAACAGGATAGATGGAAAGAAACCACCTAAATTAATCCCTCTTGACATATCTAACTCGCCATTGTTAGGCGGCATTGCAATGCAAACAATGGGCATTATTCAATCAACGATAGCAAAAGGTGAACAAGCACTAATCTTTATTAATAGAAGAGGTTTTGCGCCTTTGTATGAATGTGATGCTTGTGGCTGGGTCGCAAAATGTAATTCATGTGAATCAAACTTGGTATTTCATAAGTCTAAAAACAGATTAATTTGTCATAAATGTGAATCTATTTATGGAGTCAACGATGAGTGTCCAGATTGTTACTCAAAAGAAATAAATCTTCAGGGATATGGTACTGAAAGGGTGGAAGAAGTGCTTGAGAATGCCTTTAAAAAGATACCTATCATAAGATTTGATTATGATTCAACCAGGCTTAAAGGAGCTATTGAATCCATTTATGAAAAAGTGCACAGCAATAATGCAGCAATATTGGTAGGGACACAAATGCTCTCAAAAGGTCATGACTTCCCAAAGGTTACTCTTTGTGTGATCTTAAATGCAGATAGCGGCTTAATTAGTCCAGAAATTAATGCCCTTGAGAAAATCTCACAACAGTTAATTCAGGTATCAGGAAGAGCTGGAAGAAATAACAATCTCGCAAAAGTAATAATTCAAACTAGATATCCAGATGATATTAACTTAAAGCAAATAAAAACTGGTAATTATCAAAAATTTGCTGATCAATGTTTGCAAAATAATAAAAATCTAGACTTACCTCCATACTCACATGTTTGTATATTAAGAACATCTTCACCCAAATCAAAAGGCAGCATTGATCTTTTACAGAGAGTAAGTCTTTTTCTTACAAAAAAGAAAGGCATCAGTTTAATAGGACCACTTCCTTCCATACCTTCAATGATAAAAGGGAATGTTAGGCATCACTTAATAATTAAAGCATTTTCGAGATCCTATCTAAATAGAGTTTTAAAGTCTTTGATAAAAGACCTTGAAAATTGGCCTGAGATTAAAAAGACTAAATGGAGTTTTGATATTGACCCTTATGATATGTCATAAGAACCATTTAATTCATCTTGATTAAGATTTTTTGACCCTTAAAAATTGAATTATTTTTTATGTCATTTACAGATACTATGGAGTCTATTGTTACACCAAATCTAATAGCTATTTCTAATAACGTATCACCGTTTTGTATCTCATAAGTTAGATATTCAGAATCATTTCTTACCACAGTATTTGGAATTGGTTTTTCGACAAAGTAATTAAATATCCCTACAAAAATCGATCTAGCTATCATTCTTCTTCCTTCCATTGTCTTCAGTCTTTCAGCATCTTCGGGATTTGTTAGAAAACCTGACTCAACGAGAATAGATGGTATATCAATTGATTTTAAAACTCTAAAATCTGCGTATTCGACATTTTTTTTATGAATTTTAGTCGCTGGATCTTTTTTAAGTTGATCTAAAACTTTTGTTCCCAGCAATTTGCTTTCTTCTATTTTAGCTTGATAGATTTCAGGATACATTTCTCTTGCAGTATCCTCATCAAAATCATAGATTTTTAAATTTTTAATATCAGCTTGGATTCTTTTTCTTTGAGAGTCTGATAAATTTCTTGCTACTGTGCTTGAAGCCTCTTCTGACCAAATAAAAACTGAAGCACCCTTTACAGATGATAATCTAAATCCATCTGCATGTATTGATATGAAAATATCTGCTGCATTTCTTCTTGCTATCTGATATCTATCATTCAAACTAACTGTTTCATCTCCAGCTCTTATCATTAACGGACTAAATCCTTCAGTATCTTTTAATGTCCTTTCAAGCTGCTTGGCAATTAATAAAGTTACATCTTTTTCCAAAATATTATTTGTACCTACAGCTCCGGGATATTTGCCACCATGACCCGCATCAATAGCAACAACAATATCTCTCATATTAGTTTTTAATTTCTTTGTCTTTGTAATTTCGAGACTTAACAAAACACCATTGTCAATTTTGGTTTGGATAGGCCTTTTCCAATATACGTATTCATATAAATCAATTACTATCCTGGTAATATTTTTATCAGTAGAAGCATGTATTTTTTTCACAGGATAGTTATAAACTTCATCAATATCTGATTTGAGCTTTGAATCAAATACATCTATAACAATTCTTGAAGGACTTTCCAAGGAATACGACTTTATGAATGCAACATTTTCTAAGACAAACGATATTTCAATAGTATTTTGACTTGATTCAGCCACATGATTGAAGCTTATTTCATTAGACTGTAATAAAGATGAAAAAATAAGACATCCAATAAATATTTTATTCATTATGATTTTTTCAATGTTAAAAATAAGTTGTTGTTATCTATTATCTCAATTTCTCTTTGATTGTTAATATGTTTGAATTTAATTTTTAAATCAAATGACCTATTTTTTTTTAATTTATCTGACCACTCGATAATAATAATTTTTTTTAAGTGTGTTTCACGATTTAAATTAAAGATATCTAGATCCTCTGATTCATCTGATCTATACAAATCAATATGTAAGAAAAGTAATTTATTTAATTCATATTCTTCGCAAAGGGTATAGGTAGGACTTTTTACCAAACCTGACCATCCTGCATGAGAAATGATAGAACGTGTTAAAAAAGTTTTTCCAGCGCCTAAATCACCTTCAAGGTGAATCTCAATATTATCTTTAGAGATGTTTAAAATGTCTTTCGATATCAATTTGCCAATATTATTTGTAGCGTCATCGTTTTTAAGATAAATTTTTTTCATAATCTGTTAAGTAAGTTTCTGATGATAGGGCTTAAAGATCCTGCATTTAATCCAATTTCACCAATATCTTTCCTAAACACTTCTCCGGCTCTAGCATGCACCGCTACAGATAGCATACATGCATCAGAAATAGATATTTTTTGAGACGCCAGCCCAGCAATCACACCAGCCAAGACATCTCCAGTCCCGCCTGTAGAAAGTTCTGGACCTCCTTCTGAACACATATAAACTCCACCGCTATCTTTTAAGCAAACAATAGTATCCTTTCCTTTTAATATTACATTTGCATTATATTTTTTTGAAATTTCTTTAGCAGAATTTTCTCTATTTTTTTGCACTTCATCATTTGAAATACCTAGTAATTTTCCAGCTTCACCCGGATGAGGCGTTAAGATTATTTGTGCATCATGGAATCTAAATTTAGAAGATAAATCATATAAAAAATCAAAAGCACCTGCATCAAAAATAAGTATTTTTAATTCTCTTGCTGCAAAAGCTTTTTTTACAATATTTTCAGACCATTCATTATTTCTAAGACCTGGCCCACATAAAAGGACATCAATATTTTTTGGAATCTCAAAATCTTTTTCAATTCCAAGAGCCATTATTTCTGGATTTCTACTGAGACTTGCTTCAATGTTTGAGGGATGAGTATACATATTTACTAAACCAGCTCCAGAAAATAAACACGCCTCAGATGATAAGATTGCTGCTCCCCCCATGCCTTCAGAGCCAGCCAAAATAAGTGATCTGCCAAAATCTCCCTTATGCGACTTTTTAGACCTTTTAGGTATTGTTATTTGAATTGAGTCTAAGCTAAATTCATTAGCCATCATTTTTAATCAACCTCAAAGAAGCCTAATCTGTCAGAATGAAATGAACCCATATATATTTTATTTTCAAAAGGAACGGCAACGGTTGGTAAGCCAAAAACTGTTTTGCTAAACGAGTATTTATTTATAATTTCTAAACTTTTTATATCCAATTGATAAATAGAGAATGGCAATGAGCAACTTTCTTTAAATTCACATTCGCCAAAATCATTTGGTTGAAAGTCTAATGAAGTAATCCAGATGCTATTTTTATGTATATATGGATTATCGGGAGCCTCAATAAATGTATTATTGATCTTGCTATTTGAAGTCCCTTCATTGGCACCCATATCAAAACTTACAATCTTATCTCCTTGATTGTAATTTACGTAAAGCATTTTAGATTTTTCGTCATAGGTTATTCCATTTGGACCACTTCCTTCAGTAAATGGAATCTTTTTAAATGAATTATCTTTCCACTTAACTATGTATCCAGAATCATTTTTTAATATAGAGGTAACAAGCCATTCATTAAGTGTGATATCTCTTTTATACATGTGAGAAGCATAGAAACTTCCATCTTTTTTAAGGCTAATATCATTAAAATAATACTTGAAAGGAACATCAATACATCCTCGCCAAATTAAATCCCAATACTGACTGTTTTTAACTAATTCGAACATCTCAATTGTCTCGTCAGGAAAATGACTAATGACACCAAGTTTAAATGTACCGTTATCAAGTTTAATTAAATCTATTCCATGCGGGCCATATTTTTCATCATCGTTTCTAGAACAACTTGGATCTCCCCATGAATTCTTACCAAGAGTAATTTTTGGAATAATTTTCTGCTCTGTTTTGAGATTTAGAAGTGCAAAATAACCAGATTTTTGTTCTTCATAAGGTCCGATTCCTCCAAACTCCGACATTAAAAGAAATTCATTATCAGGTGTTATAACAATATCCTCAGGATTAGAAAAACCACATATAACATTAATGCTGTTATCAGATTCACAGGAACTTATATCTTTTTGTGGGCCAATGTAATCAGTTGATACTACAAATAAAGATAAACAAATTAGAGCTACGGACATTGGAATAGAAAACTTGAAGTAGTTTTTCATATAGATAGGTAATACATTTTTAATTTTTTTAAAGAAAAAAATCACAACTAAGCCTCTTATAGAAAGTATTATTCCGAGAGTAAGAGTAACAATTAACCAAATTCGTTCATACCAAAATTCATTACTTAAACTTACGTATAAACAAATTACTCCGACCAAAACAGTAAATAAACCAGTTTTGGTTAATTTCTCAGATCGCATAATCCAATTTGAAATGTAACTCACAAATGGTTTTATTAAGATTAAAACGGCAAGGGTTAAGAAAAAGAAAAAATAAAAATAATTCATAAATTATCTAAAAAAAGTCGTTTTTTAATTATATCAACTATTTCTATGGGCTTATCGAGTGGGACGTGATGTGCTGCTCCCTCTACTTCTCTAAAGTCCATAATATCAGAATATGTCTTTTTAATATTATCTAAGATATTAGCTGACATAAGCAAACTATCTGCTCCATGAATAAAGAGTGCCGGACAGCCAAAAGAGAATTTATAACCAAATAACCTTTCAAGACTATTGAACATTGAATCATCGAATTTCCAACGCCAGCCTTCTTCAGTTTGCTTTACAGAATGTTCTGCTATGTAACGAACGAACCATTCATTTTTACATTCTTGCTGAGGTAGTAATCTAAATCTATTCAGAATCGTAGTCTTATCAGGATAGTACTTAATCATTCTTAGAGGACCTCCTTCGTTTTGAGAAGGATCCCAGTCAGGAGGCCTAATAAATGTGTCAATCATAATCAAGTTCGAAACAAGCTCTTTTTCTTCAGATGCTACATAACCTGCCACCTGACCGCCTAAAGAATGGCCAACAATAAATATATTGTTGATATCTAAATTAGATTTTTCATTTTCAATAATTGAAATAATACACTGACCAAAGTCTTTAATGCTGTATTTCTTTCGGAATCCAGAATCTCCCATGCCAGGTAAATCAATTGCTATTACATTTGAGTAATTTATAAATTGTGGAGCAATTGGATACCACCATTTCTTATGAGCTCCCGTACCATGAATGAAAATGAGAAGATTTTTATTTTTAGATTCAGTTGGCCATATTGAATATGAAAGAGGTCCTTTTTCACTTTCTAAAATTTTTTCAGAAGGTTTTATATTTATAGCTTGATTAAACCATTCTGGTGCTGCAGAAATATCATTATTTAGATTGTTAGTAATTTGCATAAGCAGTATTCTAAGCTATATCAATTAATTTTATGAATAATAATTTAACTCCTGCTGCAACAGTACTTGTTCTTAGAGACTCTGAGGAGGGTATGGAGGTGCTAATGGTGAAAAGATCTAAAAAACCTCCTTTTGAAAATCTTTTTGTTTTTCCTGGAGGCAAAATCGATGAGGGAGATTGTTCAAAAGATCTAGAGTCATATTGTGATGGACATAATGATCAAGAAGCATCGCTTACTTTAGGTTTAAATTATGGAGGCTTGAGCTATTGGGTTGCTTGTATTAGAGAATGTTTTGAAGAGGTTGGCATACTTCTAGCAAAAAAAAAATCTGGAGAAAAACTTAATTTAGAGGATGAAGATAAATCTAAGTTTGATAAATATAGAAAAATGTTAATCAATAATGAAATTAATATTTTAGATGTATGTAAAGAGGAAGAATTAATTCTCTCAACATCAAATATAGCACCTCTTTCTCATTGGATAACTCCTGAATTTGAGACTAGAAGATTTGACACTAGATTTTTTATAGCCTATTTGCCAGAAAAACAGATTGTGCAACATGATGGTATGGAATTGACCAAGAGTCTGTGGATCAATCCAAATATGGCTCTAAAGAAAGCTATGGATGGAGAAATGCAAATGATTTTGCCAACAACTGAAAATCTTAAATCCTGTATGGAGTTTAAAAGCGCAATGGATATGCTGGATAATCAAAAGCAAATTTCTAATAACAATATAAAACCTATCCTGCCAAAGTTTTTTAAGGACAATGGAAAATGGGCTGTATTATTTCCGGGTGATGAAGGCTACGAGGATCATTAATGAATGAATTGATACAAAAAATTACTGCACCTAACGGCGGTGTTTTCACTGGACAAGGAACTAACACATATTTAATTGGAAAAAATGAAATTACTCTTATTGATCCTGGACCGAATATTCCTGGACATATAGAAGAAATTTTGAAAGTGGGAAGAGGAAAAATTAAAAGAATTTTAGTTACCCACACACATACGGATCATTCGCCTGCTGCATTAGCAATAGCACAAGAATTAAAGATCCCAATGTTTGGAAGATTAGTTGATAGAGAATCTGATTGGGAGGATGAAACCTTTCAGCCAGACACTGTGTTGAATCATGGTGATGTAATCTCAACTGATGAGTATTCTATTGAAGTGATTCACACACCAGGACATGCATCTAATCATTTATGTTTTTATTTGAAAGAAATAAATTGTTTGTTAACAGGTGATCATATTATGGATGGTTCAACAGTTGTAATCGCTCCACCAGATGGCAACATGACTGAATATATAGATTCTTTAAATTTATTAAATAATTATGATATTGATTACTTTGCACCAGGTCATGGCAACTTTATGAGCGAGCCAACTAAAACTATTAAATCTATTATTAGACACAGATTATCTAGAGAATCAAAAGTATTAAGATGTGTTGAAAAAAATCAAAAATCAAATATTGATGATCTTCTGCCCTTGGTCTATGACGATGTACCTGAAATGTTATACCCAATTGCAAAAATGAGCCTTTTGGCCCATTTAATAAAACTTGTTGAAGATAGAAAAATATTAAGCGAAAATAATCTTTATTCTTCTTCTTGATCCTTTAAATTAATTTCGAGCTTAAATTTTTCTTTTTCTTTTTTTTCACTTAGAAGTTTTTTTCGCTCATTGTCACCCATTTTATTTTCGACACAATCGTTTTGATCATAAACTTCACCTGTTGGAACTTTATGATTAGGATTTATTGGAACTGGTGGACGAGGCACTGGTATTTGCATACAAGAAATTAATACCTTTGAATTGACCTCACTTAAAACTTGTGGATCTGCATCAGGTAGCATTGATTTATCATAATTTTGGTTTGTATTGCAACTAACAAAAGTTAACAAAAGAATAATTAGTATTTTATTTTTTTCCATTTACTTATTCTATATAAGACTCAATTAAATCATTACCATTTTCATCTTTTGGTGGACATTTTGTAGTAAGGTCTGAAAATACAGAAGCGATAGTTTTTGCGTTAGGCCAATCTGGATTATTGTATGGATAGATACAGTATTTCTTTTTAGGACATTCCATATCCCAACTGTAATCATTAATATCTACATAAGAATTGCACATTAAGTTAAATACACTAATTTTTTTATTAGCATAAACCATTACACTTGCTAGTCTTGGTGCAGTTTCTGGATCTCCACCACATTTTGTATTATGAATTTCTCTTAACTCAAAAGAATAATATGTTTTAGCATCATCTGATTTTTCAAGATAAAAACCAACACATCCTGGTTCTAAAGAAGTAATCTTAGTTAGATCTTTTTTAATATAACTTATTGCATCGTCATATGAAAAATCAGCTGAAAAAATTAATGGTGTTAAAAGCAATAAAGTAATAATCCTTTTCATATATTCATTTTATTAGCAATTAATGACTTAACAACAGAGGGATCTGCTAAGGTCGAAGTGTCACCAAGATTAGTTAGATCTCCTTCAGCAATTTTTCTTAAAATTCTTCTCATGATTTTTCCTGATCTGGTTTTTGGTAGTCCTGGTGCATTTTGGATTAAATCTGGTTTTGCAATTGCACCAATTTCTTTTGCAACAAATTGTTTTAATTCATTATTAAGATCATCAGAAAATGATTCTTCAATCATAAGAGTAACAAAAGCATATATACCTTGACCCTTAATAGGGTGGTCAAAGCCTACAACTGCTGCCTCAGCAACTTTTGGATGCAGTACGAGAGCGCTTTCAATTTCTGCAGTACCTAACCTGTGTCCAGAAACATTAAGCACATCGTCAACCCTCCCTGTTATCCAATAGTAACCATCCTCATCTCTTCTAGCTCCGTCTCCAGTGAAATAGATATCTTCATACATACTAAAATAGGTATCTATCATTCTTTGATGATCACCATAAACACTTCTGATTTGACTTGGCCAAGAACTTTCAATTACAAGATTCCCTGAATTTGCACCATCAAGCGCAGTCCCATGTTCATCGTAGAGAGCTGGTTTTACACCAAAAAAAGGCAGAGTTGCTGAGCCTGGTTTTGTTGGAGTTACTCCTGCAATTGGTGATATCAGTACAGAACCAGTTTCGGTCTGCCACCAAGTATCTATTACTTCACATTTAGATTTTCCAACAACATTAAAGTACCAGTCCCATGCTTCTGGATTAATTGGTTCACCAACTGTACCCAGAATTCTTAAGCTATCTCTTTTTGTTCTTGTTACAGGATAATTACCTTGGGCCATCAGTGCTCTAATAGCAGTTGGCGCTGTATAAAAAATATTTATTTCATGTTTATCACATATTTCCCAACATCTAGAAGCTGTAGGATATGTAGGCACCCCTTCGAAAATTAACGTTGAGGAGCCATTTGATAGAGGACCATACAAGATATAAGTATGTCCAGTAATCCAACCTACATCAGCAGTACACCAATAATTATCTTCTGGTCTAACACCAAATAAATATTTGAAGCTAATATGTGCGCCCAATAAGTATCCTGCAGTTGTATGAAGCACTCCTTTGGGTTTTCCTGTAGAACCAGATGTGTAAAGAATGAAAAGGGGATCTTCTGAATCCATCGGTTCAGGATTACAGCTAGTATCTGCCTCATGTGCTAAATCTTCGTACCATAAATCTTTATTCTGATTCCATGAAATATCTTCACCTGTTCTTTTGATTACCAATGTATTTTTAACTCCAGGACAAGCTTTCAGAGCTTCATCTACGTTAGCCTTCAATGGAACTTTCTTTCCACCTCGTACACCCTCATCTGCAGTAATTACAATTGAACAATCTGCATCGAGAATCCTGTCTTTAAGAGATTCAGGAGAAAAACCACCAAACACAACTGAATGTATTGCTCCAATCCTTGCACAAGCAAGCATTGCAAATGCTGTTTCTGGAATCATAGGCATATATATACATACTCTTGAACCTTTTTTAACACCAAGCTTTTTTAAGACATTAGCAAACTTACATACTTCGTCATGTAAATTCTGATAAGTGATTATTTTTGAATCAGATGGATCGTCACCTTCCCAAATTATTGCAGTTTTATTTGCGTCATTTTTAAGATGCCTATCAATACAATTAAAACTTAGATTTGTTTTACCGCCTTTGAACCATTTTGTATTTGAAAATCTATCATTATGTACTTCATCAAAACCTTCAAACCAAGCTATATTCTCTTTAGCCAACTTTCCAAAAAAGTCTTTAGGGTTTTTGATCGATTCTGT
>CACHII010000005.1 GCA_902579825.1 uncultured SAR86 cluster bacterium | reverse complement strand
TTTTAGTTCTGACCTTCCAGAATAATTAATGCTTAACTTGTGAAATGGAACAAGGTAGCCAAAAAATTTAGATTTTGGTTTTTTAGCGCCCTTTGCAATTAAAGATATCTTGCCATCTTTCTTAGTAAAAACATCAATTATAAGACTTGTTTCACCATATGATCGCTGATGAAGTAAAAAACAGTCGTCTGAGTTACTTTGACTCATGTTTATTTCCAACACCCAGACTATTAATAAAGCCTGAATCAGTATTCCAATTTTTTTTGACTTTAACCCATGTTTTTAAAAAGACTTTGCTATCAAGATATTTTTCTATTTCAATTCGAGCTTCCGTTCCTATATGTTTTAAAACTTCTCCTTTTGCACCAATAACAATTTGTTTTTGGGATTTTCTATTAACAAAGATAGTTGCATGAATCTCAGTCATATTATCTTCTTTATCTAATATATTAATTTCAACAAATATATCATGAGGTAATTCATCACCTAGCTTTCTAATAATTTTTTCTCTAATGAGTTCTGAAATCATAAACTCAATGTCATCTTGAATTACAAAATCATCTTGAGAGTATATGTGCAGATTTTCAGGTAAATTATTCATTATTAAGCTTTCAAGCTGATTTATTCCGTCTTTTGTTTTTGCAGATAGAGGTAATATTTCATGAAAAGCTTTAAAAGATGAAAGCTTTTCAATAAATGGAAGTAATTTATTTTTATTTTCTATTTGATCAATCTTATTAATAACACAAATTATTTTTTGGTCTGCATTCTTAATTTTCTCAATAATTAATTCGTCTTCTTTATCAATAGATAGTCTTTGCAACACAAATAAAATAATATCTGAATCTTCTATTATGCTTTGCGCAGATTTATTTAGTATCTTATTCATTGTTTTTTGAGACTTGATATGCATACCTGGAGTGTCAATCAATATCATTTGTTTGTTACTTTGTGTCTTAAATCCAATGATATTATTTCTGGTTGTTTGCGATTTTCTTGAAGTAATGGAAACTTTTTTATTAAGTATTGCATTAATGATAGAAGACTTTCCTACATTAGGTTTACCAATGATAGAAACATAGCCACAATATTGACTATCCATTATCAGACTTTAAATGCAAAAGAGCTTTTTTTGCAGTTGCTGTTTCTGCAGTTCTTTTTGAGACCCCATTTGCAGAAAATGTTTTTGAATTAAGCACAATCTCACAATTAAAACCATTTTTTGATTCCTGAGTAACATAGTTAGGAATATTCATCTTTTTTGATTGTAAAAGCTCTTGAAGTTCTGTTTTAGAGTCTCTAAATTCTTGATCAGGCTTAATATTTGATAATTCTTTTTTAAATAAATTTAATACAAATCTATTTGCTTCTGTCCACCCACCATCTAAATAAACAGATCCAATAATAGATTCTATAGATCCCTCAAGAATAGAATGTTTTCTTTGATCTGAAAGATTGGCAGTTCCTTTTGACACCTTGATAAAATTTAATAAGCCTAATTCAGATGCTTTTTTTGTAAGAGTGTCGCCCTTTACTATAAATGATCTCATTCTTGTAAGGAGTCCTTCATTTGCATGAGGAAAATTACAATATAAATAATCTGAGATAATTAAATTAAGAATTGAATCACCAAGAAACTCTAATCTTTCATTATTGTTTTTATTATTGGAGCTTTTATGAACAAGAGCTAGCTCAAGTAAATTAATATCTTTGTATTTATAGCGAATATGAGATTCTAATTTTTTTAAGCTCATTAATTAATTCGACCGACTTTTTCAAATGATGGCAAACATGTCCAGCACTCCCATGTCATCCATATATAATCAGCCCTCCCAAAGAAATTCTCTCTAGGAACGAATCCTACATCCTTCGTACTATCATTAGAATTGTCTCTATTGTCACCCATAACAAAATAGTGATTCTCAGGGACAGTCCACTCTTGAGGGTACTGATTATTTTCTCCTCTTGTTAATCTAATAAGATACTTAGCCTCTGCATGCTTTTCAAAATATAAATCCCCAACCACATCAATCTCTCTTTCAACAATTTCACCACTACTGTATTTATAGCGTTTTTTTATAATTATTTCTTCGGTTTCTAAGAAATCTCTACCTAAAGCATTGCCATTAATATAAATTTGTTTATTAATAATTCGAATGGTGTCACCAGGCTTTCCAATTAAGCGCTTAATATAGGGCACTGGATTATGGGATGGAATAATAACAACTGCATCTCCATACTGAGGATCAGATTTAAAAAAATTTGGAGTACCTATTCTGTTAACTTTTAGGCCGTAAGCAAACTTATTAACTAATAAAAAATCTCCTTTTTTAAGCTGTGGCTCCATTGAGCCTGAAGGAATTTGATATGGTTCATATAAAAATGTTCTTAAAATAAAGATAATAAATATTGGTAAAAAATAACCTCTTGATGTTTTAGCAATCTCATCATTTTTAAGATAGTAGCCTAAAACCATAATGAAAAATGAGACTATAGATCCAAATAGCAAAACAACTCCGAGATCACCTGAGTTATAAAAAATACTCATTAAAATTGCTAATCCTGAAATTGAGCCTATAAAAGATATGTACTTTAGTACAAAAGGTTCAGCCTTATTCGAGGCTAAATTAAATTTAATCCACGAGTAAAGACATACTGTCATGCCTACAAAACCTAAAATAAATAATGGGTCAGCAATCATTTATTCCTCTGAACTAAAATATTTTAGGAAAGCATCCTGTGGAATAGAAACCTTGCCAATTTGCTTCATTTTTTTCTTTCCTTGTTTTTGTTTTTCTAATAATTTCATTTTTCTAGTAACATCCCCACCATAGAGCTTAGCTGTTACGTTTTTTCTGTAAGCTTTAACAGTTTCCCTTGAGATAATTTTAGCACCTAATGCAACCTGTATTGGTACATCAAACATTTGACGTGGAATTAATTTTTGTAAATTTTTTGCAATCCCCCTTGCTTTAGAAACAGAAAGGGACTTATGGACTATCATTGACAAAGCATCAACCTTATTATTATTTATTAACACATCTATTTTTGTTAAATCAGATTTTTGAAAGCCAATTAATGAGTATTCAATAGAGGCAAAGCCTTTTGTTGAAGACTTGATCTGATCAAAAAAATCAATAATTACTGATGAAAGCGGCATTTCAAATGTAATTGAAACTTGATTTCCAAAATATTTCATATCTTTTTGTATTCCTCTTTTAGAGGTGCAAAGCGTAATAATATTACCCACATAATCTTTAGGTGAAATAATTGTCACGTTTACTACAGGCTCTCTAATCTCATCAATTTCATTTGGCAAAGGAAGTTGAGATGGATTATCACATTTTAAAATTTCTCCATCTGTTTTTAGGACTTCATATTCTACAGAAGGTGCAGTTGAGATTAGATCTAAATCATATTCTCTTTCTAATCTTTCTCTTACAACCTCCATATGAAGAGTTCCTAGAAAACCACACCTAAAACCAAATCCCAAAGCATCAGACACCTCAGGCTCATAAACTAAGGATGAATCGTTTAATACTAATTTTGAAAGTGCATCTCTAAATTTTTCGTAGTCATCTGAATTTAAAGTAAATAAAGATGCAAAAACTTTAGGATTTACTTTTTTAAATCCAGAAAGTGGCTTTGTAATATCATCATTAAAATCTATGATCGTGTCTCCCACTGGCGCACCTTTTATGTCTTTAATTCCAGCTACAAGATAGCCGACCTCACCAGATGAGAGTTCTTTCTTTGATATCTTCTTTGGCGAGAAGATACCAATATCGTCAACAATATGTGATTGACCATTGGAAAAAATTTGGAATTTTTGACCTTTTTTGATTGAACCATTCATTATTCTAATCAGTGATACAACACCCAAATATGAATCAAACCATGAATCAACTATCAATGCCTGAAGTTTCTTGTTTTTATCACCAGTTGGAGATGGTATATCCGTTACAAGCTTATCAAGAAGTGTTTTTATCCCTTCTCCAGTCTTAGCGCTAACTAGTGGTGCATCAGATGCGTTAATCCCTACCATTTCCTCGACTTCATTTTTTACTCTTTCAGGCTCAGCCTGCGGTAAATCAATTTTATTTATTACTGGTAAAACTTCCAATCCTTGTTCAACGGCCGTATAACAGTTTGCGAGAGTTTGGGCCTCAACACCTTGAGAACCATCTACAACTAATAAAGCTCCTTCGCATGCTGAAAGCGATCTTGATACCTCGTATGAGAAGTCAACATGACCTGGAGTATCAATAAAATTTAAAAGGTATTCTTGGTCATCTTTTTTATAATTTAATGTGACGGCTTGAGCTTTTATTGTAATACCCCTTTCTTTTTCAATATCCATTGAATCAAGAATTTGGTCTGCCATTTCTCTAGATGAAAGTCCTCCACAATATTCTATTAATCTATCAGATAATGTGGATTTACCATGATCTATATGGGCAATAATTGAGAAATTTCTTATTTTTTTCATAAGCTGGAGCTATTTTACAAGCAAACTATGAAAATATAACAAATATAATTTTAACTAATTTAATGTTATGGAACGTATTAATCTATTTCCACTTCTTATTAAATGAATAGCAATCTTATCGCCAGATGAAAACATCTCAATTGCGCTATTAAATGACTCGACATTAGTAACTTCATATTTTTTACCCTTGTGCTGAATCATTGTAATAACATCACCTCTAAATAACTCACCAGATGCCGGTGAATAGGAATTGACTCTAGAAACTATTACGCCGTCAGGCATATTTGTCATTGACGGATTATCTCTGTCAATATCTGCAACTTTAAGACCTAATGGTTCTGTTGATGACTGTGATTTTGCAGGAACAAACTCTTCTTCATTTGTTGGTAATTCACCCAATACAAATAAAAGCTCTATTTGTTTTCCATCTCTTATTATTTTTCCTTTTGCAGTACTATTAGGTTTTATTTGACCTACAACATGTGGCAAATCAGAACTAAATTTAATTTCTTTTTTATCAAACTCTATTATTACGTCTCCAGGAAGCAAACCTGCATTATCTGCAGACTCTCCATCTTCGATATCATTTATAAGAGCTCCATATGGCTTTTTCATTCCCAGAGCTTCAGCAAGATCGCTATCTACCTCACTCATTCTTACGCCAAGGTAGCCTCTAGAAACTTTTCCATCTGTAATTATTTGATCAGCTACATCAACAGCAACATTTATTGGTATTGCAAATGCAAGCCCTTGATAGCCACCACTTCTAGAATATATTTGAGAATTTATACCAACAACTTGTCCAGAAAGATTAAATAGTGGACCACCAGAGTTTCCAGGATTAATTGCAACATCTGTCTGGAGAAATGGTACATAGTTACCAATATTTTGATTTTGAATGCTTCTACCCTTGGCGCTAACAATTCCTGCAGTAACTGAAAAATCAAAACTAAAAGGTGATCCGATGGCAACAACCCAATCACCTACTCTTAAATCGTCACTGTCACCAACTCTAACTGTAGGCAGATTATCACCACTAACTTTTAAGACAGCTAAATCAGACAACCTATCAACACCAATTATTTCTGCTTTAAATTCTCTTCTATCTGACAATGAGACTATAACTTCACTAGCGTCTTCTACAACATGAAAGTTAGTCATAATGTAATTGTCTTTTAAAATGAACCCAGAACCATATGAAACAGCTTCCTTTTTTTGTTGAGGAATATCTCTGAATTCCCTTGGTATACCAAATCTTTCAAGCATTTCATCTGGGATAGGTAATCCTCTTAAACTGTATGATTGTTCCTTTGATACATCTTTTGTAGCAGTTATATTAACAACAGCAGGCGCTGATTTATCTACAAGAATTGATATGTTTCCAGGTAAAGCAGCAGAAAGATTAATTCCAACTACAAATACAAAAATTAGGGCAAGTTTTTTATAAAAATTAGTATACATAATTTATTATTCGTCTATTTATTTAATGATTGAGCTATAGAAATAGCAGAATTAAGGGAAATATTACCATAAAGTGTAAGCACTCTTCCATCAGATAATGGAACTAAATAAATCATCTTGTTGCCATGTTTCCAATATTTAATTTTATTCAAACCAAAGTCTTTTTTTTCTATACGTAATTGGAAATTTTCTTTATCTTTAAAGTAATTTGAGCCGTTTGAAGGATTATATTGATACCCCACATTTCTTAGATCTACCATTTCGTTTCCAGCCATAAATCCTGGCTCATTAACAATTTTCATTATGTAATCTGTTAGTTGCTCCTCTGAACGCTGTGCAATAATTTTGGCTTCTTTAGAATTTATTGCAGAGCTAATCTTGTTAGATGAATCAGTACTAACATTCATTCTTGAGAAATCAAAGTTAGTTACAACTGTCAATGTTAGTAAAATTGTTGCTACAGCTGTAATTGAATTAGATAGCCAGAAATTTTTATAAGAAATATTCGAATTTTTTTTCTTTGCATTTATTGATATTACATTTGAGCCTTTGCTCTCATTCATAGCACTTGTCAATGACATCATTGAGATCTGTTCTAATAAAGAAGGATTATCATTTATGAAAATGATTAATTCATCTATCTCCTCAGAGCTGAGGTTTAGCTCTCCATCATAAAAAGCAGATATTTTTTCTTTTAGATCACTCATGATTTATCAACTCCTTTTTCATGAACTCTATTATTGTTTCTCTTGCTCTAAAAATACGCGATCTAACAGTTCCAATTGGCGTATCTGTTATAACACTAATCTCCTCATAACTCTTTCCTTCAGATTCTCTTAACGTAAAAGCAGTCTTTAAAGATTCAGGTAAGTCATTCACAAAGTTTGAAATTTTGTCCATAGATTCATCATGGATGATAATTTCTTCAACACTATCAAAGGAACTGAAATCTATATTTAAGTCCTCCATAGGAGTATTCAATCTTTGTTTTTTATAGTTTGAACTTACAACAAAATTTTTAGCTAAATTTATAGCAATTCTATAAACCCATGTAAAAAATGCACTGTCGCCTCTAAAAGAATCTAACTGTTGCCACACTTTTATAAAAGTATTTTGTGTTAAATCCTCAGAATCCTCTTTAGATTTAGTGAAAGAAAATAATGAGGCATATACTCTTGGATAATATTTATTTACTAAAATTTTAAATGCTCCTTCATTGCCATTTTTTGCTTTGTCTATCAAAACGGAATCAATATCATTTGAATTATTACTCATATATATATTCTTCCATTGCATATGACATAAAAAATTCTTAAAAGTTTCCAGATTCCTTAAATTTTTTTAGATATTTTGAAATAAACTTTTCGTGTACTTCATTATCTAGTGACTCTTTTTTAAAGATAAAATCATATAAACTTTGATCATCGTAATCTAGTATTTCTTCAAATAATAATAACTGCTCGTCATTTAGCTTTTCTAATGAATTTTGAGAAAATTCTCTTAAGAGAAGGTCGATTTCTCGCATACCTCTTCTGCATTTCCAATAAATTCTGTTTATTTCTTTGCCCATTAGTTAAAATAAAGGTTTTAAAAATGTAATTTTACTTGAAAAAAGATATTCATAATAAATTAATCAAATATGGTTGGCACAATATTGCCAATTGGGTTGTGATCGAAGTTGAAGGAAGCAAACAAAAAATTGATGAATTTCTTCAAGGCCAAGTAACTTCTAACATTCATATTATAAATGACAATGGCTTCCAACTCTCTTCAATATGTGATCATAAAGGTTTTGTTATTTGCGATTTCATTATTAATCTAAATTCAAATGCTTATAAAGTGATTATAAATAAAGAACTTGCAGATATTTTTATTAAAGAGCTTACACCATTTGCTCAATTTTATTCAGTAAAATTTCACTTAAATGATCAAAAAGTTGTTGGGTCAGTTGAAAAAAGTAAAACTCAGTTAAATATGTGTTATTGGCGAAATGAAAAATATTGTCTTGGACTTAAAATTCATGATAAAAACTTCGATATTCCAAACTCAATAAGCGAAAATGAGTGGCTTTTGGCAAACAAACTAGCCAAAATTCTATTTCTAGATGTTGAAAATATTAGAAAATATAGGCCTTTAGAAATAAATTTTGATCATTTGAGGGTGTCTTTCGATAAAGGATGCTATCGTGGCCAAGAAATTGTAGCTAGAATGAAATATCTTGGAATTGATAGAAGAAAATTTTCTACCTTAATTAGTAAGAATACATATAAAGTTAATGAGAGCATAAAAATTGTTGGAAAAAAAATAATATCAAATGACCTGCAAATTTTTAACGCTATTATTAAAAAGGATAAAATTAATTTAATAAAAGATGAAGATGCCGTAGTTGATATTTTCTAATCTACCAATTAATTTCTTTTATTCCATTATTTTTAAGATAATCATTACATTTTGAAAAATGTTCACACCCAAAAAACCCCCTATATGCTGATAGTGGCGATGGATGTGCAGCAGTTAAAATTAAGTGAGAATTTGAATTAATATATTTCATGTATTTTTGTGCATTTTTACCCCAAAGAAAAAATACCAAATTATTTTTTTTATTCAATATATAAATAATTTCCTTAATAAAATTTTCCCAACCTATGTCCAAGTGAGATCCTGGTTTTGAAACCTCAACTGTAAGACATGAATTTAATAATAATACCCCCTGAAGTGCCCAGGTTTCTAACGAACCATTCTTGTTATGAAGAATTCCAATATCGTTTTTAATCTCTTTATATATGTTTTTCAAAGATGCTGGAATTGAATCATGATTGTTTACAGAAAAAGCTAATCCGTTTGCTAAACCCTCTTGGAAATATGGATCTTGTCCAAAAATTACAACTTTTGTTTCTTGAAAAGTGCATAGTTCAAAGGCTTTAAAAATATTTTGTGTAGAAGGTGCAATTTTTTTATTTTGTAAATATTCATTACGAATATAATTAATAGGGCCTCTTAAAGATTCTAAATCAAAATGTTTTTTATGTTCTAAAATCCAACTTTTTGGAAGATTTATTTCAGTGTGAATATTGCTCATAATTTCGTTAATTTTTATCCACAGAATCTGTGGATAAAGTTATGGATAACTTTATTTATACCATATAAAGTGCTTTAAAATAAGGGTTTCTTATAAGTTGTACAAAAATTGTACAAAAAACATAAATATAACCGCATATCAACATCTTATATCTATTTATAAATAAATATACATCACAAATATAAAACAAAATATTATTGCTCTTAACACTATTTTATTCTGTTGACAAGTATATTTATTAAAAATAAATGATAAATACTAGTTTAGGACAGTTGTTGAAAAAAAATAGAGATTTTTTTTATAAATTAACAAACTCTAATTGTTAAAACATTTTCAATCTCCTCAATTTTATTTAGTAAGTCTTGAGGTGGATTGTCATGCAAATCAATTAATGTAATTGCTATTTCGTCTCTACTTTTATTGATCATGTCAGAAATATTTAAGTTATTGTTTGCAACTTCACCTGTTATTTTCCCTAAAACTCCAGGCTCATCTTTGTGAACTATAACGATTCTAAATTGTGTTGTTCTGCTTAGTTTTACATTTGGAAAATTTACAGAATTTGTGATCAATCCGTTTTCAAGAAAATTTTTTGTTTGCTCCGCAGCCATAATTGAACAATTTATTTCAGCCTCTTTTGTACTTGCGCCTAAATGAGGAAGTAAGATTACATCTCCATTATTTAAAGATCTTTCTATCAACTCTGGAGTTGGAAAATCAGTTACGTAAGAGCTTAATTTTTTATTTTTTAAAGCATCAATTACATCTAAATTATTGACAATACCTCCACGAGACAGATTTATTAATTTTGCATCTTTTTTAACAATCTCTAGGAGTTTTTTTGATACTAAATTCTTTGTTAGTTTTGAAAGAGGTACATGCAATGATATGTAGTCAGAATTGCTTAACAAGAATTCCAAATTTTCAGCTTTTTCCACCTCTTTTGGTAACATCCATGCAGCATCTACAGATATATATGGATCATAACCAATTATTTTCATTCCCAGAACTGATGCAGCATGTGCTAGCAGTGAGCCAACAGATCCTAACCCAACAATGCCCAGAATCTTACCTTTAAGCTCATTGCCTTTAAAAATATTTTTTTCTTTTTCCATCAAATTAGTTATTTCAATTTCATCTTTACCAGTTAATGATTTTGCAAATGCATTTCCCTGAATAATTCCTCTTGAGGAAAGTAGCATCCCGCAAATAACTAATTCCTTTACTGCATTGGAGTTGGCTCCAGGAGTGTTAAAAACTACTATTCCATTTTTTGTTGCTAGTTCTAAAGGTACGTTATTGAATCCTGCCCCTGCTCTAGCAATAGATTTTAGTTTTTGATTAAAATCTTTATTAGTAAGGTTCTTGCTTCGAATTAAAATTGCATCTGGCTCAACATCGTCGTACTGGAATTTTGCCTTTGTTAATAATGATAATGCTTGTTCTGAAATATTATTAAAAGTTTTAAATTTATACATAGAAAGTTAGGTTAAGTTAGGTGCACTAGAAAAAACAGAAGCATTATATACAAATATGACATATATTAACCATATAAATATGAGCATAACTGTAAAAAACTTAACTTTTTCATACCATGGGGAAAGACTTGTAGAAAATCTCAATTTTAATATTTCTAATGGCTCTGTAGGCTTAATAAAGGGCGAAAGCGGCTCTGGTAAATCAACTCTTTTAAATGTAATTGCTGGCCTAAAGAATCCTAATACCGGCGATATAGTTTGTAATAATAAAATTTTTATGAACAAAAATACCTTCTTGCCTCCCGAAAGAAGAAAAATTGGATATGTTTTTCAAGATTTTGCACTATTTCCACACATCAATGCAGAAAAAAATATTACCTATGCTTTAAATAAAGAGTTCCTTCATAAAGACTATACAACGCATGAATTGAATTTAAATGAGCATCTCCTCAAAATGCCTCATGAATTATCTGGAGGACAGCAACAGCGCGTTGCTATTGCAAGAGCAATTGCAATGTGGCCTAATTTATTAATTCTTGATGAGCCATTTTCTAACTTAGATCAAAATAATAGTTTTAAAGCTCGGAAAATAATATCAAAATTTATAAAAGATTGGGATATTCCATGTTTATTAGTTACTCACGATCAGAACAAACTTCATGAACTCCCTGTTGAAAAGGAAATTATAATCTCTTAGAGTTTATCGATTGAATTAAATATGACTTCCATTTATCGTAACTCTCCTTGCTAGTTGATATATTTTCAACATTTGGTACAAAAATATCCATATCAGATGCTCTAATCTCATTTATATCTTCTCCTGAGGCAGTCATTGCCACAATACAGGCACCAAGGGCGGTTGATTCAACGTTTTTTGGTTGTAAAATTTCTTTTTCCAAAGAATTTGCAAGAATTTGACAAAAAGTCTTATTTTTAACCATCCCCCCATCAACTAACAAACTTGTAACTTTAATGCCATGCTTTTCCAAAATTAAAGTTATTTCTTTTGTTTGAAATGCTATTGAACTGAAGCATGCTGTTACCATATCTTCAATGGAGGAGTCTTGTGTTAAGCCATAAAAGCCACCTCTTATATTTGAATCCCAAAATGGCGCTCCTAACCCATTAAAAGCCGGCAAAAAAAGAACATTGTTACTTTCGCCCTTTTTGTTGAGGTAGCTTTCACTTTGTTCTGATGTATCAAAAAAATTCATCTTGTCTCTTAGCCATTTAATTATATTTCCACACGAATATATGCTTCCTTCAATTGCATAATGAGTTTTTCCATTTAATGAATAAGCTATCGTAGTTAGCAAGCCTTCATCAATTGAAACTGGTTTTTCTTCAGTATTAGCCATCAAGAAACATCCTGTTCCATAGGTAGACTTCATATCACCATTTTTCAAACATCTTTGGCCAACTAAAGCAGCTTGCTGGTCTCCTATAACACCCTTTATTGGAATATTTGTGTTATTTAAACTTAAATTTCCAAAGTTACCATCACAGCTTAATACCTCAGGCAGCATTGATTGAGGTATATCAAACAGTTCTAATAATTCTTTATCCCACTCAAGAGTGTGTATATTGAATAGCATTGTTCGTGATGCATTTGTTACATCAGTAAAATGATTTTGATTTCCAGTCAATTTGTAAATTAAGTAGGCATCGATTGTGCCAAACAATAAATCTCCCTCCTCTGCCTTGTCTCTAGCACCATTTACATTGTCTAATATCCACTTAATTTTTGTTGCAGAAAAATAAGGGTCAAGCACTAAGCCTGTCTTATTTCTTATAGTTTCTTCATGACCTGCTAATTTTAAATTATTACAGTATTTGTACGTTCTTCTGTCTTGCCAAACAATTGCCGGATATATTGCCTCTCCTGAGCTCTTAGACCATACCACAGTGGTCTCTCTTTGATTAGTAATACCGCATGCTTCAACCTCTAAATTATTGTTTAGAACTGATTTTACTGTCTGTCTAACAGTTCTTAACACATCTTCAACATCTAACTCAACCCAACCATCTTTTGGATAACTTAAGTCATACTCTTTCTGAGATTCTGAAATGATTTGTAATTTAGAATCAAATATAATTGCCCTAGAGCTTGTTGTTCCTTGATCAATAGCTAAAAAGTTTTTCATAAAATTTCTCCAATTTAATAATTATCCACAATTTATTAACTAATTGCTAACATCAAAAAAACACCTTTTATACACTATATTGTGTAAAAAAATGAAATTGTCACAATATATTGTGTTTTTTTACTTGATTCTTTATCCACAATTAGTATAGTTAGTCACTAGGGAAAAAAGTTAAGAAACTGCAAGTACGCTTTTAAAATTTTCCAAAAAAGAAAATATATAACTCAATTGAGTTAAAAAAAACGTGGATATGAAATAAAAAATGGAAATACAGCAGCAAAAAGATAACAAAAAAGTAACGCAATCATCTATAAATGATGTTGAAACAACAGCACCAGGAAAGCTTAGAGTTATAAAAAGAAATGGCAAAGTTGTTCCTTTTGAGGATGACAAAATTAAAGTAGCAATAACAAAAGCATTTTTAGCTGTTGAATCAGGCAATGCGGCAGCAAGTGAAAGAATTCATACAAAAGTGGATGAATTAACAAAAAATGTCGTTGATGTGTTTAGACGCAGGATGCCTTCTGGCGGAACGCTTCATATTGAGGAAATACAAGACCAGGTTGAGCTTCAACTAATGAGATCTGAAGAACTAGATGTTGCAAAAAGCTACATTCTATATAGAGCTGGACGAACACAAGAAAGAAAAAAAGAAACAATAGATATTGATATACCCGATGCTCCTAACATAAAAATAACAAAAACGGACGGAAGTATAGTACCACTTGATGTTGAGAAAGTTGCTGGTCTTATAAATGATGCTTGTGACGGACTTGAGGAAGTATCGGTGAAAGAGGTTTTAGACGAAGCATTAAAGAATCTGTATGACGGAGTTTCAATATCAGACATGAGAACAAGTTTGGTTATGTCAGCAAGGACAAAAGTAGAAAAAGAGCCTAATTATTCATTCGTGACAGCACGTATATTGATGGACCAAATAAGAAATGAAGCGCTTAGCTTTTTGGGAGTTTCAGAAGAATCAACATATCATGAAATGGAAAAGCACTACCCTGTAGCATTCAAAGCATATATAGATAAAGGTATCGAATTAGACATATTAAATCCAGAACTAAAGGAATTTGATTTGGAAAAGCTTGCAGATGCAATAGATTATGAAAGAGATAATCAGTTTACGTATTTAGGACTGCAAACTCTTTACGATAGATATTTTATTCATTCTAATGATGTCAGATACGAGCTACCTCAAGTATTCTTCATGAGAGTCTCTATGGGGCTTGCATTAGAAGAAGACAACAGAGAAGAAAGAGCTATTGAATTTTATAAACTATTGTCTAGTTTTGATTATATGAGCTCAACACCAACATTATTTAATTCTGGAACAAAAAGACCTCAGCTCTCTTCTTGTTATCTAACAACAATACCAGACGATTTGGATGGCATCTTTTCAGCTATGAAAGACAATGCTTTATTATCAAAATGGGCTGGTGGACTAGGCAACGATTGGACTCCTGTTAGAGCAATGAACTCATATATCAAAGGTACAAATGGAAAAAGTCAAGGAGTGGTTCCTTTTCTAAAAGTAGCAAATGATACTGCTGTTGCAGTGAATCAAGGAGGAAAAAGAAAAGGCGCTATGTGTGGCTATCTCGAAACCTGGCATCTTGATATTGAGGAGTTTCTTGAACTCAGAAAAAATACAGGCGATGAAAGAAGAAGAACCCATGACATGAATACAGCAAACTGGGTTCCAGATCTTTTTATGAAAAGAATGGAACAAGATAGACAATGGACACTTTTCTCTCCAGGTGAGACACCTGAGCTTCATGACCTTATTGGAAAAGAGTTTGAAGATAAATATGAAGCATACGAAGAAAAAGCTAAAAAAGGTGAAATGGGTCAATTTAAATCAGTGCCTGCAAAAGAACTTTGGAGAAAAATGTTAACTATGTTGTTTGAAACAGGTCACCCATGGATAACCTTTAAAGACTCATGTAACTTGAGATCGCCGCAACAACATGCTGGTGTTGTACATTCCTCAAATCTTTGCACTGAAATAACACTAAATACCAGCGCTGATAAAGAAATTGCTGTATGTAACTTAGGTTCAGTAAATCTTGCAAATCATATGACTGACGGTAAGTTAGATGAAAAGAAAATCAAACAAACTGTTTCAACAGCAATAAGGATGCTAGATAACGTTATAAACATAAACTATTATTCAGTTGATACTGCAAAAAACTCAAATATTAAACATAGACCAATTGGACTTGGTTTGATGGGATTTCAGGATGCTCTATACATACAAAACATACCATATTGCAGTGATGAGGCCGTCGAATTTGCTGATAGAAGTATGGAGATGATTAGCTATAACGCTATTCATGCATCAACTGAGTTAGCCAAAGAAAGAGGAGCCTATGAAAGTTTTAAGGGTTCATTGTGGAGCCAAGGAATACTACCGAAAGACTCTTTAGATATTCTAGAAAAACACAGAGGAAAAGAATATCTTCAAGTCAATAGATCTGAGACTTTAGATTGGGACTCTTTAAGAAAGAAGGTTATAAAAGATGGAATGAGAAATTCAAATGTAATGGCAATAGCACCTACGGCAACAATTTCAAATATAACAGGCGTCACTCAATCTATAGAACCTACTTATCAAAATCTATACGTTAAATCTAATTTATCTGGTGAATTTACGATTGTTAATCCTCATTTGGTAATAAAGCTTAAAGAATTAGATCTTTGGGACGATGTAATGATCAATGATCTTAAATATTTTGAGGGTAGTCTGACTGAAATATCAAGAATACCCAATGATATAAAAAAATTATTTTCAACAGCATTTGAGGTAGAGCCAAGATATATAGTTGAATCAGCAAGTAGAAGGCAGAAATGGATTGATCAAGCTCAATCTCTAAATCTTTATATTGGAAATGCAGATGGTAAGAAGCTTGATATAACATACAGAATGGCATGGTACTCAGGTTTAAAAACTACATATTACCTGAGATCAATAGCTGCTACTTCAACAGAGAAATCTACAGTTCAACAGGGAAAACTAAACGCAGTAAGCTCTGATGCAAATCAGACTTCAAACCAAGAATTAGGAGCTCCTGCTCCTGTTCCGAATGCATGCTCATTGGATGATCCAGATTGCGAAGCATGTCAATAATTTTTAAGGAGAAATAATATGTTAAATTGGGACGAATATGGAAAGGAAGAAAACACAACTCCTCCAGCAGCTCCAGAAATCAAAAAAGAAGCAGTAACTCAAGAAGTTGCTGCACAACAATCTCAACCTCCTCAGCCAGCTGAAAATGCAGTTTCTACTGAGTCATCTTCATCCGATATTGGCGAAGGTTCTAGAGCAGAAGCAGCAAGAATTGCTGTTAATAATTTAGATGAAACAGCTGGCTGTGAGGAGCTTGATGAAATGATGGCAAATGCCGGTCGAGTACAAGTTGATCAAAAGATGATGATCAACTGTAAGGCAGATTTAAATCAACTTGTTCCATTTAAATATGATTGGGCATGGCAAAAATATCTTGATGGCAGTGCTAATCATTGGATGCCTCAAGAAATAAATATGACAAATGATATCGTGCTATGGAAATCAGAAGATGGTTTGACTGAAGATGAAAGAGTAATTGTAAAAAGAAACTTAGGTTTCTTTTCTACAGCAGACTCTCTTGTTGCAAATAACCTTGTTCTAGCCTTGTACAGATTAATTACAAATCCAGAATGTAGGCAATATATTTTAAGACAAAGCTTAGAAGAAGCTATTCATACACATGCATATCAATACTGTATTGAATCATTAGGTATGGATGAAGGTGAAATCTTTAACATGTACAGAGAAGTACCATGCGTAGCAAGAAAGGCTTCTTGGGGTCTTAAATATACTCAAGAAATCTCTGACCCAGATTTCAAAACAGGAACAGAAGAAACTGATAAACAGTTACTTAGAAATTTAATTGCTTTTTATTGTGTATTAGAAGGAATTTTCTTTTATTGTGGTTTTACTCAAATCTTATCAATGGGAAGAAGAAACAAGATGACAGGAACAGCAGAACAGTTTCAATATATCCTTAGAGATGAGTCTATGCATGTTAACTTTGGAATAGATGTTATTAATCAAATAAAAATTGAAAATCCTCATTTATGGGACGATCAAATGAAGTCTGATGCTGCTCAAATGATTTTAGAAGGCACAGAGTTAGAAATTCAATATGCAAGAGATACTATGCCAAGAGGTGTTCTAGGAATGAATGCATCTATGATGGAAGAATATTTAAAGTTCATTGCAAATAGAAGACTTACTCAGCTTGGATTAGACGAGGAATTTACTGGGGTTACAAATCCATTTCCTTGGATGTCAGAGATAATTGATCTCAGAAAAGAGAAAAATTTCTTTGAAACAAGAGTTACCGAATATCAAGTTGGTGGTGCTTTAAACTGGGAATAATATTTGAAAATATATTCAAGTCCAGTTGCTCCTAGCCCAAGAAAGGTTCTTATCTTCATTGCTGAAAAAGGCATAGACAACATTGAAGTTGAGGACCTTGATATTGGGAAAATGGAGCATAAGACTCCTGAATATAAAAAAATAGCACCAAATTCCAGAATACCTGCACTTGTATTAGATGATGGCCAAGTAATTTTAGAAACTACAGCCATTTGCAGGTATCTTGAGTGCTTGTATCCAGAGCCTAACATGTTTGGTAAAAATCCAATGGAAATTGCACAGATAGAGATGTGGTATTCACGAGTATCCTTTGAATTAATGCTCCCACTAATGCATGGATTTAGACACACCCATCCTCACATGAGCGCATTAGAAAATCAAAATAATGAATTTGGATTAGCCCAAAGAGAGTTAGCAGTAAAATCACTTGGCTATTATGAGGAAGTCATAAAAGAAAAGGATTTTATTGCATGTGATAGGTTTTCATACGCAGATATTCAAGCTGTTTCGTCTTTACAATTTTTAGTAAGACTAAACAAAATTGATCTTAATGACTTTAGAAATCTCAGCGCTTATGTAAATAATATTGCTAAGAGGCCAAGTTTTTTAAACTAATTACTGTTAAAAACCAATATATCTAGCAAAACTGTATGATGAATCTTCATCCATAAGCCCATACTCATCTTGTCTAATGATTCCAAGAGAAGAAATATAAACTAATGCCAATGAGAATCTAGATTTAGAGAAAAATTCTGGATCCATATTCCATTCATTAAATCCATGCTCAATTAGTTGATTGTATAATTTATGATGGTTATTCTCACCTTCTGACTCAAAAATAATTTTTATAAGTTCTTTCCATGATAATGATTTAATAAAATCAGCAGTAAAGGCTTTATTCTCATCAACATCTAATAGCCATTTTTCCCCAACCAACCAAGCACCAGATCCCTCTGACATCATATGTTTAGTAATTATTTTATTAGGACTAATCTCAATGCCTATATTTTTTGAACTGCATTCATAGCATGACATGGTTTCTGGGCACACAATTTCGTTATTAAAATCAAAATTTTCTGAAATCGGCTTATAAAGCCTGAATAAATTAGACATTCCTTTAAAAAGTTCAGAGTTATTGCAATCTAAACAAACATATCCTCTTGCGGCTTCTTCTATTGTAGGAGTCATTTAAAAATTATTTGTTGATGAGCTCAAAAAATTTTAAGGTTTGTTCTGCACCATTTTGGAGTGCTCTTGCATCTTTCATGTCTGAAATTTTGTCCCAATTAGCTTGAATGTTTTCTGGAGTCATATCTTCTCCCATACCAAGAGAGACTCCCATAGTTTCATGAATAAATATTCTAGAAAAGACGCCAGCCCCAGCAGCCATAATTACGCCATTTGGAGCATCTTCACTAGCTAAATATATAACGGCAGGTGTAATAAATTCAGTTTGAAGGTTTTGACCAAAGTCCTCTGGTATTAAGCCTTCAGTCATCCTGGTGTATGCAACTGGTGTAATTGAATTTGTATAGATATTCTTATTTTGGCCTTCCAGTTTGAGAGTGTTCATGAGTCCGATCATTGCCATTTTTGCAGAACCATAATTTGTTTGGCCAAAATTTCCAAATACTCCACTTGCTGAACTGGTAAATATAATTCTTCCATATTCTTGCTCCCTCATTATTGGGAAAACGGAATGTGTGCAATTTAAAGTTCCTTGAAAATGAACGTCCATTACTAGCTCAAAATCTTCAAGCGTTACTTTGTGAAAACTTTTATCTCTTAGAATTCCAGCATTATTTACTAAAATATCAATTCTTCCCCATTCGGCCATAGTTTGTTGAACCATATTTTTTACAGCATTTATGTCTGTAACGCTTGCTCCGTTGGATATGGCCTCTCCTCCATCAGATTTAATAAGCTCAACCACTTCTTCGGCTGCATCACTTGCTCCACTCCCATCGACAGAACCACCTAAATCATTAACTACAACTTTTGCTCCTCGTTTAGCAAGCTCAAGTGCATGTTGTTTTCCAATTCCACCACCTGCTCCAGTAACAATTGCAACCTTGTCATTAAATCTTATTGTCATAACATATCTCCAATAGAGTTATTTAAAAAAACTTAATGTATTTTAATCAAAAAGAAACTCATTTACTATGAGATAAAAATAAGGATTAGATATAATTTTAAGAATATAATTAGAATATATTTTCCTAATAAAATAGAGGTATAAAATGAGCTCATCAATTAAAGTAGTTGTTACTGGAGCAGCAGGCCAAATTGCATATTCACTTATTCCAAGGTTAGTTAACGGCAGAACTTTTGGTGATAAAAAGGTTGATTTAGCGCTTGTTGAAATACCTCAAGTTGTAGATAAGCTTAAAGGTCTTGTAATGGAGTTGGAGGACTCGTATTTTCCTGCCATGGGTAAAGTTACCTATACTGATAATTTTTCTGAAGCTGCAAAGGATGCTGATTGGTTTCTTCTTGTTGGCAGTATTCCCAGAGGAATAGTTTATAACGGTAAGAAGATTGAGGAGAGATCAGATCTTCTAAGCATTAACGGTGGTATTTTTGTTGATCAGGGCGAAGCAATAGGAAGTTTTGGAAAAGATAAGGCAAAAATTCTTGTTGTTGGCAATCCCGCAAACACTAACGCTTTTATTGGAAGAAACGCAGCAGATAATGAAAGTCAGCTATGGATGGCAATGACAATGCTTGATTCAAATAGAGCTAAATCAGTTATTTCCAAAAAGACTGGTGTGAATATTTCTGAGATTAAAAACATGATTATCTGGGGAAATCATAGTCCAACAATGTACCCTGACTCTGAAAACGTGATTATTAATAATCAATTGGGCAGTACAGTAATTAATGACATAAATTGGGTAGAAAAAGACTTTATTCCTTCAGTTCAGCAAAGAGGAAAAGCAGTAATTGACGCCAGAGGGGCATCTTCAGCAACATCTGCAGCAAAAGCAGCTATTGACACTGTGATGGCTTGTGAGAGCCCCACAGAAGAAGGCAATTCATTTAGTGCAGCAATTGCTAGTGATGGCTCATATGACGTGCCTGAGGGTATTATATGTGGTTTTCCTCTAGTAACACTAAGTGATGGAACTATTGACATAAAAAGAGATATTGCATTATCAGATTTTGCAAAGTCAAAGTTTCAGGTTTCTATTGATGAACTTCTTTCTGAAAGAGATGCTGTGAAACATCTGATGAAATGACAAAGAAAGAAAAAATAGTTTACAGCTTTATATCAAATATAATTGATGATGAAAATCCTGAAAATATAGTTTTACTAACAAAAAATGATATTTCAAAACTTTTACATAGATTAGAAAAAACAGATATACATTCAATATTTATATCTCCAAAATTTAATGAAAACATTAATGATATATATGATTTATATATTGTGCTGGACGATATAAATCTCTCTAAAACTGATATTGGAAAAATTAAAAATTTACTCAGTCAAAAAATAGTCGTCTTTACTAACTTTAATAATGACAAGGAAATAGATAAAAAGATGCTCAAACTAGGTCTTCAAACTGAATTAAGAGATAAAACCAATAAGCTAAAGTGCTTTTCTTATAACCTAAAAAACTATAACAACAAGCGATCATGGAATAACCCAAAAGGCTGGGCGAATCCAGAGAATTTTGATAAATTTAGGTGGTAAATTGTAATTATTTTAGTTTTGTTTCTGTTTCAGAAATTTTAAGTTGTTGCTCATATACAAATTCTTTATGAAGTTTGTTAGCAAAATAAATAACACAAATAAGATATCCAAAGAATATTAATTCGCCACTATATCCAGCTAAAAAGTTATACAGAGCATGAATAAAAACTGGGATTACTAAAGCTTTAAGTAGTTCTATTTTTTTTCCTTTAAAAGCATATAAACCAATATAGTAGCCCATAATAACTCCACAAGATGCATGAAGTGGAATTGCACTAATTGCTCTTAAAATAGCAATTTGAAATGACTGATCACCATACATTAGATACACATACTCAATATTTTCATAAGTAGCAAAACCTAAGGAGATGACTGTTCCATAAACAATAGCATCCATTGGTTCATCAAAATCTGTCTTAGAAAAGACAAAAAGCATAAAGGCAAGAAATTTAAGCGGTTCCTCGGTAAATCCTGCTAAAAAAGATAAATCATATCCTGAAGAATTTTCCATAGTTACAATGAAACTATTCAAAAACCCTGCAGGAATGATAATTGCCACACCTATAAAAAAGGTTTTTAAAACCATTGCTGATGGTTCTGGGAATCGATCTGATCTAACAATATATATAAGTATTGCTAGAGGTACTCCAACTGTTAAAGCGAGCGTTAAATCTAACATAAAGTTTAATAATGCCTATACAAGTCTAAGACTTAAGTTGAGGAAATAACAAAACATCCCTTATTGAGGACTGATTAGTCAATAACATTACTAATCTATCCACTCCCATTCCAACACCTACTGCAGGAGGCATACCATGCTCTAATGCAGTAATATAGTCATGATCATAATCCATTGCCTCTTTATCACCTGAATCTTTTGCTGTAACCTGATCTTCAAATCTTGATGCTTGATCATCAGGGTCATTTAACTCACAAAAACCATTTGCAAACTCTTTTCCACCTATAAATAGTTCAAACCTATCTGCAAAATCTGGTTTATGTTCATTTCTTCTAGAAAGAGGTGAAACCTCAACGGGGTATTCAGTTACAAAAGTTGGATCTATTAATTTGGATTCGACTGTTTCCTCAAAAATTTCTAGAAGCAATCTTCCTGGACCCCATGCTTTTTCAATTTTTACACTTATACTCTTTAAATACTGCTCAAGAATTTTTTTATTAGATAAATCTTTATCTTTTAATTCAGGATTATATTCAACTACAAGTTCTGAAAGTGTTGATTGTTTAAAGTTGCCAAGATTAATTTTGTTTTTATCCCATTCTATTGATTCTTCACAGCCTGCAGCTGAAGCAGCATTTAAAATAATATCTTTTGTAAGATCCATTTGATCTTGCATTGAAGCATATGCCTCGTACCATTCCATCATAGTAAATTCAGGATTATGCTTAGTAGATAATCCTTCATTTCTGAAGCTTCTATTAATCTCGAAAACTTTTTCAAAACCGCCCACAAGCAATCTTTTTAAGTAAAGTTCAGGTGCTATTCTTAAAAAAAGGTCTTGTCCAAGTGCGTTGTGCTGCGTTACAAATGGTCTTGCCACAGCACCACCTGCTAGAGGATGCATCATAGGAGTTTCTACTTCGAGATATCCTACTTCATTCATTTTTCTTCGCATTGAGTCTATAATTTTTGTCCGTTTAATAAAAATTTCTTTAGTTGAATTATTTGTCATCAAATCAAGATATCTTTGCCTGTATCTTGCTTCAATATCGGTTAAGCCTTTAAATTTCTCTGGCATAGGCCTTAAAGATTTTGTAATCATTTCTAGATCCCATACATCAATAGTCAATTCATCTGTTTTTGTTCTAAATAAAGAGCCTGAAACACCAACTATGTCTCCTAGATCCCATGTTTTAAAATCTTCGTAAACGCTCTCCTCTACATTATTTTTTGTTACGTAGATTTGAATATCTCCAGAGGCATCTCTTAAAGTTGCAAAGCTAGCATTTCCCATAACTCTTTTTAAAACAATTCGACCGGCTATAGAGATATTTTTAATATTTTTATCAGCAAGCTCTTCTTTAGAAAATGCTCCATATTCTTCATGGAGACTCTTTGCATTATTTTGAGGTTTGAATGAGTTTCCATAAGCATCACCTTTATCTCTAAGTTGTTCTAGCTTCTTTCTTCTTTCTTCAATAATGGCTTTTTCGCCACCAATATTATCTTTTTCCATTTAAACGCCTGCCTTCAATGATGATTTCATAAAATCATCTAAGTCTCCATTCAAAACAGCTGAAGTATTCCCAGTTTCATGATTGGTTCTTAAATCCTTAATCCTTGATTGATCCAATACATATGATCTGATTTGACTTCCCCATCCTATATCAGACTTACTATCTTCAAGAATTTGCTGTTCTTCATTTTGTTTTTGTAATTCTAACTCGTAAAGCTTAGATTTTAATTGTTTTAATGCATTTTCTTTGTTCTTATGCTGAGAACGATCGCTCTGAGATTGTGCTACAACACCAGTAGGAATATGCGTTAATCTCACTGCTGAATCAGTTTTATTTACATGTTGTCCTCCTGCACCTGAGGCTCTATAAGTATCTGTTCTAATGTCTGCTTTGTTTATGTTTATCTCAATTGAATCATCAATTTCTGGAGATATAAATACAGAAGCAAATGATGTATGTCTTCTATTACCAGAATCAAATGGAGATTTTCTTACCAATCTGTGAATTCCTGTTTCAGTTCTTAACCAACCGTAAGCATAATCACCATCAACGTGAAGTGAAGCTGATTTAATTCCTGCCACATCTCCATGAGAAATTTCAACAAGATTTGCGGAAAAATCTCTGCCTTCTGCCCACTTTGTGTACATTCTTAGTAGCATTTCAGCCCAATCTTGTGCCTCAGTACCGCCGGACCCTGCTTGAATCTCTACATATGCTGAAGAAGAGTCCATTTTGTTTGTAAAAAGTCTACTAAATTCTAAACCTTCAACCAAATCATTTAATTTAAGTGTCTCATCAAAAATTTCTTGAATTGAGGAATCGTCATTTTCTTCAACAGAAACATCTAATAATACTTGGCAGTCAGATAATCTAGCTGAGACATTATCATATGATGTGATTGTTTTCTCTAAAGCGGTTTTCTCTTTGCTTAGCTTTTGTGATAGCTCTAAATTAGACCAAACTTTCTCTTGAGATAGTTGAGAGTCTATTTCTTGAAGCCTAGTTTTTTTTGAATTAATTTTATATACATTAATCTTGATGTCATTGAGTCTTTCTTTAAGATCTGAAAGTGTTAACTTTAATTCTTGAATATCCATAACCTAATTATTTTGTCTTATGTATTCATAAATTGAATTATCTGAAGTACTTATTTTCTTAGCAATTTCTTTCTTATTAATAACATCTGTTAATCTTTTAGGTATATCCTCCATCAAAATATTGCTTTTCTTGAGAGCGTCTGGAAATTTTGCAGGATGAGCTGTAGACAAAATTAATGTCTTATCACTTAATGTATGATTCAGCTTTAAAACTGCGTCAGTTGCAACAGCAGTATGTGGATCCATAATATAATTAAATTCATTTTTAAAATATTTCATTGTTGAGTATGTTGCATTATCGTCAACACTATGACTTAAAAATAATTCTTCTGATTTTTGCCATACATCTACATTAATATTTATGGCAGTTTTAGGAAAATTAGAATAAATGTCTGAACAAACTTTTGAATTTCGATCTAAATAGAAGTCGTATAATAATCTTTCAAAATTACTTGCAACACTTATATCCATACTCGGAGATATAGTTTCAGTTACATCTCTTTTACTATAGTCATTTTCTTTAAAAAATCGATACAATATATCGTTGCTATTAACTGCAACAATAATTTTTGAAAGTGGTAATCCCATTTTTGAAGCGGAATAACATGCAAAAACATTCCCAAAATTTCCAGTTGGTACAGAAAAATTTAAAGGCTGAGACAACTTATTAAATTTTAATGCTGCATAAAAGTAGTAACAAATTTGTCCAATAATTCTTACCCAATTAATTGAATTAACTGCCAATAAATATTGATCATTTTTTAAAAAGCTCCTTTTTTTAAAGCCTTCTTTAACAATATCCTGACAATCATCAAAAGTACCATCAGCCAGGATTGGAAAAACGTTCGATTTATCTACTGTTGTCATTTGTTTTCTTTGAATTTCAGACATATTGCCTTTTGGAATAAGTATAAAACTCTTTATTGATTTGAATTCTTTACATGCATCAATTGCTGCAGATCCAGTATCACCAGATGTTGCACCAAAAACTATTGCTGTTTTATTTTCAGTCTCTAATGTCTTGTTAAAAAAAGCTGCAGCAAGTTGAAGACCAAAATCTTTGAAAGCAGCAGTAGGTCCGTGAAATAATTCTAATACTGATGTAGTTTCATCTATTTCAGCTATTTTTATTAAATCCTTTTCAGCAAAATCATGCCATGTGTTGTCCAGCATATCCTCAACATCATTTCTATCAAATGAAGAGTCAGTAAATAGAGGAACAATATGCTTCGCAACGTCAATAAATGTATTACAATTTTTTAGATACTCTAGATCTACAGCAGGCCAATAATTTGGCATGAATAAACCACCATCACTTGCTAAGCCTTGCATCAAAACTTCTTGAAAAGTTTTATCTTTATCTTTTCCTCTAGTGCTGTGAAATAACATTTTAAAATTCTATTCTTATTGTTTTTACCCCAACGATTTCATCTAGATTATTTAATGCTGCCACTAATAGTTCTTGCAAACTATCTATAAATGGATCGGTGACAATCACAATATTTGTATCATCAAACTTATTTACATTTATTGAAATTTGATTGTCATCAAAAATACTTTCAATCATTTTTAAATCTATATCTCCTGAAGTACTATCAATTCTAAAATAATAAGCAAATTTCATTTCTTTTATTGATTGAATATTTACTTCAGACATTGATACAACTGTTGAAGAAGAATTAATGTCAGAATTGGATAAATGAATTAGATCAGAAATTAATCCAGAAGCGGTTGACTCTTGTCCAGCCCCTGAGCCAGCAACGTGCAAAGTACCAATTAAATCAGTTTCAATTTCAATTCCATTTCTAACGCCTTTTAAACCCGCAAGATAGCTATCTAAACTTATAAGAACTGGATGGACTCTTAATTGAATGCTTTTTTCTGATAAAGTAGCTACAGCTAAATGTTTAATTGTGAAACCTAAATTCTTGGCGTATTCAAAATCTTTAGAATCAATACTTGTAATGCCTTCAACATAAAAATCTTTTGGAGGAAGTGGTGTTCCTAAGGCAATAGATGAAAGAATACCAATTTTATGAGCAGCATCCATCCCTTCAATATCAAAACTGGGATCAGGTTCAGCATAACCTTCTTCCTGAGCAATTTTTAAGGTTGTATCAAATTCTGAACCATCTTCCATTTGAGAAAGAATAAAGTTTGAAGTTCCATTTAACATTCCAGAAATTTTACTAATTCTGTTTCCGGCTAACTCCTCTTTTAACATTTTGATAATGGGAGTTCCAGCACAAACTGAAGCCTCAAACAATACATGAACATTGTTTGCTGCAGCTTTGCTAAAGATCTCATCACCGTGATGGTATAGGACTGCTTTATTAGCAGTTATAACGTGAATACCTTTTTCAATAGCGGCTAAAATTAATTCACGGGCAACATCCACACCACCAATTAATTCAACCATGACATCAATGTTATAATTCAGCACATCAAATATATCTCTTTCAATGTTAACTTCCTTTGGATCGCATTTTGGATTATCTCTTCTTGCACCAATTACAATAATGTCTATTTTTGTATTAGCAGCTGCTTCAATTTGTTTTATATTTTTATGAATAGATTTATACAAGCCAGTAGCTACATTCCCCCAACCACATATTCCAATTTTTAGCTCATTCATATTTAACCTTTTAGTTTGCTGAGTAAGTCTTCAGCTGAGTGATATCCAGGTAAAAGCTCTCCGTTACTTGAAACAATTGCAGGAGTACCAGTAATCCCAATTTTATTTCCAATAGCATAATGTTTTGCAACAGGTTGTGAATCGCAAAAACTTAACTTAAGTTTTTTTCCATTTTTAAGTTTTGTAATGGTGTCTTTTGGATTATTTGAGCACCACGCACCTACCATTTTAGAAAAGGTTTCAGTTCCAATCCCAGATCTTGGAAAAGCAGCATAATTAACAGTAATTCCTGCTTCATTATATGTGGTAATTTCGTCATGTAGTTTTCTACAATATCCGCAGTCAACATCAGTAAAAACAGTTACATTAAATAGTTCATTCTTTGCTTTAAATGAAATAAGCTCTTCTTTAGTTATTTCTTGCATAAGAAGCTTACGTTTTTGAAGAATATCTTTATCAGTTAAATTTATTATTCCATCGGAATTTATATTAAACATATCGCCATAAATAAAAAAATCTCCATTTTGTGAAACATATAAAGGCTGAAGATCGCCATAGTAAACCTTATAGATTCCTGGAAATTCTGATACTTCAATTGATTCAATATTAGTTCCTGGCGGCAAAATAGTTGTTATTTTTTCATTAATCAAATTTTCATCTGAAATAATAAAAATTGAAAAAAATAATACTATAAATATATTTAACTTAAACATCTCCTATCCTCTTGGATGATGTTTTTTTAAAACATCTCCCAACCTTTGTTTTGCAATGTGAGTATATATTTGAGTTGTAGATAAGTCACTATGGCCTAGTAAAAGCTGAACTGATCTTAGGTCAGCGCCCCTATTTAATAAGTGCGTTGCAAATGCATGTCTTAGGGTATGTGGTGAAATTGAATCCTTTAAATTTTCTCTTAATAAATAAACTTTAATTCTTTGCCAAAAAGCTACTCTGGTAATCTTTCTGCCTCTATTAGAAATAAAAACTTCTTTAGACGATGAATCTTTTCTTATCTTTAGATAATTAAACAGTGCCTCAGATGCTGATTCTCCGAACGGTATTAATCTTTCTTTCGAGCCTTTACCCATTACTTTTATTACAGATCTATTCATATCTATATCTGTTATTTTTAAGTTAACTAATTCTGAAATTCTCATGCCAGTAGCATAAAGCATTTCAATCATGGCTTTATCTCTTTGCTCTATATCCTTTGAAGCATCTGGACTATTTAATAATTTTTCAACTTCGCTTTCAGACATTGAAGCAGGTAAATATTTTTCTTGCTTTGGTGAAATTACTTCACTAAAGGGGGAATATCTAATGAGTCTCTTTTTTAGTAGAAATAAATAAAAAGATTTTAAAGATGATATTTTACGATTTACTGAAGAACTCTTTAGCTTTTGGCTAAATAAGTAAGATATATATTGATTTACGCTACTTTCTTTAATATTTAGCAAACTTTCTTTATTATTTTTGTTTATCCACTTTATAAAACCTTTAATGTCATTCTCATATGCATTGACTGTGTTTTTTGATAAGCCTTTTTCAATTATTAAAAAGTTAAAGAAAGACCTAAGATTGTGGTCTTCTTTATTAGGGGTTTGCATTTTTCTAGTCTAGTCTTTCTTTTATTCTTGCAGATTTTCCAGATCTTTCTCTCAAATAAAATAGTTTTGCTTGTCGAACGTCGCCTTTCCTTTTAACTAAAATAGATTCTATCATGGGACTATGTAACTGAAATGTTCTTTCGACACCAATACCACTAGAAATCTTTCTAACAATAAAAGAAGAATTTAATCCAGCATTTTTAATGCCCATAACGACACCCTCAAAGACTTGCAATCTTACTCTATCACCTTCTTTCACTTTTACAGATACTGCAACAGTATCACCAGGTCTGAAATCTGGAGTATCCTCTTTTAATTGCTTAGTTTCAAAGTTTTTGATGATTTGAGCAGGAGTTTTTTCTTCTAAAGATACTTTTAAGGGTTGTTCTTCCTCAGCTGGTGCTTCTTCAGCAGGAGCCGCTTCTTCAGCTGGTGCTTCTTCAGCTGGTGCTTCTTCTTCAGCTGGTGCTTCTTCTTCTACAGGAGCTTCTTCAGCTGGTGCTTCTTCTTCAGCTGGTGCTTCCTTTGAAATGTTACTTGATAATTCAGCATCTTGGTTAAAGTGATTTTCCCATTTTTCCAAAAGCATAGCTTTTGTTAATTTAATATCTAAATCTAGCCCGTTATCTTTGGCGATACTTACAATATCAGCCTTTTTCATCTTATTTAAAGCGGACTTTGAAGGAATTTCACTTTTATTTTCAGATGTTTTTTCTTGAATGTTATTTTCATTAGGCGATGAAAATCTTCCAAAAAGTCTGGATAAAAAGCCTTTTTTCTTATTATCTTTATTATCACTCATAATATTCGCCTAAAAAGGGCTATAGGATAGCCTTAGATGCTAATTCTTCCAAGAGTTTTTTTTGTTTTTTTGATAATTTTATTTTCTCGAATAGATCTGGTCTTTTCAAAAAAGTTTTAAGTAAAGAATTTTCCTCCCTCCATTTTGAAATTTCTTTATGATTTCCTGAAAGAAGTACTTCAGGAACCTTTAATGAACCTAATTTTTCAGGCTTAGCATATGTATCCCATTTTAAGAGTCCGTTTGAAAAAGTATCTTTTAAATAAGAGTTTTTATTTCCTAATGTCCCTGGAATATGTCTTGATATCGCATCAATTATACAAATTGCAGCATATTCACCTCCAGATAAAATAAAGTCTCCGATTGATAGCTCCTCATCAACATATTCATCAATAACTCTTTGATCTATTCCTTCATACCTTCCACAGATTAGAGTGATATTTTTTAATTTAGATAAAGATTTAACTTTTTCTTGATTAAGTCTTTTTCCTTGGGGAGATAAATAAATTATTTTTCCAGTATTTTTATTATCAATTTCTTTAAGAGTATTAATTATTGGTTCAGCCATCATCACCATTCCTTCTCCACCACCATAAGGCTTAGAATCAACTTGATCATGTTTATTTATTGAATTCTTTCTTATATCAAAAGTTTTTACTTTTAATAAATCTTTGTCTAAAGATTTTGATACTACCCCAAAATTAAGTGCATCAAATATTTCAGGAAATATAGTTAAGATATTAATATTCATAATCAAAAATCTTTTTGCCAATCTACGTATATAATCTTATTTGTTTTATCAATATGATTTATGAATTTATCTTTAATAAAAGGAATTAGTCTTTCTTTATTATCAATTGAATCTTTTGTGCTAGCTATTACCAAGCAATCATCTGAACCAAAATTATTCATTTCTTTAACAACACCAAGATTTTCGTTTGTCTTGTGAACAAAAACATTCATGCCTTTAAGCTCATGCCAATAAATTTCTTTATCAGAGAGCTTTGGAAGATCAGAGTTTTTTATGTAAAGTTTTTTGTTGGTGAATAACTTAATTTGGTCAAGATCAGATACATTTACAATTTTTGAAACAAACTTATTATGAGATTTCTTTATATACTCAATCTTATGCACATTATTATCTTCGATTGTTATTAAAGGTCGGTAAGTAACAATATTGTCAGCAGGATTACAAAAGGAATTTAGAAAAAACTCACCCTTTAAACCTCTAGGCTTGCCTATAGAACCGATGCAAATAAGATTACTTTGATTCATTTTCTGAAGAATCTTTTTCCTCAGATTCTTCTTCAGCTGGTGCTTCTTCAGCAGGAGCCTCTTCAGCTGGTGGTGCTTCTTCAGCAGGAGTCTCTTCTTCTACAGGAGCTTCTTCAGCAGGAGCCTCTTCTTCTTCAGGAGCTTCTTCAGCAGGAGCCTCTTCAGCTGGTGGTGCTTCTTCAGCAGGAGCCTCTTCTTCTTCAGGAGCTTCTTCAGCAGGAGTCTCTTCTTCTACAGGAGCTTCTTCAGCAGGAGTCTCTTCTTCTACAGGAGCTTCTTCAGCAGGAGCCTCTTCAGCTGGTGCTTCTTCAGCAGGAGCCTCTTCAGCTGGTGCTTCTTCAGCAGGAGTCTCTTCAGCAGGAGTCTCTTCATCTGAGGGAGCCTCTTCTTCTATAGAAGCTTCTTCAGCTGGTGTTTCTTCAGCGGCAGCCTCTTCTGAAGCAGCCTCTTCTGCAGCAGCCTCTTCTGCTTCTTTGGCAAGCTTTGCAGCAAGAGCTGCTTTTTTTGCAGCAATCTTTGCTTTTTTAGCCTCAACCTTTTGGACATACTCTTCAGGCGTTAATTTGGCTTCTTTAGTTAAAGCTAAAACTCTATCACTTAGTTGCGCACCTTTTGATACCCATTCGTTTAACTTTTCTAGATCAATTCTAAGTCTCTCCTCTTGGCCTTTTGCGGTTGGATTAAAAAAACCTAATCGCTCAATAAAAGCTCCATCTCTTGGACGTCTTTCATCTGCAACAGTAATAAAATAATAAGGGTTTTTTTTGGCCCCGCTTCTCGCTAATCTAATAACTACCATACTTAAAAATTAATAAAATTATTTAAAAAGATGTGTATTTTAGGTTAACCTTGCTAATATTGATAGTATATTTTATGCAAAACTTTAATTAATCTTTATCATTAATGAATTTCATTACACAAGTAACTATAAGTATAGTTATTTACTTTATTATTAGGATATTTAATAAAAGTGAGAAATCACTATACATATCTGCATCTTTTGCAGGAATTTCTTATATTCTTATCTATCTTTTAAACTTTGAAGTAATAACAATTTTGCCAACGATACATTTTATGGTCACAGGTCTGAGCTTGTTATTTTTATTTATTGCATATAATGAAATAATCATTCTTGAAAGAAAGATGCGAAAGATAAAAAAAGGAGACTTTCAAAATGCAGAACTTTTTCCAATTGAAAAAAACTATAAAATTGTATTCAAGCTTCTGGGTATAGGTCTTACTTTTTTATCATTTGCACTAATATCAGGATTTAGTTTGCAATCAATTTTCACTGCAAATATTGTTTTTAAAGCAATTTTTACTTTTATCGCTTGGATAATTTATATAATTACAATGATAGGTATTAAGTTCTTTAATTTTCCAATTAAATATGCAACAAGAAGTTTATTTCTAGCTATGTGGGCAGTTTTGGGAGCATACTTTATGAATTCTTATATTATAGGATCCTAATGGAAGATACTCCGTCTCTTTTAATTTTAAGTCTTACTTTATTGTCGCTATTAATTATTAGTGGGTTCTTTTCTGGTTCTGAGACAGGCATGATGGCAGCTAATAAAATTAAACTGAAAAATTTGTCAAAAAAATCTAAAAGAAGTGCCAAAAGAGCATTAACTTTATTAAAAAGGCCTGACCAATTGTTATCTGCAATTTTAGTTGGTAATAACTTCGCCAATATCCTAGCCTCAGCGATAGTAACAATTATGATGATAAATTATTTTGGCGGAAATGTTTTACTAGGGTCAATAATATTAACAATAGTAATATTAATTTTTTCTGAAATTACGCCTAAAACAATAGCCACAATCAAACCTGAAAGCTTTGCAACAAAATCTTCATTTATATTAAATGTCCTTGTTAAAATTTTTAAACCACTGATATTCCTAACTAACTTTTTAAGCAGACTAATTCTTAAAATATTTAAACTAGATGCAAAAGATGCTACTTTAAATGACAATCTTAATACCGAAGAGCTAAGAACTTTACTCGATGAGTCTGGTGATTTGATTCCAAAGCAATATAGAAAAATGTTATCTTCAGTTTTGGGCATGGAGGAGCTTGTGGTTGAGGATATTATGATTCCAACTTCAGAAATTATAGGTATTGATATAAGCAAAAACTATGAGTGTGCAACAAAAACTATTGAATCTACAGACTACACAAGGCTTCCAGTCTATGATGAATCAATAGATAATCTTGTTGGCATTCTCCATTTAAAAGATTCTCATGCTTTTTTAGAACAATTTCATTTAAATAATAAAAATAATCTTTCGAAACTTCTTCAAGACACTTATTTTGTTTCTCAGTCTACTCTTTTAATGAAACAACTAAGAGAATTTTTAGCTAATAATCAAAGCGTAGCTTTAGTGGTCGATGAATATGGAGAAATTGAAGGGTTGATTTCTGTTGAAGATATTTTTAAAGAAATAACAGGTAAATTTGGTGGAGACAAAGAAGAGCTAGAAAAAGAGTTTTATCAACAACAAGATGGCTCAATTCTTACAGATGGTAATTCAAAAATTAGAGATCTGAACAACTATTTAGGATGGAATATTTTAGAAGATGGTCCTAAAACAATAAATGGGCTGATTACAGAATATCTTGATCAAATACCTCAAGCGAATCTGTGCATTGAAATAGAAGGTTATAGGTTTGAGGTATTAGAATTAGATGAAAACCTCATTTCTAAAATTAAAATCACTAAAATTTAAGAATAACTTTCCCAAGGACTTGGTTTATGTTGTATTCATGATCATATGACTTTGAGGAGTATTCTTTATTGTCACCTTCAATGAGTATTTTTTTTTCTTTTATATTTTTTATTCTTTTTATTATCACGCCTAATGCAGGGGTTTTTATTAAAATGACATCGCCTTCTTTAAGTGAATAAAAATGTTTAAGGCAGATTATAAGATCATTGTCATGAAAGTTGGGGATCATGCTTGACCCCCTTACTCTTAAGAAACTAATCACTAAGCATTGGTACTATCATATCCATATGAGGTGGATTAAGTGATTTCTTAGTTTCAGTATTTACATCCTTTGTTGCCCAAAATATTTCAGCAAATCTATTAACTTTTTCAACTAAATCTATGCCATTTTGGCGATCTATATCTTGTTTGCATTTTGATGCAGTCATCATAATAGAATGTGCCAGTTCATGTATCTCAGGAAACTTCTCAATATGAGGATCCTTAAAATAATCTCCCCAAATAGTTCTTACAGCATCCTTGACCTCAATAGCATGCTCTTCTTTTTGCTGAACAAGCCTTGAAAGATGTGCAAGATCTTTTTTTGATTCAATTTTTTCTGGCATCTCTCCGATTAAGTCTAAGAACCTAACTACGCTTAATGCGGCGTATTGAGCTACGCCAGGGTCATAAACAGCGCATGGTATATCACAATGTGCTTTTGCTTCTTGAATTTTCATTTAAACATCTCTCCTTTTTAAGATTTTTATAACGCCGAATGTTACAACAGTAACAACCGCTAATATCAAATAATCTGATACATGATAATGAAATGTCGCATTGCCTTCATGAGCCTGAGAGCTCACAGCAAATAATGCTAACAAATAAATGGCTTTCATTTTTTACTCCAAATTTAATTAGTTTAATAATTTATATACTATCTTAAATTAATAAAATAAAAATGGGGCAAAAAGCCCCATTTTTTTATATTAAATATCAGGATTACATCATGCCGCCCATGCCGCCCATGCCGCCCATATCAGGCATTGGTGGCATTGGTGCTTCTTCCTTTGGAACATCAGTCACCATGGCTTCAGTTGTAATCATCATACCAGCTACTGATCCAGCTGCTTGCAATGCTGTTCTAGTTACTTTTGCAGGATCGAGTATCCCCATCTCAATCATGTCTCCGTATTCACTTGTAGCTGCATTAAATCCATATGAGTCCTTACCATCTATGACATTGTTAACAATTACTGATGGCTCCTCACCTGCATTAGATACAATTTGTCTTAAGGGGGATTCAAAAGCTTTTTTAGCAATATTTATGCCAACATTCTGATCATCATTATCGCCTTTTAACTTTGCAACTGCTTCTAAACATCTTATCAAAGCTGATCCACCACCAGGCACAACACCCTCTTCAACAGCAGCTCTTGTTGAATGAAGAGCATCTTCAACTCTTGCTTTTTTCTCTTTCATCTCAACTTCAGAACCTGCTCCAACTTTAATCACAGCAACTCCTCCAGCAAGTTTTGCAACTCTTTCTTGGAGTTTTTCTTTGTCGTAATCTGAACTAGTTTCTTCAACCTGAGCTCTAATTTGATTAACTCTTGTAGCTATAGCTGATTCATCACCAGCACCATCAATTATAGTTGCATTATCTTTATTTAATACAACTCTTTTTGATGTACCTAAATCTTCAACAGTAGCACCTTCAAGCGTTAATCCAACTTCTTCAGAAATCACAGTCCCACCTGTCAAAATTGCGATGTCTTCAAGCATGGCTTTTCTTCTATCGCCAAAACCTGGCGCTTTACAAGCTGCAGCTTTAACAATTCCTCTTAGATTGTTAACCACTAAAGTTGCTAGCGCTTCACCTTCAATATCTTCAGCAATAATTAAAAGAGGCTTTCCTGCTTTAGCAACAGACTCTAGCAAAGGTAATAAATCTCTTATATTTGATATTTTTTTATCAAAAAGAAGAATATAAGGAGAATCAAGCTCTACAGTCATATTGTCTTGATTGGTAATGAAATATGGAGAAAGGTATCCTCTATCAAACTGCATTCCTTCAACAACGTCTAATTCATTTTCGATACCACTTCCTTCTTCAACGGTAATAACACCCTCTTTACCAACTTTTTCCATAGCTTCAGCAATTATTTCACCAACTGCTGTATCTCCATTCGCTGATATAGTTCCAACTTGGGCAATGGCTTTGTCATCAGTACAAGGAACACTTAAGCCTTTTACGTGCTCTACAGCTGCAGAGACTGCTTTATCAATGCCCCTTTTTAAATCCATAGGATTCATTCCAGCAGCAACAGCTTTGTTTCCTTCATTAACAATAGATTGAGCAAGAACTGTAGCAGTTGTAGTACCATCACCTGCCTCATCAGAAGTTTGTGATGCTACTTGCTTAAGCATTTGTGCACCCATATTTTCAAACTTATTTTCAAGTTCTATTTCTTTAGCAACTGAAACTCCATCTTTAGTGACTGTTGGCGCTCCAAATGACTTATCAAGAACTACATTTCTACCTTTTGGGCCTAATGTAACTTTAACAGCATTTGCCAATGTATTTACTCCATCAAGCATCTGCGATCTTGCATTATCACCAAATTTAACATCTTTAGCTGACATAATTTAACTCCCTTTATATAAAAAATTTATTGAACAACGCCAAAAATATCTTTTTCGCACAGAATTAGATATTCTTCACCGTCTAACTTAATCTCATTTCCGCCATATTGACCAAAAATTACAATGTCTCCCACTGAAACATTCATAGCAACTGTATCTCCTGAATTAGATATTTTTCCAGGTCCAACTGCAACTACTTCACCTTGTGATGGTTTTTCTTTTGCAGAACCAGAAAGAATGATACCTCCAGATGATGTTTCTTCTTCTTCTGTTCTTTTAACAAGAACATTGTCATGTAAAGGTTTTAACTTCATTTATCTCTCCATGTAAATATATTAAATTTATCTAATGCTCTAATTATGGGCTAATAGATATAAATCAATAGATTATTTTTTTTTTTTTAATCTATAAATTTGAAGCGCAATTGTAACCCCAATTAAGTTTGCAAGTAAGTCAAAATATTCAAAAAATCTATTTGGATGAAAAATATGTATTATTTCTATGAAGAAACCAAACATAAAAACATAAAATATCAATACAATTTTTCTAATCTTAAAAGCACACATGAGTCCAATTAAAGCTAAATAAAGATAAACAATAAGATGAATTACTTTGTCTGTTAGAAATCCGAGTGCATTAATATTTGCAATTTCATTTGCATTTACAATGCTAAGAATAAAAACAGCTGTAAGCGACGAAAAAAATACCAATCTAGTGAAATTCATTTACCAATTTTTAGGACTATCTTTTAGTTCGTCTTGAGGTGATGATTTTAGTGAATCAACACTTGGTTTGTTTATGAAAAAGTTTTTATTAAAGAGAATCATTGAAATTGCCGGTAAAGTAAGTGCTGAAGTAAATATATAAAATGTCATCCATCCATATGAAAAACCATACATTTCTTGAAAGTTTTCAACTAAAATACCTGAAAAACCGCTAAATATTTTTCCTAAAAATGCCATTAATGAAGTTAATAAAGCATACTGGAAACCTGTATATTTGATTGAAACTAAGCTGGTTAAAAATGTAATATTTACTGTGCCAACAATACCAGCAGTAACACTGTCTGATGCAACAATTAATGACAACAGGGTAAGATTTTTTTCGCTTATTGCTGCAAAAGAGAACAATAAGTTTGTAAACATAACCAAAAAAGCACCTATCATTAAAGACTTATAGAGTCCTATTTTTTTAATAAAGAATCCTCCAATAAACACACCAATAATTGTTGCAATTAGCGCAACTACTTTTACATATCCAATTTCTGATAATGTATAACCCAAATCAATATAAAAGGGGTTAGCCATCGGCCCCATCACTATATCAGTCAACCTATAAGTTGCTACTATTAGCAAAAGCATTGATGCTAATTTAATACCAAATCTTTCAAAAAAATCCTTTAATGGCTCTACAACTGAATTTATGTGATTTAACTTAACTAAATTTTCATTCTTTTCTTCTATAGATATTGCAAATGAACAAAGAACATTCAGAGCTATTATAAGCGCCATTAATTGATATGCCGTTGGCCAAGAATATGCATCAGCAATAAGAAGGGATAAAGATGATCCTACCAAGATTGAAATTCTATAACCAAATTGATAACCAGCAGCCAAATTACCTTGATCTTCTAAGGGTGCACTTTCTATTCGATAAGCATCAATAGCTATGTCCTGTATTGAACCTGCAAAAGCTATGATTAGTGCAACAAGTGCGAATATTAATAAATTATTTGTTGGATCTATTAAAGAAATAAATATAAGTGATATCAAAATAATAATTTGCATTAATAATATCCAACTTCTTCTTGAACCTATGATGTTTAGTATAGGAATAGAAAATCTATCTACAAAAGGAGCCCATAAAAATTTTAATGAATAAGTCAGGGTTATCCATCCAAAAAATCCAATGACGCTTAAATTTAAACCTTCACTTCTCAGCCATGCAGTTAAAGTAATAAAAACTAATACATAAGGAAGACCAGATGCAAAACCAAATCCTGTAAATGACAAAATTCTTTTTAGTTCTCTTTGATTCATATTTTATTGAGATACCTATTCCATTCAAATTTATCTCCTGGATCTGTTTTTCTTTTAGGAGCTATGTCCGAATGACCTTTAATTGAATTTTTTTTAATATCAGGGTATTCGTTCATCAATTGTTTAGTAACATCAATTAAAACTTGATATTGATGATCTGTGAAATTATCACAATCCGAGCCTTCGAGCTCAATTCCAATAGAAAAATCATTACAATCACATTCACCATTAAAGCTCGACTCGCCCGCATGCCATGCTCTTTTATCAAAAGGCACAAATTGTATTATTTTGCCATCACGTTTAATATACAAATGAGATGATACTTTTAGATCTTTAATTTCTTTAAAATATTCATGATCTGTAATCTTTAATTTATTTAAAAAAAAATTTTCTACATAATCGCCACCATACTCTTTTGGAGGTAGGCTTATTGCATGTATAACAATTAACTTAATACTATAATTTTCTGATCTATCATTAAAATTAGGTGATTTAATATATTCAATATTTTTGATGAGATGATTTTCTATCTTCATTTATCTTAATCCTGGCGGCAATTTGAAGTAAATATCTTCATTGTCTTCACCATGCTCAATTATTTCTGCATCTGTATGCTGTTCTAACGATTTTGCAATTTCCATAACTTTTGACTCAGGAGCTGAAGCACCTGCAGTAATAGAAATTTTAGAATAATTTTTTAAATCATCTAAATCGATATCTGTAAATTCATCGATTAGAATTGATCTACAACCACATTTTTCAGCTAGCTCACTAAGTCTATTTGAATTTGAGCTATTTTTTGAACCCACAACTATCATAAAATCTGATTCTAGTGCAAGCTGCTTTACAGCATCTTGTCGATTTTGTGTTGCATAACAAATGTCGTCCTTTTTTGGTGTATCTATTTCTGGAAACCTATGTTTCAAAATATCAATAATTGATTTTGTTTCATCAACGCTTAAAGTGGTTTGGGTGACCAAAGCTAATTTTGTTGGATTGTTAATTTCTATATTTTTAGCATCTAACTCATTTTGAACAAGATATATTGAACTATTATCAGAATTTATATGCCTACCCATTGTTCCTTCAACTTCTGGATGACCTTGGTGCCCAACCAAAATGATATCTTTGCTAGCTTTAGCATGCTTTCTGACTTCCATATGAACTTTTGTGACAAGTGGACAGGTTGCATCGAAAAAATTCAAATTTCTTGATTTTGTTTCTTCTTCTACAGAGCTTGAAACACCATGTGCACTAAAAATTACAAGTGAATCATCTGGAATTTCATCAATTTTTTCTACAAAAATTGCACCTCTATCCCTTAAATCTGCCACAACAACTTTATTATGAACGACCTCATGTTTTACATAAACTGGGGCTCCGTATATATCCAAAGCCTTATTTACGATATCAATTGCTCTATCAACGCCAGCACAGAAACCACGTGGATTTGCTAATTTAATCTGTTTAGTCATTGTTTTGCCTTATAAATTAATTCAAAGTATATAATCAAAATTGCTCCAAGCGTTATAAATGCATCTGCAAGATTGAATATAAAAAAGGAAAAGCTTCCAAACTCTAGATGAAGAAAATCAGTAACTTTTCCATCAATAAATCTATCAATGATGTTTCCTAATGCGCCAGCAATAATTAATGATAATGCAAACTTAGCAATCAGAGCTTTTTCTTTTACAAGCAATCTAATTAGGTATATGAGAATAAAAATGGTAATTACTAATAATAAGTTTGAGGCTAAACTTCCATAACCATCAAATATACCAAAAGCAATTCCAGAATTATATATTAGCAAAAAATCAATGAATGGTATAAAAGTTGTATATGATTGTGCAAATAAGAAATTATTAGCTGCATAATCTTTTGAAAATAAGTCTAATACTACAAGAAGAATAATTAAGACTGGATAAATTAATTTATACAAAACTTCTTTTTTCACCCTCATCATCTATATTTTCAATGCATCTAGTACACAATTCAGGATGTTCTTTGCTAGATCCTACTGAAAAACATCTATGCCAGCATCTGACACATTTTGAGTTCTTTGAGGGATTTACTTTAATTTTGAAGTTTTTTCCTTCATTTACATTCGCTTCTGAGGAAATAAATAAAAAATGAAGTTCTGAGCCTAACTTTTTAAGAATATTAAGATCATTTGAAGTAGCTTGAATATCTACTACTGAATCAAGCGATCCTTTGATTTTATTTTCATTTCTCATTTCTTCTATAGATTGATTTACAGCGTCCTTAACTTCAAAAATTCTCTTCCATTCAGATTGATTAATATCTGATTCAAAACTTAGTTCAGAAATATCAAAGTTAGATAGAAAAACAGAGTCCTCCTGACTATTTAATCTATTACTTGACTGCCATATTTCTTCTGCCGTGTATGAAAGAATGGGTGCAATCAACCTAACTAATACATTTAAAATAAAATCAAGACTGGTTTGACATGATCTTCTTGCAGACGAATCATTTTTGCAGGTGTAAAGCCTATCTTTTACAACATCTAGGTATATTCCACCTAATTCGTTAACACAAAAGTTATGTATTTTTTGGATTGCCTTATGGTAAGAATACGATTCATAAAGGCTGATTACTTCTTTTTGAAGAATTTTAGTTTCATTAATTATCCATTTATCTAATTCGACTTGATTCTCAAACTGAACTTTATTTTTATTGTTAAAATCACTTAAGTTTCCAAGAATAAATCTGAAAGTATTTCTGATACGTCTATACTGATCGGAAGTTCTCTTCAATATTTCATCAGATGCTACCATTTCACTTCTAAAATCTGTTGAAGCAACCCAAAGTCTTAAAATATCTGCTCCCAAGCTATCCCAAACTTTCTGTGGAGAGACAACATTTCCGAGTGATTTTGACTGCTTTCTTCCTTGTTCATCCACAACAAATCCGTGAGTAAGAACTGTTTTATAAGGTGCAGAATTATTCATGGCTATACTTGTCAATAATGAGGATTGAAACCATCCCCTGTGCTGGTCTGAGCCTTCCAAATAAAGATCTGCGACAGTATTTTCACCAAATCTTTTTGAGGAAACGGCATAATGTGTTATTCCAGAATCAAACCAAACATCAAGAGAATCAGAAGTTTTAACATACTCATCATAATCTTGAATATAATCTTTTAAATCTAACTTATCCCAAGCTGAAATTCCTTGTTTTTCAATTGTGAGTGCAAATTTTTCAAATAGATCTTTTTGATTTGGATGTATTTCCCCAGTATCTTTATGAACAACTAAAGTTATTGGTACTCCCCAGTTTCTTTGTCTTGAAACACACCAATCTGGTCTATCGGTAAGCATGGATTGGATTCTTTGAAGACCCCACGAGGGCTCCCAATTAACATTATTAATTTGATTAAGGGCTTCATTAATAAGATTATTTTTTTTCATAGAAATAAACCATTGAGGAGTAGATGTAAAAATTAGTGGCGTTTTACGTCTCCAACAATGAGGGTAAGAATGATGATAATCTTCTATGTTAACTAGGACATCATGCTCTTGTAATTTCTCAATGATAAGTGGGTCTGCTTTCAAAGCAGGTAATCCTGCAATAAAATCTAATTCATCTTTGAATAAAGCCTTGTTATTAAGTGAGTGGATGGTATCAATATTATTTTTCTTACATATTAAATAATCATCCATACCATGAGCTGGAGCGGTATGAACACAACCTGTTCCTGCTTCAGTTGTAACGTGATCTGCATGGAGAAGAACTGATTTTCTATCTAGAAAAGGATGAATAAGATTAATATCAATTAATTTTTCACCCTTAATTGTTGATATAAGATCGAATTTTTGCTTCCATCGTTTGGTGCATTGTTCTATCATCTCAAAAGCTAATACATAAAATTTTTCATTCATTTTAATTAATGAATACTTATACTTAGGATTGATACATACAGCTACATTTGAGGGTATTGTCCATGGAGTTGTTGTCCATATAATAAATGATATTTCATCTGGCTCGTCGCTATTAAATAAGCCTTTTACAGTGTCTAAAGAAGAATCTTCAACTCTGAAAGCAACATCAATTGCTTTTGATGTTTTATCAATATATTCAACTTCAGCCTCTGCTAATGATGATCCACTTTCTTGGCACCAATGGACAGGTTTTTCACCCTTTTCTAGATATCCTTCATTGTAAATAATGCCAAGCGATCTGACGATATCTGCTTCAAATTTTGGATCTAATGATTTATAGGAATTTTCCCAATCACCTAGCACGCCTAGTCTTTTAAAATCAACTAATTGTTTTTTTATTTGGCTCTCAGCATATTCTTTACATGCTTTTTGGAAGCTCTCTTTATTCTTAACAAGCTCACTATTTTTTCCATGTTTCTTTTCAACATTCAGCTCAATGGGAAGACCATGACAATCCCAACCTGGAACAAATGGTGCATTAAAACCCTGCATTGTTTTATGCTTGATAGTAATATCTTTTAAGATTTTATTAACTGAATGTCCAAGATGTATGTCACCATTTGCATATGGAGGTCCGTCATGTAAAAGAAATAATTCTTTATCCTCATATTTTTTTCTTATCTTTCCGTATAAATCTGAACTTGACCACAAATCCAATATTTCTGGTTCTTTTCTTGGTAATCCTGCTTTCATTGAGAAATCAGTAACCGGCAGATTTAATGTATCTCTATAATTAATTGTCATTTGGCGTATTTAAAATATTTTGAGCTAAAGATATATCCTTTTGAATTTGTAATTTTAGCATGTCTAAATTATCAAATTTCTTTTCATCTCGTATTTTTTTTATAAATCTGACTTGCAATCTTTTAGAGTAAATATTTTTATTAAAATTGAATAGATGTACTTCTAAAACTGGTTTATCTCCTCCAACTGTAGGTCTTATTCCCATATTAGCAATTCCATTCAATTGTTCTTTTTCTAATTTACATTTAACAGCATAAACGCCCTTAATCGGTAATCTTTGATCTGGAAGCCAAATATTTGCAGTTGGAATATCAATGGTTCTGCCAAGGTGTTGACCATGAACCACTTTACCTGAAAAAGTATATGGTCTTCCCAACAATTCTTCAGCTAAATCAAAATTATTATTCATTAATTCGTTTCTAATTCTTGTGCTGCTAACTCTTTCACCTTTGTGAAGAATAGTTTCAGTATTTTCTACAATTACATTATTTTTATCTCCCCAGCTTTTTAATAGATTAGAGTCGCCTTTTCTATTCTCGCCAAAGCGAAAATCATCCCCAACAGTAAAACTTACTAAATTAATTGATTCTAAAATTTCTGAAATAAAATCTTCAGGTGGCATAGTTCTAAGAGAATCATTAAATTTTAAGAAAAATGCGAAATCAATTTTATTCTGTCTCAGCAATTTTAGTTTCTCACGCCAAGGACATATCCTTGGTGGAGGCATAATATTTTGGTCTCTTACCTTCGCAAAATATTCTGAGGCATGTGGCTCGGTAAAAAAAACTATTGTTTTGGCGTCATTTTGTTGAGCATTTTTTTTTACTTTATTTAATATTGCTTGATGTCCTAAATGCAAGCCATCAAAATTACCAATTGTTCCACAAAGTCTTAGTCCAGGAAATCTTGAATTAAATAAATCTAAATTATGCTGTCCTCTAATCAAATACATCTTATTCAAAAATTTTTCTTAATGATTTTCCATAGATAACTCTGGAAATTGTAAAATAAATTAACGTGGCTATTGTCACTTCTATAAATAAGAAAAGAATTCTATCAAGATGATTTAATTCTATAAAATTAATTTTTTGAGTATAAAAGTGTAAAAACAATGCCAATGAGCAGCTTGCAAATAAAATCATTAAACTAAATCTGCTTACAAAAGAATATGATTTAATAAACCCACTTCTATATAAAATTAATTCTAAGATGCAAACACTAACTAAGGCTGCTAATGAGCTGCCTATCGCAATACCTACATGACCAAGATTTAGAACAAAAGCCAAATAATAGTTCAGAGCTGCATTTAAAAAAAGCGATATTAGAGCTACTCTCATTGGAGTAGTAGTATCTTTTCTTGAAAAAAAAGCTGGAGTTAATACCTTCATTAACATAAAAAAAGGTAATCCAAAAGAAAAAGCCATCAAACTATATGATGAATTAATTACATCTACTTCCGTAAAAGCGCCTCTGTAAAAAATAGTACTTATTAAGTCTTCTGCACAAAAAAATAATCCAATTAATGAGGGAATTCCAATAAATAAAACAAATTTTTGTCCTTTTTTAATAGTGCTAATAAAGTTATTTTTCTCAGTGCTCAAATCATATTTTGATAATGTTGGCAATAAAACTGTTCCTATTGCAATTGCAAATATTCCCATTGGAAATTGTATTAACCTGTCTGATATATATAGCCAGGTTGGGCTTCCTGTTTGAAGCAACGAGGCAAAGATAGTATCAATCAATAGATTGATTTGCAGAATGCCTCCAGCAATGATTGCAGGAAATATTATGGTCATAAACTTCCTTACACCTTCGTTGTTAAAATCTAATTTAGGTACTGGAAGTTTATCTATATTGATAAGAGGCGAGACTTGAATTATCAACTGCACAAATCCTGCCAATAAAACACCCCAAGCAAGAACCAGGATGGGCATATCATAGTTGGGTGCTATAAAAGAAGCTGCGATTATAAGAATCACATTAAATAATACTGGAGTGAATGCTGGTATTGAAAATTTCTGATGAGTGTTTTGAATACCACTTGCAAATGCTACTAAGGATATTAAAGCTAGATAAGGAAACATAATTCTGAGAACTTGAATAGAAAGATCTTTTTTTTCAGGGTCAATATAAAAACCAGGAGCAAATATCAATATAAAAACAGGAGTAAATATTAAAACAACAATAGTAAAAATAAATAAAACAGCTAATAAAGCTCCAGCAATTGCATTTAAAAATTCTTTCGTTTCATTATTATTTTCATTTTTGTAATAATCGCTATAGACAGGAATAAATGCTTGATTAAATGCGCCTTCTGCAAAGAATCTTCTAAAGAGATTGGGAATTTTTAAACATACAATATATATGTCATGAAATACTGATGCGCCCATTAGGTTAGTTGTTGCTATGTCTCTTATTAAGCCAAAAAACCTAGATAAACTTGTACCAGAAACAACTTTTTTAAGGTTGCTTAAAATATCATTTGAATCTCTTTTTTTAAGTTCAGTTGTTTTTTTCAAAATCTAATGCAGCTGAATTTATACAATACCTTAAACCAGTAGGCTGAGGTCCATCATTAAATACATGTCCAAGATGAGCGTCACAATTAGAACATTTAACTTCTGTTCTTACCATTCCCAATGAATTATCTTCAAATTCATCAATAACATTATTATTTGCGGGAACAAAAAAACTAGGCCAGCCACATCCTGAATCATATTTTGAAAACGAGTCAAATAAATTTTCACCACAACAGATGCATTTATATACTCCATCTTCATGAAAGTTCCAATATTTGCCTGTGAATGCTCTTTCTGTTCCAGATTCTCTTGTTACTCTATAACTCTCATCAGTTAGTAACTGTTTCCATTCCTCTTTATTTCTGTTCAACTTCGACATAACTACATTGTAATTAAAAAGAAGTTATATAGGTAGATTTAGGAAATATTATGCAGTTTTAGAATTAATTGCATCTACATAACTTAAAAAGTCATTCATAAGTGTTTGAGTGGGCTCATACAGTCTTCTTCTTTTATCTGTACTTGATGATGTTTCGCTAATATAGCCCAATTTTACTGCCTGTTTTAGGACTTGAAGACGTTTAATTCTGGAAGCAAATTTCTTAGGCACCAATGAGATTGCATATTCTTGTGAAATTTCAGAACCTTCTAAATATTCCCATATAAAACTCATTAAGAAAATAAATTTATAGGTGTCGGACTGAAAATAATTCAGAGAAGCTGGGTTTTTTGAATTATCAAGTGTTTTATCTAAAACAGTTCTGATGAACCTTTTGGCATTCTTAATTGAATCTGGATTTTTAGAATCCAACATAAAACTCCTGTTGTATATATTTTAAATATATAGTTTATATAAGTTTTTATGCAATTTACGTGCCAATTAAGAGTCAAACTATAAGTCTTAGGAATGTTAATGAGTTTTGTCAGGCTTAATTATACTTTTAACCCAATTCAATATTGAATTATTTTTTAAATTGAATCTGTCAAGTGCATCAAAATCTTTTGCAAGTTTAATTGGATCATTAAAAAAATCTTTTCGAGATGTGAATGAATCTTGATCAAGTTTTTTTACTAATTTTGCAGGATTGCCTGCATATATTGAATTGTCTGGAACATCTTTTGTTACTACTGCTCCTGCACCAATAATACTGTTCTTGCCAATAGTTACACCTTTACAAATAATTGCACTATCACCTATCCAGACATTATCTTTTAATATAACTGGTTCAGTTTTACCAACTGGCTGTGCTCTGTCATAAATTCCATGCCAATCAGCATCAGATATATAAGCTCCGTGAGCAATCATGCAAGCATCACCAATTTGTATTTTCTCTGCAGCCATAATTCTAACGCCTGGAGTAATTAGAGAATATTTTCCAATTGAAATTTCGCCTATATTTTCTCCAATATTCCATGAGGTAAACTGAAGAATTGCATCAGGCGCACCAATTAATGTTGGATAATCGCCAATGCTCACGCAGTTTCCAAATACTTTTATATATCTTGGTTTAAAATATGCACCGCCCTTTCCTAAATACTTAAATTGTGGTTTTAAAAAATATCGAACATATAAATTATTTAATTTTGTAGCATATTTTTTTAGCCAATATGGTCTATTATCTTTTCTAATAATATTCTCCTAAATAAATTATTTTAATATGATAAAGTACCTCAAAAAAAAATAACAAATTTATTTTTAATATGAAAGAATATTTTTTTGAGTTCAAAAGTCTTATTAAAATTGGGGTTCCAATTTTTGGTTCTCAACTATCTTATGCGCTTATGGGAACAACCGATACGATTATTGCTGGAAGAGCAAGTGCAAATGATCTTGCCGGACTTGCAGTTGGAACAGCTTTTTCCAATACAATTTGGTTTTTTTTTACAGGTATTATTTTTGCAGTAACACCAATTGTTGCTCAATTATATGGGGCTAAAAAATTTATTGAAATTGGACAGAAATTAAGAGAAATTCTTTGGGTTGCTGCTGGCCTTGGTTTATTAATGGCATTTATATTTTTTAATATGGATTTAATAATAAATTTACTGCCCATAAAAAGTTCAATAACATCGATTACCATTGACTATCTCAAAGCAGTATCAATTGGATGGTTTTTTGTAACTATTTTTACATGTTTGAGGTGTTATAGCGAAGGTATGACTTTTACAAAACCAGTTTTTTATATAGCTTTTGCAGGCATGCTTTTAAACATACCGCTTGATCTTATATTTGTTTATGGGTGGTTTGGTGCTCCAAAACTTGGTGGTGTTGGTTGTGGAATTGCAACATCAATTGTTTCATTTATTATGATGATATCTATAATCATATACATAGCCTTCTCAAAGAAATACAAAAAGACAGAACCATTTTCCAAATTTTCTTTGCCTTCTAAAGATACAACAAAAGAAGTGTTTAAACTTGGTTTACCGATAGGTCTTGGTATTTTTATTGAATTAAGTATGTTTTCAGGAGCAGCAATAATTTTGAGTGTTCTTGGAGAAGTGGTTGTCGCAAGTCATTCTGTAGCAATTAACATAGCTAGTCTATTTTTTATGGTCCCGTTGGCAATTGGTTTAGCCTCATCAACAAGAGTTGGTAATTTAATTGGAGAGAATAATCCAATACAAGCAAAGGTTGCCGCAACCTCTACAATAATGCTGTGCATGGGAGGTGCTTTAATTAACAGTATTATAATAATTATTTTTGGTACTTTTATAGTAAGCCTATATACAACTGAATTACCAGTATTAGAACTAGCAGCAAATTTAATTTTATTTGCAGCTATATTTCAACTTCCAGATGGAATACAAATGGGTGCTTTAGGAAGTCTGCGTGGTTATAAAGATACATTCATACCTATGATCCTTTTACTAATATCATATTGGATTTTTGCGATGCCAATAGGCTACTACTTAACAAATGTAGGTTTCAGTTCTCCTATGGGTGCAAAAGGAATGTGGTATGGCATGATTATAGGATTAACAATTTTTTCATTTTTATCGATTATAAGACTAAGGTGGATAATGAAATCAAGAATAAAAAAATATTTTAGCCAAGCACCTCAGCAACTTTAAAACCAATAGATACTAGATTATCTGCTACATATACTCCACATTCTTGCAATTTCTCAATTTTATTATCTGCTGTGCCTTTCCCACCAGCAATAATTGCACCTGCATGACCCATTCTTTTGCCAGAAGGCGCTGTTTTACCAGCAATATAAGAGATTACTGGTTTTGTAATATTATTTTTTATATACTCTGCAGCTGCTTCCTCTGCTGTGCCGCCAATCTCTCCTACCATAACAATAGCTTCCGTTTGTTTATCATCTTGAAATAATTTAAGCATATCAATGAATGAAGATCCTGGTATTGGATCTCCTCCAATTCCAACACAGCTGCTTTGTCCAAAGCCTAAATCGGTAGTCTGTTTAACTGCTTCATAAGTTAGAGTACCAGATCTTGAAATTATGCCAATTGAGCCTGGCATATGAATATCTCCAGGCATTATTCCTAGCTTAGCTTCACCTGGTGTTATGATTCCAGGACAATTAGGCCCAATCAATCTTACTCCAAGCTCGTCAACTCGTTTTTTAACTTCAAGCATATCTAATGTGGGAATTCCTTCGGTTATACAAATAATTAATTTGATGCCTGCTTCAGCTGATTCCAAAATTGAGTCTTTACAGAATCTTGCTGGTACAAAAATGATAGAAGCATTTGGATCAAGAGAACTCTTAGCATCTTCAACAGAATTAAAAACTGGCCTCCCCAAATGCTGTTTTCCTCCTTTACCAGGAGTAACACCTCCAACTATATTTGTACCATACTCCATAGACTGCTTAGAATGTAATGTTCCTTGAGAACCAGTAAAGCCTTGAACAATTACTCTGGTGTCTTTGTTAATTAAAATACTCATTCTGCAAGTAAAATTGCTTTTTTAGCAGCTTCGGCTAAATCATTAATACTTTCAATCTTAATTTTTGCTTTAGATAAAATTTTTGATCCAATATCAGCATTATTACCTTCTAAGCGAACAACAACTGGAATTTTTACTTCAACTTCTTTGATGGCGGCAATAATACCTTCTGCAATTAAATCGCATCTCACAATACCACCAAAAATATTTACTAGAACTACTTTTACATCTGGGTCGTCAAGAATTATCTTAAAAGCTTTAGCAACTCTTTCTTGAGTTGCAGTACCACCAACATCCAAGAAATTTGCAGGATTTCCGCCAAAAAATTTTATAGTATCCATAGTCCCCATTGCTAAGCCTGCTCCATTAACCATACACCCAATATTTCCATCCAAAGAAACATAACTTAAATCACTTTTAGCAGCTTCTGCTTCTTTAGGATCTTCTTGTGATTCATCACGCATATCTAATAATTCTGGTTGTCTGTAAAGTGCATTTGAATCAATATTTATCTTTGCATCCAAACAATGCAAATCTTTATTTTCTGTAATCACAAGCGGATTAATCTCTAGTAAGCTTAAGTCCTTTTCAACAAATAATCTTAAAAGGTTATCTATGATGGATATAAATTGTATTGTTTGCTGATCATTCAATTTAAGAACTTTTGCAATATTTTCGGCATTTTCTTTTAGTGAATCATCTTTATAAACAAAACCTTGATAGATAATTTTTTCAGGCATATTTTTTGCAACATCTTCAATATTGACTCCGCCTTCAATAGATCCAATGAAAACAATTCTTTGTGATTCTCTATCAATAATAGCACTTAGGTATAGCTCTTTTGCTATATTGATACATTCCTCTACTAAAATACAATTGACAGGCTGACCTTTTTTATCAGTTTGGTAAGTTACTAAATTTTTTCCAAGCCATTTTTTTGCAAATTTAACACCGTCCTCAGGATTAGTAATTAACTCAACACCTCCAGATTTACCTCTACCTCCAGCATGGACTTGAGCTTTCACAACCCACTTTGAGCCACCAATTTCATTACATACATCAATTATATCTTCTGCATTAAATACTACTTTTCCTTTTGATACAGGTATGTTGTATTCTGCAAATAATGCTTTGCCTTGATACTCATGTAAGTTCATTTCCTTTTATTTCCTATATGGATTGCTAGATTATTTGCAGATAAAGCTGCTTCATGAAATGCCTCAGATACAGTTGGATGACTGAACATGGTTAATGCAATATCTTCTGAACTTGAACCAAATTCCATTGAAATAAGGGCCTGTTGTACTATTTCAGCAGCAGCAGGACCAAAAACATGAACTCCTATAATAGTGTCAGTTTTTGCATGAGACAAGACTTTTACAAAACCAACTGATTGATCAACTGCTAGTGCCCTTCCACTCGCCGCAAATGGAAACTTACCTACTTTATAGTCAATATTATTATCTTTTAATTCTTTTTCATTTTGACCCACCCATGCTATCTCAGGATGGGTATATATTACTGACGGAACCAAATCATAATTTACTTTGGTATGTTTTTCTGCAATTCTTTCTGCAACCATTATTCCCTCTTCACTACCCTTATGCGCAAGCATAGGACCTCTAACAACATCACCAATTGCCCATATGTTATTTATGCTAGTTTGGCAAAAATCATTAACTTTGATAAAACCATCCTCTATCTCGATATTTAATTCATCGCTCATTACATTTGAAGAATTTGGTGCCCTGCCAACAGCCACAATTAATTTATCAAATTCCATCTCATTTTCTTGATCATTACTTTCAAATTTGACCTTAACTGAATTTTTTAATTCCTTTGTACTAGTAACCTTAGAACCCAATTTTATATCAAGGTCCTGTTTTTTAAATTCTTTTAAGGATTCTTTTGAAATGTCATGATCTGTCATTGGGAGAAATTCATCAAGCGCTTCTAAAACAGTTACCTCAGAACCAAGCCTAGACCATACACTTCCTAGTTCTAGTCCAATAATACCAGCACCAACTACACCTAGCTTTTTAGGGACTGAGTCAAAGCAAAGCGCACCAGTACTATCTACGATATGTTTACTAAATTTAGCTGATGGTATCTCTATTGGCTTAGAGCCTGTAGCTACAATAATATTTTTAGCATCTATTGTTTCTGTACTACCATCTGATTTTGTAACTTCTACAGTATTGATATCTATAATCTTGCCTCTACCTATGATAGATTCAACCTTATTTGCAGAAAAAAGACCACTTATACCTCCAGTAAGTTTACTTACGATGTCGTCTTTTCTTTTCATCATAGATTTTAAGTCTAACTTTAAACTTTCTATCTGTATTCCGTGCTCAGATAGTTTTTTATTTGCTTCATAATATCTATGTGAAGAATCTAAAAGAGCTTTTGAAGGAATGCAACCAACATTAAGACATGTGCCACCAAAATTAGGCTTGCCACTGTCACTATGCGATTCCTCTATGCATAACGTTTTAAGACCTAGCTGAGAGCATCTTATAGCAGATACATAACCAGCAGGTCCACTTCCTATAACTACTACATCAAACATTTCTTCCATTTAATAATTTATAAGTTAAGCAATAACCTCTCAGGTGATTCAAGTTGTTCTTTGATAGACACTAAGAAAGTTACGGCCTCTTTACCATCTAAAAGTCTATGATCATAACTCATTGCTAAATACATCATAGGTCTTATTACAACCTCTCCATTAATTGCAACTGGTCTATCTTGAATAGCATGCATTCCTAATATCGCTGTTTGAGGAGCATTAAGAATTGGAGTTGAGAGCAAAGAACCAAAAATTCCACCATTTGAAATAGTAAATGTGCCTCCCTGCATTTCATCAATAGATAACTTACCATTTCTTGCTTTATCAGAGTAACTTAATATTGCTTTTTCAATTTCAGGTAAAGATTTTGTATCTGCATCTTTTATAACTGGAACTACTAAACCTCTTTCTGTAGAAACAGCTACTCCTATATCTTGAAAACCATGATACACAACATCATTTCCATCAATAGATGCATTAACTACTGGGAATTTTTTTAAAGCTTGTACCGCTGCAATTACAAAGAATCCCATAAAACCAAGCTTAACATCGTGCTCCTCTTGAAACTCAGCACCATATTTTGCTCTAAGTTCTTTAATAGGCAGCATATCAACTTCATTAAATGTTGTTAGCATCGCCGTTTCTTGTTTAACTGACACTAATCTTTTAGCAATAGTAGATCTGAGTCTTGACATTGGAACTCTTTTTTCTGGTCTATCGCCACTTGAAGTTACACTTTCAGAAAAAATATTATGATCTTCCTCATCGATAGCTTTAGTTTCTAAGTGATTAATTACATCTGCCTTTGTAATAGTATTATTTTTACCAGATGCTTTTATATTTTCTGGATCAATATTTTTTTCAGATATAATTTTTTTTGCAGCAGGACCCATTTTTTTTGAGTTATCTAAATCATCACTTTTATCAAGATTGATTTCTATGTTTGGTTCACTTTTTTCTTCTTGTTGAACTTTTTGTTTTATCGTACTTCCATCTGACTCCTCAAATTCACCAATTAATTCAGAACTGGCAACAATCTCGCCTTCAGGTTTAATAATTTTTGAGACTATCCCATCTGATTGTGCAAGAACCTCAAGAACAACTTTATCAGTTTCTATCTCAACAATTACCTCATCTTGGTTAACATGGTCTCCCTCTTTTTTAAGCCATTTAGCAATCGTTCCATCTGCAACAGATTCAGGGAATGTCGGTGATTTAATTTCTATACTCATTAAACAATTGCCTCATTAATTAATGTCTTTTGTTGCTTTAAATGAAGTTTCATCAATCCAACTGCAGGCGCTGCTGCTGGTGGTCTGCTTACGAGCTTAACCTCATTATTATTACCAAGCCTATCTAAAACCCTTTGTATTCTGTGCCTGTGGCTAAACCATGCTCCTTGATTTAAAGGCTCTTCCTGACACCAGATATATTCATGTACATTTTGATACCTTAAAAGAATTTCTTCAAGGTCATCGTAAGGAAAAGGGTACAATTGTTCTATTCTAATAATTGCTATTTCATAACGTTTTTCTTTGTTTCTTTTCTCAATTAACTCATAAAAAACTTTTCCAGAGCACATAATTATCTTTTTTACATCATTTTTATTATCTAATTCATCATCGATTACACACTCAAAATTGCCATCGCTTAAGTCATCAAGTGTAGAAACTGCCTGAGGATTTCTTAAAAGGCTTTTAGGAGAAATAACAATTAAAGGTGTACGCATTTTTCTTATAGCCTGCCTTCTAAGAAGATGAAAAATTTGTTTAGGTGAGCTTGGTACACATACTTGAATATTTTCTGAAGCACATAATTGAAGAAATCTCTCTATTCTCGCGCTGCTGTGCTCAGGTCCTTGCCCCTCATAACCATGAGGTAAAAGCATAATTAATCCTGATAATCTCTCCCATTTATGTTGTGCTGATACGATAAATTGATCAATTACTACTTGAGCGCCATTAGCAAAATCACCAAATTGCGCTTCCCAAATTGTTAATCCTGATGGCCAGGTAGCAGAGTATCCATATTCAAATCCTAAAACCGCTTCTTCCGAAAGCAAAGAATCATATATATCAAAGCTTGTCTTATTTTTTTCTGCTAGTTCGGAAAGCGATATATGCCCCATTCCTGTTTTAGAATCAAATATACAAGCATGCCTGTGCGAAAATGTACCCCTTCTGACATCTTGACCGGTAAGTCTGATTGGATAACCATCTTTTAATAATGTTGCATAGGCCATAATCTCTGCATACCCCCAATTTAGAGAAATATTTCCTAAATTCATTTCTTGTCTGTCTGCAAATATTTTTGATGCTTGAGAACCTATATTAAATTCTTTAGGCACTGAGATAATTTCTTTACCTAATTTTTTTAATTCTTTCTTGCTATATTTTGTATCAACCTTTTGCCACCATTTGACATCCAAATAGGGTTCCCAATCAAACCATAATGAATCATTTGGTCTTTTAGCTAAATTTTTAGCAACACTCTCACCACTCTCTAATGATTTTCTATAATTTGATTTTATTTTTTTTGATTGTTCAACATTCAATATCTCCTCTTCTATTAAATTATTTTCATATTGACTTAAAACTGAGGGATGGTTAGAAATTTTTTCATACATTAATGGCTGCGTGGCAGATGGATCATCAGCCTCATTGTGACCTCTTCTTCTATAACAGAATAAATCTATTACAATATCTTTCTTAAATTTATTTCTATATTTACATGCAATTTTTGCAGCATTAACTACCATCTCTGGATCATCGCCGTTCACATGAATGACAGGAGCTTGAATTATTTTCGCAACATCAGAAGAATAGTCTGAAGATCTTGAATCATTTACATTGCTTGTTGTAAATCCTATTTGATTGTTAACTATAATATGAATTGTTCCTCCAACATTAAAACCTCTAGTTTGAGACATTTGAAGTGACTCCATTACTACGCCTTGGCCAGAAAATGCTGCATCACCATGAAGTAGTACTGGTATTACCTTTGATCGATCTTTATCATTTATTCTATCTTGTCTAGCTCTGACAGATCCTATTACAACTGGGTCAACTATCTCAAGATGAGAGGGATTATTAAATAATGACACGTGGACCTCGCCCCCTGGAGTATCAAAGTTAGAAGAAAATCCTAAGTGATATTTAACATCTCCTGTGCTTGCCCCCTCTAATTCAAAATCTTCACTAAAAGCTGAAAATAAATCGGATGGTAGCTTACCTAGAACGTTTACTAATAAATTTAGCCTGCCTCTGTGAGCCATGCCAAAACATATTTGAGATGCTCCTAATGATCCACAATCTTGTATTACAGTTTCAACTAATGGAACTAAGGACTCAGCACCGTCAATTCCAAAGCGCTTCATACCAGGATATTTTGCCGAAAGATACTTGGCTAAACCCTCAGCAGAATTTAATCTTTCGAATATATTTAATCTTTCCTGTTCATTAAAACTATATTGGTTTAATTTTGATTCAAATTTATTTTGAAGCCAGCGTCTTTCTGCAGAATCCATAATGTGATTACATTCGATACCAATTTTGCCGCAATAAATATCTTCTAACTTTTTAATAATATCTCTTAGAGGAAGTTTTTCCGATCCAGTATTAAAAGTATCTGTGTAAAACTCTTCATTGAGATCTTCATGAGAGAGGCCGTGAAATTCTATGTTTAAATCTTCTACCAGCCTTCTCTCCATCATACCCAATGGATCTAAATTTGCTTTGAGGTGACCTCTATTTCGATAAGATTGAATTAATCTTATTACCTTGCCCTGTCTTTCATCTACAGATTTTTTTAGTATAGCGCTATTTCTTGAGAAGTTCCTAAACTCATTAATAATCTTTTGGTGAGAAATCTCTCCATTTGAATTTGGCAGCTTAGGAAGATTAGTAAAGAATTCAAACCATTCCTTTGAAAGTTCTTCAGGATTGTTAAGGAATGTTTCATAAAGACCTTCGAGATAGGCGGCATGTCCTGCTGAAATATGCGAGCTCCCCCAAAGCTCTTTCATAGATAGACTCATTTTATTTAATTTTCTTATATCTTATCAGAGACAATTATATCCTTTTTATTTTTATGTAACATTGATTTTATTTCACCGATTGCTTTATTTGGATTAAGTCCTTTTGGGCAAACATTTACACAATTCATAATTCCATGACATCTGTAAACACTAAATGGATCAGAAAGACTTTCTAAACGCTCTTGTGTTTTTAAATCTCTAGAATCAGCCAAAAATCTATAAGCTTGTAGCAATGCTGCAGGGCCAACAAATTTATCAGGATTCCACCAAAACGATGGGCAGCTAGTAGAGCAACATGCGCATAAAATACACTCATAAAGACCATCTAACTTGTCTCTATCTTCAGGAGATTGAAGCCGCTCCTGTTCAGGAGCAGTAGTTTCATTTTGTAAAAAAGGTTTGATTTTTTCATATTGAGCATAAAATTCTGACATATCAACCACTAAGTCTCTTATTACTGGCAATCCAGGCAATGGTCTTAATTCAATTTTATTTCTTTTGATCACCGAAGAAATTGGAGTTATGCATGCAAGACCATTTTTTCCATTAATATTCATGCCATCTGATCCACATACTCCTTCTCTACATGATCTTCTATATGAGATTGACTGGTCTTCTTCTTTGAGCAGATTTAATAAATCTAAAACCATAATATCTTTAGTAGGTTTATCAATTTTATATTGTTTCATATAAGGAAACTTATCATCCTCAGGATTATATCTGTACATGCTAACTTCAAGTTTATTTCCAAACATCCTCAATAAGTCCTGACTTTTGGAGGGAATGCCTCAATTTTTGAAGGTTGAAAATTTACCTCTCTTTTTGATACAGATTTACTGAGGGGATCAAAAATTGTATGGCATAACCAATTTTTATCATCGCGATCTGGATAATCATCTCTAGCATGCGCCCCTCTACTTTCAATGCGTTCGAATGCTGAGACTGCAGTTGCGAGAGCAACTTCATACAAATTTTGTAATTCAATAGCTTCTACTCTGCTCGTGTTAAATGCATCACTTTTATCCTTCAAATGAAGGTTAACAACTTTATTTTTAAGTTCATTTAGTTGTTGGAGGCCTTTTTCCATAAACTCTCCTCTTCTAAAAACACCAAAATAATTCTGCATGCATTCTTGGAGCTCTCTTTTAACTTCTGCTGTGTCATATCCATCAGTTGATTCATTAAGTTTATTCAATCTTTCAAGTGAGGCATCAATATCGCTTTTAGAAGCAGAGTCAACACCCCCACCAGATTTAAGCTCATCTTGAATGTGCATACCCGTTGCTCTGCCAAATACAACCAAATCAAGTAATGAATTACCTCCAAGCCTATTCGCTCCGTGCACAGAAACACAGGCAGCCTCGCCAGCTGAAAAAAGTCCAGGTATCAACTTATCTGTACCATTTTCTCTTGTAAAAGCTTGGCCTGACACATTTGTTGGCGTTCCTCCCATCATGTAATGACAGGTTGGTACTACTGGTATAGGTTCATATATTGGATCAACATGAGCAAAAGTTCTTGATAACTCACATATACCTGGCAATTTTGAATTTAAAACTTCTTCGCCTAGATGATCTAATTTTAAAAAAATGTGGTCATTATTTTCTCCACACCCTCTACCTTCTAAAATTTCAAGAACCATTGATCTTGCGACAACATCTCTTCCAGCTAGATCTTTAACATTTGGTGCATATCTTTCCATAAACCTTTCACCATCTTTATTTATCAAATATCCACCTTCTCCTCTACAGCCTTCTGTGACAAGAGATCCTGCTCCATAAATACCTGTAGGGTGAAACTGCCACATCTCCATATCCTGTGCTGGATAGCCTGCTCTAAGTGCCATTGCTAAACCGTCACCTGTATTAATAAGAGCATTCGTAGTTGATGCATAGATTCTACCTGCGCCTCCAGTGGCCAAGACTGTCGCTTGTGCCTTGAGATATGCTACTTCTCCATTTTCGATTGAAAAAGCAATTACTCCAGTAACTTCATCTTTTGAATTTTTAACTAAGTCAACTGCAAACCACTCATTAAGAAAGTTAGAGCCTTCCTTAACATTGTTTTGATACAAGGTATGTAATAAAGCATGTCCGGTTCTATCCGCTGCCGCGCATGTTCTAGCTGCCTGTCCCCCTTTGCCAAAGTCTTTTGATTGACCGCCAAATGGTCTTTGATATATCCGACCATTTTTAAATCTTGAGAATGGTAACCCCATATGCTCGAGCTCAAATACAGCTTTTGGTCCTTCTGAACATAAATATTCTATAGCATCTTGATCGCCTATAAAGTCAGCACCTTTTACTGTGTCATACATGTGCCATCTCCAATCATCATTTGGATCAGCACTTGCAATTGCACAAGTTATACCTCCCTGAGCAGAAACAGTATGTGACCTTGTAGGAAAAACTTTTGAAACGACGGCAGTATTTAATCCTGACTTGGCAAGCTCAAGTGAAGCTCGCATCCCAGAACCTCCACCACCAATAATGAGGGCATCATATTCTTTTACTTTTATGTTGTTTGTAAAAATATTATTCATTATATTATTAATAAAACTTATAATTATATATCATTAATTTTTATATCCATATTATATACAAAATTAAAAATAAATACATAAAACCTAGAAAACCAAAAGTCATAAAATATAAAGACCTTATTAACGAAGCTCTTTCTGATAGTGACCTATTCAAAAAACCCAATGTCCTCTTTGTTAGGTAATCAGTTCCGATAGTCCACAAACCTATGAAAGCATGCATAACAAGAAACAAAAAAACAATTGAGGTAAAAAATCTTGACTGAAATGATAAAAAAAACTCTGACCACTCAAAAAAATTTATTTTATTTTCGCTTAATAGTATGAAACTAAAAATATAAATTAAATAACACAAGATTACTAAAGAGCTATATCTTTGTATATTCCAAATCAAAAATCCCTTCATAATATGATTACAAGAAGAAAAGCTAGAGATGAAATTAACCAAAAAAAGATTACAAAAATAGCAGAATAATTAGAACCTTTTAGGGATTCACCTATATGAAAAAAATCCATTATTAGGTGCCTAACCCCTGTTAGAGTGTGATACCAAAGTATCAAAATACTTAGATAAACTAAAAATGAAAAAAATGAAAATTTGGATAAGCTTAAAATCAAAATATCAAAGTTTGACTTATTAGATGAAGATAGGTAAATGCAATATAGAAATACCGGAACACTTACAAAAAAAATATACATTCCAGACAATCTATGCGTAATTGATGAAAATCCAGACATCGGCAACTTGATTTTAGTCAAATCTAAATAAACTGGCCTTTCTTGCATTGTGTGCTTAGTTATAAATATTAATAATTTATTATTAGTTTTGATTATACAGCAGAATTGATTTTTAATAAGAGTAAATTAATTCATTAGTATTAATTTTTATTTTTTTTTATATGTTTTATTAACCTTTTTCTTTTCTTTACTTGTCTATCGCTTAAAACATTTTTTTTATCTTTATAAGGATTATCTGCCTTACGAAATAATAGCTTAAGTTGTACACTCTTAAGACCTAAAGCAATTCTAAAGGAATTAATTAAATAGCGTTTATAATTCTGGGGTATTTTCTTATCTTGATTAGAATGTACTATTAGTGTGGTTGGAAATGTGCCACCGAAATGAACATGTTTGAATTTTAATTGTCTGCCCTTTACTGCTGGTGGAGAGTTTAATTTTACAAACTCTCTTAGGTGCTTATTTAATTGAGATGTGGAATATTTCTTTTTTGATTTTTCAATTAATTTATTTGTTAAATTAAATATTTTTTTAAAACCCTTTTTTTGAATAGCTGACATTTCCAGTATGAAAATATTTGACATAAAGTCCGATTGCATTTTTTTTGTTATATAAATCTGACTCAATTCTTTTTTTGATAATAAATCAACCTTGTTGAACAAAAATAAAATAGGCTTGCCGCTATCAATTATCATATTTAATATTTTTAAGTCTTGATCAACCAATCCCTCTGTTGCATCACAAATAAAAATAACAACATCGCTTTGATCAATTGAATGAAGTGTTCTGACATAGGAAAAATATTCAACTTTATGATGGTACTTATAGCCTTTTCTAATTCCAGCAGTATCAATAAAAATAAACTTTTCATCATTGAATTCAAATGGTATTTGAATTGAGTCTATTGTTGTGCCTGCAATTTCACTAACTATCAATCTATCTTGATCAATTAAATTGTTTATAAATGTTGATTTGCCTGCATTAGGCCTACCCAGAACAGCAACTTTTTTTCCATCATAAAATATATTCTTGATGTTCGTTGCTCTTTCCTTAATATAAGACTTTAATGATGATAAATTTTTTGAATGCTCAGCGCTAATTTCAATAGTGCTACGAATCCCCTCCTTTTGAAGGTCATCTTTTATTAATGAATCTGTTTTTTTATCAATTTTATTAAGAACAATTACAAAGTCTTTATTAAGCTTTCTAAGCTTATGAAGAATATCTAAGTCATCTTTTGTAAGATTTTCTGATGAGTCTAACATCAAAATTATAATACTTGATTCTTCAACTGCAGACCAAGCCTGTTTAGATATTGCTTCTTTTAAATTGTCAGCCTCGTATACAATTCCGCCTGTATCAGTTATTAAAATCTTATTATCATCAAGATTTAAAAAACCATAATTCCTATCTTTTGTGAGTCCAGGAAAGTCAGAAACTATAGCGTCTCTTGATTTAGTAAGCTTATTAAATAGGGATGACTTGCCTACATTTGGACGACCTATAATTGCAACTGAAGTAAACATTGTTATTGCTCATTTTATAGATTAATTGAGAAAAGATTAAATGATTCATCAACTATATATATATTATTACTTCTACTAAAGACTGATTTAATAGGATGTTTTGTAATTTTTTTTCGCCCAACTGTAATACCATTTAGTGGATCAATTATATGAATATAGCCATCTAAGTCCCCAAAAATTAGGTTTCCTTTATAGCCCACAGGATTTGATAAACTTCTATTTAAATAATCTTCAGTGCTCCACGATTCCTCAAGAGTTTGCATTGAGAATGATTTCAAAGATGAATTTGATTCAACCACTATTAACATTCCTCTAATTACAATTGGTGAATAAAATGATGAAATATCATAAGACCATATAGATCTTCTTTGAGTTGTATCAAAAATATTTAATTTTCCTTGGTAATTCGTTGTATAAATAAGTCCACCTTCAACAACAGGATTCGAGTCTGAATCGATAAGATTTTCTAATTCTGAGGTTCCAGATACATATGAAATTGCCCCATCCCATATCAAAAATCCTGAATCTAGTTCAAATACTGCTAATCTTCCATTATCAAAAGATACATAGACCTTATCATCAACTATTACAGGACTACTACTTCCACGAACGGTTAGTGTTGGTAGTTTGGATCGATAAGACCATTTTATAGAACCATTATCCTTATCAAGACCTAATAACTCTCCAGAACCAGTTTTAACAACTACAACCTTTGCATCAATTGCAGCTTTACTAAGAACTTCTCCTTTAACATTTTGAGTCCAAATTTTTGTTCCATCATTTTGATTTAAAGCAATAACATTTCCATCAATATCGGCTACTACAATAATGCCGAAGCCTGCAGCAACACCTGATGACAAAAAATTAAGTTCGCTTGACCAGTTTTGTTCGCCATTCTCACTTTGAATTGAATAGACACTACCATCAGAATCAGCAAAAAATAATTTATTTGAACTAAAATCAGGTTCAAAATTTCCCATTTCATTCTTACCACTGAATGACTTGTTCCATTTTAAAGAAATTGTTTTTTTATTGGAAAAGGCTGCAAGCTCTCTTGGTTCGTCCGGATCAATCTCATCAGTATTCCAAAAACGTAAACCATCTAAAGATGAGCAAGCGCTAAGAACAAAAATAAATTGAAACATTAAAGAAGAACGTATTAAATTTTTTTTCACTTTACATTCCTAAATTTGCAATTTTCATTGATATTATGGATTGTGATGTATCATCATTATACTTCTTAGAAGCCAATTCATATTGTGAAATTGCCAAATCAATTTTGTTTTGTTTTGCAAGAATATCTCCTGTTAATTCATGTATGTAACCGTTTGTGGCATTAGATGAATAAAGTTCTATCATAGATAAAGCTTCATCGAACTGTCCATTAGATAATAACAATCTAGATGAACTCACCCTTGCAATTTTGTTAAAGATTTTATTTCCATTAAAACCATCAGTTAGCTCTATTAGCTTCTTAAAATTTACAAGAGATAGTTCAATATCATTATTTCTAGCATCAAAACTTGCCCTATTTAATAAAGCAAGTTGTGCATAACCAGTATTTTCATATTCAGCTAATAGTTGTTCTAACATAGAATTAAGTTTGTTTCTGTCAGGACTTTCGAGCGAAATCTCTTTTAACCATTCATTATAAATAACTGATGCCTTCTCATTATTTTGTTTTTTAGCTTGATTAGAGATTAAAACATAACCTATGGAAATAATTACTGTTAAGATAATTAAAATAATTACCTTTTTATATTTTTCAAAAAATTTTAATATCGGTACGAACCTCATATTATTTTCATATTCATTGCTCATTATCAATACCTTTAAGTAATATCTTTAAAAAAACTGCTGATCTCGTTGATGTCCATAACTGTTTGTTCTGAATTCTTTTCAATTAGCGGTTTTATGATTATTGAATTAGTTTGTATTTCTTCCTCACCCATAATAATTGCGAACTTAGCATTGCTTTTACTTGCCTTTCTAAGTTTGGACTTTAGGCTTCCCTCAGAAAGCTGAACATCTACTACAATTTTAGAATTGATAGTTCTTAAGTCGTGGGCTATTTTATATGCTTTCTCTTCAAAATTACTAGACAAAATTATAAAAGATATCAATGTTTTATCTTCAGCGTCTACATTAGACAATAATGACAGTCTCTCAATACCAATTGCCATGCCAATACATGGAAGATTTTTACCGCCTAATTGCTCAGATAAATTATCATACCTCCCCCCACCTAAATAAGCGTCTTGAGCACCCAACTCATCTGAAATAGCCTCAAAAACTAAACCAGTGTAATAATCTAGACCCCTCACCAAACTATAATCAATCTCTATTTTGCAATCTTTTGAAAAAGTATTTTTTATCATCTTAAGCATTTTTATAGATTCATCTGAAAGAAAATCTTTTATTATGGGAGCATCTTTGAGTATCTTTTGAGTGTTTTGATTTTGTGATTCAAGAACTCTTAAGGGATTTTTTTCTAGTCTCTTTTGATCTAATTCATCTAATTGAGATGAAAAAGGTTTTAAATATTCTAATAGAGCATTGCAATATTTAGCTTTAGTGATCTTATTGCCAAGATGATTAATTTTAATTACTGATTTTTTAATATTTAATGCATTGTTAATTGAACAAATCATTGAAATTATTTCTAATTCAGCAACGCCTTCTGGATATCCAATAATTTCTATTCCTGCCTGATTAAATTGTCTATATCTCCCTTTCTGAGGTCTTTCATACCTCCACATTGGTCCTAGATACCAAAATTTATGAGTATTTCCATCAATTTTTTTTTCAATGACAGAACGAATTACGCTTGCAGTGTTTTCAGGTCTTAAGGTGATTTTTTTTTCATTTTTATCCAAAAAAGAATAAAGTTCCTTATTCACAATATCCGAAGAATCTCCAACAGACCTTTTAAAAAGATCAGCATCTTCTAGGGCTGGTGTCCTAATTTCAGAATATCCAAAATTTATAAAAATATTTTTTAAAGCATCTTCTGTTCTAAAAATTGATTCTGCAAAATCCTCTGGATCAGATCTATTAGCAATCAAATCAATCATGCCTTTTAAAGATTGAATCTTATCCAAATTAACTCCTTAATATGATCTTATCTGTTTTAATTCTATTATTTTCAACTTTTATTCTGACCTGCTTTTCAAGCTCATCAACAAGATCATCATTATTAATTTTTTTATTTGGAGAACCATCAATATACAAAAGATTATTTGGGCTTGCACCAGTAAGACCAATATTGGCAGCTTTACTTTCCCCTGGGCCATTAACATAACATCCTATAATAGCTACTTCTATATCATCAGAAATATCTTCAAGCCTCTGTTCTAAATCATTTACCACCTTAATTACATTAAAGTTTTGACGTGAACAACTTGGACATGCAACTATTTTGACCCCTCTGCTTCTAATATTTAGACTTTTTAAGATATCCCATCCAATTTTGATTTCATCGATAGGATCTGAAGCTAAAGAAATTCTAATTGTATCTCCAATACCCTCTGAAAGAAGCATACCCACTCCAATTGAAGACTTAACGGTACCAGCTCTATAGCTTCCAGCCTCAGTAATGCCTAAATGAAGAGGTTGATTAATAATCTGTGAAATTTTTCTATAAGCTTCAACTGTCATTTCAATATTAGAGGCTTTTAGGCTCATTTTATAGTTATCAAAATTATACTTATCAAGTATTGCAACATGTCTTAATGCAGACTCAACAAGAGCATCAGCATTAGGTTCTCCATATTTTTTTTGCAAATCTTTTTCTAAAGAACCCGCATTTACCCCAACTCTTATAGGAACATTGTTATAACGAGCAGCACTAATAACTTCTTGAACACGATCTTCTTTTCCAATATTGCCTGGATTAATTCTCAGACAATCTGCAGTGTCTGCAACTTCCAAAGCTATCTTATAATCAAAATGTATATCAGCAACCAATGGAATATTTACCGCATTTTTAATTTCTTTGAATGCTTTGGCCTCATCAAAACTTGGTACCGAAACTCTGACAATATCTGCTCCTGCTTTCTTCAAATCATTTATTTGCTTTATAGTAGAAACAACATCACAAGTATCTGTGTTAGTCATAGACTGAACTGAAATAGGATTATTTCCGCCAACAGGAACATCACCAACGTAAATAGTTTTAGTTGTTTTTCTTTTAATCCAATTTGTTTTCATCAAAATTTATAATGTTTACTTTAGTTAGTCTATTAGCATTGGCCATAAAATCAATCTCATTCCCATTATATGTTCCATTGATGGCCTCAGCATTGCCAACAATAATTTTAAATGGTCTATCTATTTTCTTCTTATAACTATCATTCTCATTAAAATACACTGCTTCAATAAGCTCATCATCTACATATAATTCAATCCAACACTCTTCTAAAAAATCCAGATAAAGCTCATTGTTTGAAGTTAAATTTTTTAATTCTTTTAACTGACTATTCTTTTGTTTAATATTTATAGATAAATCAATAATTTGCTGATCAGTTGACATAAACTCTCTTTGACTTTTTTGTATGTTTCCAAATTCTACAAAATAAATTATAACTAGCGCTACTAATGCAATTAGAATAGATCCAGCTATATAAATATGATTTAAACCGTCATTATCAAAGCTGCTTAAAGCTTCAATTTTTATTGCCTTATTGAGTATTCTATTTTCAGTAACTGAATTGAATATATCTGGCAGATCAGAATTAATTTTTAAATATTGTGAATATTTCTTAAAATATGCTCTAGCAAAAGATTCGCTTGGAAAAATGCTGTAATCACCTTTTTCAATAGAATTTAAATAATCTATATTTATATATAGAATATTTGAAGCTTCCTCAAGGGATAGGCCTAATGACATTCTTTTATCAGAAAATCTTTTTCCAATTTTAACGGAGCCTGCTGACTTTAAACTTCCCTTCATTATATTGATTTATGAGATATAAGTTGTTTACCTTTTACCGTATTGCTTAAATTACCTACTAATTGTCCACAAGCTCCATCTACAGAATCACCTCTGGTGATCCTCAATGTTGTTACATAGCCCTTACTAATTAAATATCTTTTGAAACTATTAATTTTTTTCATGTTTGGTCTTTTATAATTAGATCCTTTAAAACTATTAAAAGGTATTAAATTAATTTTGCAGGAAATATTAGATAAAAGTTTTGAAAGTTTTCGTGCGTGATCTAATGAATCATTGATTTCATCAATTAAAATATACTCTATAGTTATACTTCTTTTTTTCTGATAGTTCTCCAAATATTCTTTACAAGACTTTAAAAGAGATTCGATTGGATATTTTTTGTTAATCGGTACTATTTGATCTCTAAGTTTATTTTCAGAGGCATGTAAAGATATTGCTAATGAAATATCTATCTCTTTTGAAAGTCGATCAATATTTGGCACTATGCCCGAAGTACTTATTGTTACTCGTTTTCTTGAAAGCCCATATGCTAACTGATCTTTCATGATTTTTGCAGATTCAATTACGGCATCAAAATTTAAAAGAGGCTCCCCCATTCCCATAAAAACAATATTTGTTATATGCTTGCTATCTTTTGCATTAAAGTTAGCCAGCCATAACTGGCCAATAATTTCACTACTTTTAAGATCTTGATCAAACCCTTGAGCGCCTGTGGCACAAAAGGTGCATTGTAGTGCACATCCTGCTTGTGAAGAAACACATAAGGTTCTTCTATTTTTTTCTGGAATAACTACCATTTCAACCATTGAACCAGATTCAATTTCAACCAAATACTTTATAGTACCTTCCTCTGAAATATGTTCTTCTATAATTTTTGGTGGCTCTATAATTGCAATTTCTTTAAGTTTTTCACGCAAGTTTTTATTAAAGTTAGTCATCAAATTAAAATCTAAAACGCCTTTTTGATGAATCCAATTGATGAGCTGTTTAGCTCTAAACATTGACTCATCTATTTCAGAAAAAAATCTTTCAAGTGACTCAAGTGAGTAACCTAAAAGATTTATTTTTTTTGACAACTTACTTATTCAATATTTCTTCTGATGAGAAAAAATATTCAATCTCCCTTTTTGCACTATCAATTGAATCAGAGCCATGGACTGCATTAGCATCAATACTGTTTGCAAAATCTGCTCTTATAGTACCTGGTGATGCTTCTTGTGGGTTGGTGCTTCCCATAAGATCTCTATTCAACTGAACTGCATTTTCTCCTTCAAGAACCTGAACAAATACAGGACCTGAAGTCATAAATTTTTTTAGATCATTGAAAAAAGTCTTTCCATTATGTTCTGCGTAAAAGCCAGAAGCTATTTCATCATTAAGTTGAATCAATTTACATGCAACAAGATGCAAACCATTTTCTTCAAATCTAGTGATAATCTTTCCAATAACATTTTTTGCTACTGCATCTGGTT
>CACHII010000004.1 GCA_902579825.1 uncultured SAR86 cluster bacterium | reverse complement strand
AAGATAAAAATAGCCTTAAGGAAGATGATTGGGATGATTTTTATATTTTTTATAAAAATACTTATGATCAAAGATTCCAGCCACCCTATCTAAACAGAGATTTCTTTGATCATATTCAACAAAATAAAAAAGAATTAAATCCCATAATATTTTTTGCAATTCATGAACAAAAAAGAATTGCAGCCTCTCTATGTTTTAATAATAATAATGCTCTATATGGCAGACATTGGGGGTCAACATATAATATTGATTCTCTTCACTTTGAATGTTGCTATTATCAAGGTATTGAATATTGCATCAATAACCATCTTCAAATTTTTGATCCTGGAGTTCAGGGTGAGCACAAAATAAGAAGAGGTTTTGAACCTAAGCTTACAAAATCATTCCACTATTTAAAAGAGGTAGATTTTAGGAATGCAATTAAAGATTTCTGTTCAAGAGAAAGTATTGAAATTAAAAACTACATAGAGGCTTGTAAGAGATATACACCGTTTAAGAAAGAATATAAAATTTAGTTATGTTAAAAATATTGCCTAAAACCAGTCATCAGCTTAGCATCTGTGAGGGTAATTTTTTACGTCTTAAAAAAGTTTTACAAAATTTTAAAAAAAATAAATACGTATTTGAGACTATTAATCCTAATCAAACATCTAATCCGATTTTATTTAAAGTTATTCAAAGAACTAAATACACTTTAATAATTGAGGCCAAACAAAAAGTAAAAGAAAATGATCTAAATAGTTTCATAATCAGAATTCAATTATGCCTTGATGCAAAGTTGGCTGAGGTTATATCGTATCAAGGTGAGAAGCCAATCCCATTTTTTATGGGAATTTCGAGGACACAATCTAAAGATGAAAAAATTCAACAAAATAGATTCCTTACAGAATGGCTAGAAAGTATATTTTGTAGTGGGATTTGCTCTGAAATAAAATTTAATGAATAGAACTGTCCTTTATTTTCATGGCTTTGCATCGTCTTCAAATTCAAACAAAGCAAAAGTTTTAAAAAAATATATTTCTGAAAACTATAAGAGTGCTGAAATAATAATTCCAGATCTAGATAATAATTTTAAGTTAGCTGTAAGTCAGATACATATCCTTATAAATAGAGCAAAATATCCTATAGTATTCGTGGGAAGCTCATTGGGAGGTTATTATGCCTCTTATTTTTCAACTAAATTGAAAACAAAGTCGGTATTAATAAATCCTGCAATACCTCCTTTGAAAGATTTTGAAATATACCTTGGAGAAAATGAAAACTACATAACAGGCAAAAAATTTACAATTACTCCAGAAGATATCAGATATATAAGAAAAATGTCATATAAAAAGTATACAAATGCAGAAAATACTTATGTGCTTTTGGAGTCAGGTGATGAAGTATTAAAATATAAAGAGACAGCTAAATACTTTAGGGGTTCATATTTAGATATTATTTATGGAGGTTCACATTCATATGAATCTTTAGATGAAAAGCTAAAAAATATAGTTAATTTTATAGGAATTCATTAAATTGAACTAATAATGAACAAAATTCTTTATTTTGCACAGAAATAATGCATAATAATATCAATATTTGTGCATTTGCTTATAATTATTAAGGCATCACAATTGCATCAAAATTAAAAAAATACTTTTTAAGGAGAAATTAATGAAAACATATGAATACATTTGGCTAGATGGTTATAAGCCTGAACCAATGATGAGAAGTAAAGTAAAAGCAACTGAAGATGAAACTCCACCTGATTGGTCTTTTGATGGTTCATCTACTCAACAAGCAGAGGGAGGTAGTTCTGATTGTTTACTAATACCTGTTCAAACTTATTCAAATCCAGATGGACATGATTTGGTCATGACAGAGGTTCAGTCAGCTGATCATACCACTCATCCATCAAACTTTAGAGCAGCAGCTGCAGAAGTTGTAACTGATGAATGGTGGTTTGGTTTTGAGCAAGAATACTTTTTAACAGACCCTACAACAGGAGAGCCACTTGGATGGGAAGATGGAGAGCCAAGAGAACAAGGTGAGTATTATTGCGGTGTTGGTGCAGGCAATGTAGTTGGAAGAGAAATTTCTGATATGCACTTACAAGCATGCCTTGATATGGGAATAACGCTCACAGGAACCAATGCAGAAGTAGCGCTTGGTCAATGGGAGTATCAGTGCTTTGGTAAAGGAATTAAAGCTGCAGATGATCTTTGGGTTAGTAGATATCTCCTTTATAAAGTTGCTGAAGAGTTTGGGGTTGGAGTAAATGTTCATCCTAAACCAAAAACTGGAGACTGGAACGGATCTGGAATGCATTGTAACTTTTCAAATGAAGCCATGAGAACAGCAGGATCTGAAGAGCTATTTACCTCGATGTGCGATAAGCTAGGTGAAGTTCATGAAGAGGGTATTGCTTCGTATGGCTCTGATAATGACATGCGTCTAACTGGTCTTCATGAAACACAAAGCATAGATAAATTCTCTTATGGAGTAAGTGATAGAGGTGCAAGTATAAGAATTCCTGTATACACAGTTGAGCATAATTGGAATGGTTATCTTGAAGATAGAAGACCTGCTTCAAATGCTGATCCATATAAAATCGTATCTCATATTGTTGGTACTCTAACAAAATAACTATGATTCAATTTGATCTGCCCTGTTTTTAAACAGGGCAGATTCTTAAAAATGAATATAAATAAAGAAAATCTATCTTTTTTAAACCAACTTGCTTCTGAAGTAATTTTACTTGATAAGGATTTAAGAATTATATGGTTAAACGATTCAGCTCTTAATAAAGGATGGGTTTTAAATAAAAATAACAATAACAATTATATAACTAATCAATTTTCCGAAGAAACAAATGGGGCATTGATTAGTCTTTTGAAAAAAACAATTGAGCAAAATGGAACAAAAACAAAAAGAGATTTTGAACTTATTACATCTGTTTCTACAAAAAGAATAATAGATATAACAGTCTCTTGGAGTAATGAATTTGAGTGTTTGATTCTTGAAATTTCATGTGTTGATAACTTGAATAAGATAATTGATTCAACCAAAACATTCTCGACACAGAAAATTGCAGCCAATCTTGCAAGAACACTTGCTCATGAAGTTAAGAATCCACTATCAGGCATTAGAGGTAGTGCACAGATTCTAAATAAAAAACTAAATGATGATTATTCCTCAAAGTTTCTCAAAATAATCATAAATGAAACAGATAGACTTAATTCTATTGTTACAAAAATACTTACACCGCCCTCGAAGCCTAGCTTAGGCTTATTTAATATTCATTCCGCACTTGAAAAAGTCTATGCTCTTGCAGAAGCAGATAAAGACATTGAAATGTTTCTAAGTAGAGACTATGACCCTAGTATTCCTGAAATTAATGGAGATGAAAACTTATTTGTTCAGGCCGTTTTAAATATTGTAAAGAATGCGCAACAAGCCATGAAAGACATAAAGAATCCTATAATTTGTATTAGATCAAGAATACATTATGGAAAGCCAATAAATGGAATAATTCATCAAACTATATGCTGCATAGAGATAATAGATAATGGTCCGGGCATACCAGATGATCTTCACGATCAAGTTTTTTTTCCAATGGTTTCAGTAAAAGAAAATGGCTCAGGTTTAGGCCTTACTATCGCTCAGGATATTATTAGAATACATGGAGGCAGTATAACGTTTGAATCAAAACCTGGTGAAACTAAATTCGCCATTAACCTACCAATAAAAATTAATAACAAAGAGGCTAAAATTGCATAATATTTGGATTGCAGATGATGATGAAGCTATTAGACTCGTCTTAGCAGAAAGTTTATCAAGTGCTGGCTTTAAAACTAAAAGTTTTAGTTCGGCTGATGATTTGTTAAAAAATCTTGATAAAGGCCCACCGGATTTAATTATTACTGACTTACAAATGCCTGGCATGCTTGGTTATGACTTACTTAAGCACATTAACAATAATTACGAAAATATACCTGTCATAGTGATGACAGCTTTTGCTGATATGCAAGCTGCAGTGGAATCCTTTGGTGGAGGAGCCTTCGAATACATTCCAAAACCCTTTGATTTAGAAGAAGCAACTGAAATTATCAACCGTGCACTTGAAGATAAGCCAAAAACAAAAGGCCTTAAAGTAGAAAATAAATTAGATATTATCGGTGAGTCTCAAGCAATGCAAGATGTCTTTAGGGCAATTGGTAAACTTTCAAGCACCATTGCTACCGTTCTAATTCAAGGAGAATCCGGAACTGGTAAAGAATTAATTGCTAAATCTCTCCATAAGAATAGTCCAAGATATGATATGCCATTTATTGCTTTAAATATGGCAGACATTCCAAAAGAATTAGTTGAATCGGAACTTTTCGGACACGAGAAAGGATCTTTCACTGGTGCAGTTGATAAAAGAATAGGAAGATTTGAGCAAGCTAACGGTGGTACACTTTTTTTAGATGAAATTGGAGACATGCCCCTTGACTCTCAAACAAGATTATTAAGAGTGCTTTCTAATAAAGAATTTTATAGAGTTGGTGGAGACAAGCCTATAAAAGTGGACGTCAGAATCATTGCTGCAACTCATCAAAATCTTAATAACTTAGTTTCACAAAAGAATTTTAGAGAAGATTTATTTTATAGATTAAATGTTATCAAGATTGAAGTACCGCCATTGAGAGACAGAAAAGATGATATATCAGATTTATCAAAATATTTCCTTAAAAATTATTCAGACTCACTTGATGAAGATTTAAGAGTAATATCAGACGAAGCTATGAATATAATGAATAAATATGACTGGCCTGGCAATGTAAGGCAATTAGAAAATATTTGTTATTGGTTAACGCTGATGTCTCCGTCGCAAAATGTAAAGGTTCAAGATTTGCCAACTGAAGTCAAAGAATTTGAAATTAGTGATATTCCATCTTCATCATGGGAAGATGGCATGCAAAATTGGTTAAAAAACGTTTCTATGAATATTGATTCTGGTCTTTCAGAAATTGCAATCACAAAAATTGAAAAGATGCTTATCAAAATTGCATTAGAGAGATCTAATGGAAAGAAAAATGATGCTGCGCAAATCTTAGGATGGGGTAGAAATACTTTGTCAAAGAAAATGAAAGAGCATGGTATCTAAACTAAAGGAAGATTATCCATTTTCCACTGGTTAATACCTCCTCTTAATATATAAATATCCTTATAACCTTCTTTCTTAAGAGTTTCACCAGCATTCGGTGATGAGCTCCCCGTTTCGCATACTAAGATAATAGATTTTTTATTATGTTTAATCTCATTTATTCTTCTTGATAAATCACTCAGTGGAATGTTTATAGATGCTGTTATGTGACCAGCATTAAATGACTCTGAATCTCTTAGATCAATAATTAGTGATTCGTCTTTATTACTCATAAGAATTAATTTTTGAGATGATATTTTTAGGCCTCCTTTTTTTGAACTAGAAATTAATAATAAAACTATTACTACTAATAATGGGACAGAAAGATAAAAACGATCTATTAAAAAATTAATTAGTTCCATTTGTATATTATCTATTAAAATGGACAGGAATTATGAAAAAAAGAAATCTTATTTTAGTTCGGCATGGTCAAAGCGAATGGAATGCAAAAAATCTTTTCACTGGATGGGAGAATCCTGGTTTAACTGAAACAGGAAAGAAAGAAGCACAAAATGCAGGTAATCTGATTAATGATTTGAATATTAATTTTGACTGTTTATTTACTTCTGCACTCATTAGAGCTCAATTAACAGGTACAATTATTTTAAAAACTATTAATCAAAAAGAAATCAAGATTATAGAAAATAAAGCTCTTAATGAAAGATTTTACGGTGATCTTCAGGGCATGAATAAAGATGAATGTAAACAAAAATGGGGTGAAGAGTTAGTCCAAACTTGGAGAAGATCTTATGAACTAGGTCCTCCTGGAGGAGAAACTTTGAAAGAGACTGGGGATAGAGTTCTACCATATTATTTAAATGAAATTCATCCAATGCTTATGCACGATATGAATGTTCTCGTTGCAGCTCACGGAAATTCACTTAGATCATTAATAAAATACTTAGATAAAGTTTCTGATGAAGATATAGTAAAGTTAGAAATACCAACTGGCGCACCAATACATTATCGATTTAATGAAGATGGTAAGGTCATGTATAAGAAAAGCTTAATTGAATAACGCAACTAAAAATAATAAATTTTCTAAACTTATCTCTGATTGGTATCTTGTTAATGGAAGAGACCATTTGCCTTGGAGGAAACAAATTACCCCATATCGAATTTGGATCTCTGAAATCATGCTTCAGCAAACTCAAGTTCAAACTGTTATTCCATTCTTTAAAAGATTTATAAATAAATATCCAAACTTAAAATCTTTATCTATTGCTTCTGAAGATGAGATTTTAGCACTTTGGACCGGTTTAGGATTTTATAGAAGAGCCAAAAATATATATAAAACAAAGGAAATCATTAAGCATGACTATAAAAATATATTCCCTAAAAAATTTGAAGATTTAATAGCTTTGCCAGGAATTGGTAAGTCAACTGCAGGCGCAATAATGTCCCTTGCTTATCAAGAACCCTATCCTATATTAGATGCAAATGTTAAAAGAGTTATATCAAGATTTGAGAACATTAAGAAGAATGAAAAAAAACTTTGGAAGCTTTCAGAAATGCTTACTCCTAAAAATAATATTTTTGCTTATACTCAAGGAATTATGGATCTAGGAGCTACTGCTTGCTCTGTAAGAGAACCAGAATGTCAAAGTTGTCCTGTTGTGAAAATTTGCAATAGTGCTTTTCAAACTTCAATCCAAGCTCCTAAAAAACATAAAAAAAAATCAATAAAAAAAATAAATTTTACTCTTGCTCACTCTAAACAATCATTTCTTTTATTTAAAAAGGAAGAAAAAACTTTTTGGGAAAGCTTATGGGTTCCATTTGATAATGAAAACTCAAAAAAAGAAATGATTTTTAAAAAACCAAAGAAAACAAAAATTAAAAATATTAATCATGCTTTATCTCATCTTAATCTGGAAATTACTATAGAAATTTTTGAATATAGTGCGCCATTTAAAATCAAAACAAATCTTACACACCAGTGGATAACTAAAGATGATATTAATAATTATGGTTTACCAAAACCGATAAAGACTATAATAGAAAATTATGTCTAAGAAAATTTTATGTAAAAAGCTCAACAAAGAGCTGCCTGCATTAGAAATACCACCGATGCCAGGTCCAAAAGGTGTTGAAATAATGAATTCAGTTTCAGAAGAAGCATGGGAAATGTGGAAATCACATCAAACAACTCTAATTAATGAAAAGCATTTAGATATGTCCAACCCTGAAAATAGAAAATGGCTTCAAGAACAAATGGAGAAATTCTTCAATAATGAAGACTACGAATCAGCTGCTGGTTTCAAGTCTTTAGACTAATAAAAAATCCTGATAGATACTTAAAAATTAAGTCTCAATATTATTAAAAAAACACAAAATTTTTTGATTTACAATGGATATAAAATAGAGTTTAATTTTCTTACAGAAGCCTTGGGGATAATTCTATGAGCAACGATACAAAATCAAAATTTCCAGATGAAGCAAATGTAGTTATTGTCGGGGTTGGCGGCATAGTGGGATCTATGTTGGCATATTGGCTAGCAGAGCTTGGTGAAACAAATATTATAGGTTTAGAGAAGTCTACTATCATCCCCTCTGATATTGCTTCAACTGCTCATGCATCTGATTTTGTCTATAACACTACTCATGACAAATTAGGCTGCTGGACTACTGCATTCAGCAGAAAATTTTATGAAGATAATGGATTCTTTTTAAAAAAAGGTGGCCTTGAAATTTGCCGTAAGGGTGATGAAGAGAGATGGGAAGAGCTTAAGCGAAAAGTTGCATCAGGAAAAGCATTTGGTACAAACGTAAAATTAATATCTGCAGCTGAAGCAGTTGAAAAATTTCCTTTGCTTGAAGAAAATTCTATGATTGGTGCTATGTGGGATCCCGACGCAGGTCTCGTTGTTCCAAGATCACAAGAAGTAGTTAATTTTGCTGTAGAAACTGCAAAAGAGAAAGGCGCTCTGAAAACATTTACAAATACTCCAGCTACGGGATTTGAAACAGATAATGGAAAAATTGTTGCAGTCAAAACCGACAAAGGAACTATTAAAACTAATAAAGTTGTTATTGCCTCAGGAATCTGGGGACCTTTGATGGGAGACATGGCAGGAGTCGGTGTTCCATTAATGCCTGTAGAGCATCCGCTCTTGTTTTTTGGACCATACGAAGATATTCAAGATACTGAAGAAATGCTTGTTTATCCCCTATTAAGAGATCAGGGCAATTCGGCATATGTCAGAGACACTGGAAAATTTCATGGTGGCATGCTCGAATGGGGGTTTTATGAAGACAAAAATCCAAGGTTAGTTGATCCTAATGACATAGGAAATCCTGATAAAACTATGTTGTCTGATTCAATGAGATATCTAGAGCTCGAGGAGATCGCAGAGCCTCTTGAAAAAGCTTTTGAAACAACACCAATCCTTAGTGAATTAGGTTGGGATGAAAAAAGTTCATTTAATGGGCTTCTTTCTGTAACAGCTGATGCAGGATCTTTAATTGGTGAAAGTCCTGAAGTAAGAGGATTTTGGTTGTGCGAAGCTGTTTGGGTAAAAGATGGTCCTGGTTGCGCCAGATTATGTGCTGAAGCGATGGTCAATGGTAAAACTCAAGTGGATATGCATTCGTTCGACATATCTAGATTTTATCCACATCAAAAAGAAAAAGAATATGTAAAAACAAGAGCATTTGAAAACTCTCAAACTATCTATACACCTGCTGTTCATCCTAGAGAACCATATATTACCCAAAGAGAAATGTTTGTAAGCCCATTTTATGAAAGAGAAAAAGAGCTGGGTGGCCACTTTGAAAATGAGGTTGCAGGATGGGAAAGAGCGCTTGCATACACCAGTAACAGGGAAAAACTTGAGCAATATATAAAAGAAGTACCACTAAGAGAAAACGAATGGGATACTCGTCATGTACCCTATGATATTGCTAATGCTGAACACCTAGCAATGAGTGATTCAGTCGGCATGATTAACTTATCTCACTTCCCTATTATGGATATCAAAGGTCCAGATGCTGAGCATATGTTGGAATACCTTTCAGTTGCTAAAGTTGGAGGCAATACTCCGGAAGGTAAAGTTATTTATACAAACTTTTTAGATGAAGATGGCGGGGTCCATGCTGATCTTACTATCTCTCGCTTGGGAGTCGATAGCTATAGAGTTGTAACCGGTGGTGCTGATGGAAATCGTGACTGGGTTACTTTACGTAATTACAGAGATGACAACGGACTGAATGCCGACATAAATATTAAAACTCATGACATAGCAACACTAGGTCTATGGGGACCAAAAGCTGTAAATGCTTTAGGAAATTTTATAGACCCAAATGAGATTGATATTCAAAATTTTCCATTTGCTACCGCAAAAAATTTAACACTTAATTTATCGGGTGGTAAAAAAGTTGACGTTTGGGCGGCAAGAATTTCATATGTCGGAGAAAGTGGTTGGGAGATTTACTTTAACAATAACAAAGATGATGGTTTAGCGCTTTACGATTCGCTGCTTGAAGTTGGAGTAGTCCCAGTTGGTATCGAAACATATGCAAATAGTAGACGTCTTGAAAAAAGTTTTAGACTTCAAGGAGCTGATCTTGAAATAGAATATACTGCTATTGAGGCAGCCATTCAAAGACCGCTAGTAAAAGAAGCTGACTTTCATGGTAAAGCTGCTCACTTATCTCATCGTGAAGAGGATCCGTGTGCCATCTTATGCACCATGACAATAGATGATTTAAACGTATCAGGTGTTCCGAGATATCCTGTTGGTATATCTCCAATTATCGATCCTGCTACAGGTGAAGTACCTTTAGATATTAAAGGCAGAAGATCTTATACGACTGGAATGTCTTACTGTCCCTCCATCAAAAAATTTGTTGTTATGGGTTACTTGCCAAAAGAATTTGCAATTCAAGGCAAACAGTTACTGATTGAGTATTTCAATGAAGATGGTGATGGAGTTTATCCAATCACTGTGCAAATTGTTGGTAAGGGATCTTTATATGATCCCAACAATGAAAGAGTTCGCTCTTAAGTTTTTACTTAATGACAATATTTACAAACTTGCCTATAATCCATTGTTCAATTCAAGCCCAGATAGCTCAGTTGGTAGAGCAAAGGACTGAAAATCCTTGTGTCGGTGGTTCGATCCCACCTCTGGGCACCATGATTTAGTAATGATGTCCAATGTTGAGAGTATTTTTGGTAAATTTAATAATCCAAATGCAAAATATTTTGAAAGAATAATAAATAAACAGATTAAAGATAGTATTTATGACTTCTCACATCTTATGAAGATTTTTATATATGAACATCAAAGAGCAAAAAAGAGTTATCGCCATATAAGATTTAAAAATGATGTTAATAATTGGACAATTCAACATTCAGAAAACATTGAACGTATCGAAAGAATGTTTAATGAGTACACAGAAATTTATGGTTCGACGCAATATATCAAAAGAAAAAAAGCATATTTTTATAACAGAATTATTCCTTTCTTCAAAGAAAACCTCAAAAAATATGACTATCTAATTGAAATGAACTAAAACCAGTTATCGGTAGAGTATTCTATTTCATATTCGTCACATAAATCTCTTAAGTCTTTTACAGTAAATCTTTCTTCAAAAGTAAAACCTTTCCAAAAAGAACAAAGAACAAATTTTGCGACATCTTTTTGATGAATCATCATAAAGTATTCGTACTCATCGGTTCCCCAAAAGTCTCTAACGCCTTCTCCTAGATCGTGTTCACAAAAATGTAGATTACCTTGATCATCCCAATCGCAATGAACATTATGATTAATTTTTCCATTAGGATTATTAATTTCGCATTTAAATACTTGCATATTTTTCTCCATAAAAAACACACCCAAAATTAGGTGAGTTGAAGTGAGTAATGGAATCTGAAATAAGGAATTTATTTCTTTCTTTACACTTATTTATATGGGGATTTTATTAAGAATTTCAATCTAAAGATTGCTATAATAATCGAACATCAAGAGTGAGATTAAGTTCTCCTCCAACCTGCCAACTCCGGCAAGGTGGAAAAGTGATGTGGTTAATCAACAATTAAAGGAGAAAAAATGAAAAACACCAGAAAAACTATTGAAGTGAACAAAAATCTATGGATTCACGACTATGGAGATGAAGTATTTGAAGTATGTCTCAGGGCATGGGGTCCATTAGGAGCATATGTTTACAGATATGAAAATGGCAGACTCAAATATTGTATGAGAAAAAGTTATGCAGGCGTGTCTTCCCCAAAATATTTCAACTTTTTTAAATCAGATTGGTAAAAATATGCACAGTAATATACACAGTGACCTCTGGAACGCTATTTGTTAAAGGATTTCTAAATTAGACACAAGGACTGAAAATCCTTGTGTCGGTGGTTCGATCCCACCTCTGGGCACCATCATTTTTTAAAATCAATTTTAAAGAATAGCAAAATACCAGTTATTGAGCTGACGAGCGCAAGTATGGAAAATATTTTCAAAAAAAGGTTGTCTATGTTGTCCCTCTCTTGCCAATCCATAATATGAAATCCCCACATTACATCCCAAATCTTCCATTGCATTGACCGAATTGCTGTTACTTCACCAGAATAAATATTTAAATACACATTTATCAATTTATCTTTTTCGTTCTTTGATTTCACTTTCATCAAGGGCAAAGCTCTTCCTCTGTATTCTGAACCTTTTTTTGAAGATGTAACTTCTTCTGCCTCTATGGGGGTTAATGTTGTACTTTGTTTTACTAAAAGCATTGCCATTTCAGCAGAAATTTTATCTAAAGAAGTTCCATCTGAGTTTAGATAAGAAGTCCCTGAATCTGAAGATAAAATTAAGATGGTTTTATTTAATCGTTTTTTTATTTCAAGATTTGAAGTTTGTGGAATCTCAAAATCTATTTCTTGTAAATTAATATCTGAGAAATTAGTTAAGCGATATTGCTCCCCTCTTACAAGCTCAATCTTATTAAAAGCAAAGTAAATCCCTGATACTGTCCATAAAAGCAATTGAACAGAAATAAAAAAGCTTAAATATTTGTGTATATTTCTGACAATCAATTTCATCTTTTTAAGATATTGATAATTTCATCTATTTTGGCTTGATTGTCATTTGGTGCATCAAGAGAATCCTTAATGCATTCTTTAAGATGTGTTTCGAGGATTTTGGCTTCAACAGAAGTCAATGCATTTTTGATAGCTTTCATTTGATTGAGAATGTCTATGCAATATTTTTCATCATTTATCATTCGTTCAATGCCCTCTAACTGGCCTTTTATACGCCTAATATTTGCAATCTTATCTTTGTGACACGGATGACTCATAATTAAATTATTTGTGGAACGATGTAAGTGAATACAGTAGCAAAAATAAATATAGTTACTGATGTATAGTACATAATTCTAGAACGTTTTCTTGTTTGTAAGCACATTCTTCCTAATTCAGGGTCTGCAGGACAAGGCATGTAATATGTTTTGTAATTAAAATAACCTGCTATCGCTATCATTATTAAAGCGAACAAAGTTATAAAAAGCTTGTATTTTGAAAGTGTTATAAGAAATGGGAAAGATGTTATAAGACTTGCAAAGGTTGCTCCTGCTCCAATTGCAACAAAAATTGCTGGCAAGGCGCAACATATTAGTGTTGATGTAGAAGCAAATAATGAAAAAAAATTGGCAGTCTTGTCTTGCATCTAATTCTTATCAAATATCTAAAATTATAAAATCAATTGCATTTTGGCCGTTGGCTAAAATTTTGTTTTTAATTTCATCAAAATCAATTTCTTTTTCTTTTGTATAAGCAATTAATACCTTTCCTCTTTCAAGGTCAACATCAATTCTTTTAACAGCTTTGTCTTTAACAAAAGTCTTTTCAATGCCGCGTGCACAAAAATCACAGACCATGCCATTAACATTAACAACAGCTACTTGAGAGTTATTTAGTCCATCAAGAAATTTTTTGAAGCGTTTTTGGTCAACCTCTAATTTTTCTCCTTGAACATAAACATCATGACTATGAGAATGTTGATGCATATGCTGGTCTTCATCAGAATTAATAAAATTAACTGATAATATTGTTAAAAATAATAGTCTAATCATAAATTCCTCCTAAAATCTGTACATTAAATGAATATCCCAATCTGTTTTCTTATCATAACCTAGTTCTAGCAAGACATTACCTTTGAAAAATTTTAACATTGGGTATGTAATTTGTTTGTTATTTATAGAGTTTTTCTTTGTTTTTAACATCAACCAAGTATGAAAATCATCGTACTCACCCAAATATGGGGCCACGCCAAACTGAATATGCTTATCTGTATAATCTATAATGTTTTTAACTTCCTTATAGTTAAATCCAACAAAATAACGTCTAGTTTCCCAATCTCCGTGAATACCATAAAAATTATTATTATCTTTATTCGCGAGACCAGATTGAAAATACAAATTACGTTGTGCATTTTTTGTGTTTTTTCTATTCAAAAGATATGTGAATCTTAAGTAACTATTTGATGTATTCAAGATTTTATCATCTAGGCTTTCAATACCAAATGAATATCTATAGGTTGGCGAATAATGATAATATACTGATTCCTTCATATTATCGCTAAAATGCATCAAAGTATGTCCCCCTGAGTAGGATATTGGTCTTGATTCAACATTCATAACAAGTAAAAACAACAAAAATAGTTTAAAACATATACCCATAGGGGGTATATTAACACTGGATGAGATATTTTTAAAAGCACCGATTTTATGGACCAAAACATAATTCTAAGTATATAATTACCGGCTCCGACAATTTTACGCATAAAATTATCGGCTATCTAGATTAAATAAGGGGTATTTAAATGATTATGGGATATTTAAGCTACATTATGATAGGTCTTACCATTGCTGCAATAGTTTTGTTCCTTGCTTGGTATTTTCTAAAAAGTAAAAAAGATAATAGAGTTATTCATTCCGGATCTAAAGGTAATAAAAATGACTTCGTAGGAATAATGCCAAGATTTTGGAAGCCCCTAGGAGTTCAGGAAATTAATAAGAAACTAGATCTCATAGAAGTTGCTAAAATTGATGGATATCAAAACTACCCTTCCCCAGATTCAACTGCTCTTGTAGAAACGGAAACCGAAATAATTGGAACGGTTAGAGAGCAATACGAATCTGAACTTGAGAGAATTTCACAATTTCCTTTGCTAAATTCAAATAAAAATTTAGAAGCGGAATTTTCAGACTTAGAAGATTCTATGGAAGCTAACGGTTACAAAGAAACTTATACAAAAATGAAGCAAGACTGGGACTCAAAAGTATCAGCATTTAAAAAGAGAATAAATGAGGCTATAGAAGAAAGAAAACTTGCATTTAAAGAATATAAATTATTCAGAAAAGAAAATAAAATTAAAAAAACTAGAGATCCTTATAATCATAATATCTTTATAAAGTGTCTAAAATTACTTGTTCCGATTGTATTATTTACATTAGAAGTTTACCTAAACTTCAACGCGCTCGAAGATGCAGCTGGAGAAAACAGAGCGGCCTTCTTGTCATTTACAATTGCCTCAATAAATGTTGGTCTTGCTTTCTTACTCGGTGTTATGGTTTGGACTCACCTAATGAATGGAGTTACAACATCCAAAAAACCAAGAATCTTATTTTATGGTTTTTTTGTAGCAGCATATATGGCTGTTTTCGCATATATAAATCTCATGCTCGCAGTATTTAGATCTGAACTTACAAGAGGAGACAATTTAATCACAACAGATTTCGCCATGGGACAGGATATAATTGACAAAGCATTTAAGTTAGCAGTTGATCCTTTTACCAACCTAAATACAATTTCTTTTGATGGAGCCTTTCTTTTGGTAATGGGTTCTTTCTTTGCGGTTATTACAATGATTGACGGTTACTTTTTTAGAGACCCAATTACAGGATATCAAAAAGTTGGCGATAGATATAACAAAGCTTTAAAAAGAGTTGAAAAACTTAAAAATGTTGATGTAATGTTATTTGATAGAACTCGTGAAATGTATGATGGTAATCTCGCTTCAAATCATGAGTTTAGACTTCAATGCGTTAAAAACTGGTCTAAATATGTAGATATTGTTCAAGGGTTAGATAGCAGATATCAGACCTTTACTAGAAAACTAATACAAACCTTGGATCTTTCTATTAAAAACTATAGAACTAGTAACCAAACCTATAGAGAGCATCCTATTCCAAAACATTGGATACCCTCTACTGAAAATCCAGCTTTACCTGCAGTAGATGTTGATTTTATTAAATCATTTAATGTGGCATATGCTGAAATTGCTGAATATAATATGGATGATTCTTTGAAAAGAGAAAAGGCTAATAAGGCTAGATCAGTCATTCTTAATGAATACAAAGTGATGGTTGAACAATATGCCGAATTTTTTGATATTGAAAGGGAAAAAATCAATGTGTATCTAGATAAATTGGATGATACTGATGTCAACAATTACAACCCGAATCTAGATTAATTTAGGGGAAAGAATATGAAATATAATGTTACCTACTTTGCTTTAGTAACCATGCTGCTTGTTGTAACTTCGTGCGGAGGTGGTGGTAGTTCAGCTAAAGGCCCAATGGCTGCTGATCCTTTAGAATGTAATAATATTTTTGAAGGCAATAATCTATATAAGCAATTTATATGTAGAGGAAGTGAAACACCTAGAATGATTAATGCTGATACTGATAGAAACTCAGTTAACCCAGATCATGATAATTGTAATGAGACTCCTGTTATATATAACAACGAAAGGTTTGGACCTAAATATGGACATTACTTTGTTTTAGTTGACAGTACAGAAGGTTATGCGGAAGAACAATATAAGCTTCTTCTAAATCAATTAATTGATAAAGACAATATAAGGCTCATGGGTCCATATGACAAAATTTCAATTATTAATATAGCTGGGGATGGACCCCAAGCTGAAGAGCTTGAGCCAATATTTGCAGGTTGCATCCCAAGAAATGGAAAAGAAGGTACCATGTATGGTTCTCTACACTCAACAATATCTGGTGAAACTACTAGAAATAGAATGGCTGGATCAGCGCAAACCTTTAGCCAGCAGTTGGAAACAGCAGGTGATTCTTTTTCACAGTTAAGCAATGTTAAGGGTGAATATTCTCAGATAATCGAACAGATAAAAGTGCTTTCAACAAAAACACCATTGGATTTTGCATCTGATTATGAATACAGAAAAATTATAATTTTTTCTGATTTAATGCAAAATTCAAAAAGTATGTCTCTTATAAGGTCATGCAGAGATCAAGATAGTTGTATTTCTTATGATGATCTTAAAGCTAAGTATGATCCAAAGCTTTGGGAAGGTTTAAAACCGGAATTTGGTATTAACCCGCCTGAAGTATTTGTATATTACCTTAGATGTAAACATGATCGAGATATGAACATTGGATTGATTGAGCTATGGGAGAGTTATTTTGAAGAGATTGGTATTAAGATGTCATACGATATCGAAACTTCATGTCAAGATATTGTACCCTCTGCTAAAAAATCTTAAACAAAGCAGAAAAGATTATTAGCTAACTTCTGATTTGCAGAATCCTCTAAATATTCTTGATAAAAAGTCATACATTATTCTTTTTCTCCGAAAAAAACTTTAACTATATAATACAACAATGAAGAATTCTTTAGGATTACATCCGAATTGCATACCATATAATTTTGACTTTCTATGTAAGGATGGTCATAAGATATATTATGAGGAGTGTGGGAATCCTGATGGAAAGCCTGCTGTTTTTTTACATGGAGGTCCTGGAGGAGGTGGAAGTATTCAAGTAAGAAGATTTTTCAATCCTAATAAATACAGAATTATTATTTTTGACCAAAGAGGCTGCGGTAGAAGCACTCCTCATGGATGTCTTGAAAACAATACTACATGGGATCTTGTTGATGATATTGAATCACTTAGGCTTTTATTGAATATAAATAAATGGTTGGTATTTGGAGGTTCATGGGGAAGTACTTTGTCCCTGGCATATGCACAGACATACCCAGAGTCGGTAAGTGAACTTGTTCTGCGAGGCATTTTCATGCTAAGAAAAAAAGAGCTTAAATGGTTTTATCAAGATGGTGCTAGCAGAGTCTTTCCTGAAGCTTGGGAAAAATTCCTTGAACCTATAAATGAAGAAGAAAGAAACGATTTAATGGGCGCATATCATAAAATTTTTACTGGTACAGATGAAGAAAAAAAATTAAAGGCAGCAGTTGCATGGTCCAAGTGGGAGGGATCAACTAGTACCTTAAGTTATGCTCCTGAAATGATTTCATCTTTTACTGAACCTAAGTTTGCCCTAGCCTTTGCACTGATTGAAAATCATTATTTTATTAATAATGGCTTTCTTGAAAACGAAAACCAACTTATTTCAAAAGAAGCAATTGATAAAGTAAGGCATATTCCAGCAAAAATTATTCAAGGGAGATATGATTTAGTTTGTCCAATGGAAACAGCGTGGGAGCTTTCTAAAAACTGGTCGGAAGCCGAATTGATAGTTGCGCCCTCCTCGGGTCATAGTGCTTTTGAAAAAGAAATTACCCATGAACTCATCAAGGCTACTGAGGAATTTGCCAAAAATGCATAAACTTAAGGGGTATTGTGAATGCAAAAAAGTCTTATTTGAAATAAATCAAGAGATCAAATATTTCTCACATTGTCATTGTTCACAATGCCGCCGGACTCATGGTTCCGCATTTGCAAGTTTTATCGAAGTAGATAAATCCTGTTTTAAGTATGATGCTGGCCAAGAAAATATTAAATCTTTCTATTCATCTGAGCTATGTCAAAGAATATTTTGTAAGCATTGTGGTTCTAACATTATGTTTCTTGATGAAACTAAGTCAGATAAATATTACGTTTCGGTTGGTACTATAGAAGGAAGCCCTGAATTACCAAAAGCCCATCATGTCTTTGTAGGATCAAAAGCCTCATGGTTCGAAATTAATGATAATCTAAAACAACATGACAGACTCCCTTCCTCATTTAAAAATGAATAATATAAGCCTTATTGGTATGGCTGGATGTGGAAAATCTACATTAGGTAAGGCTATTTCCGAGAAGTATAATCTAAGTTTTGTAGATACAGATAAGTTAATTGAAGCTAACTGGCAAATGACCTTAGAAGAAATTAAAAAAAAGCATGGATATGAAAGAGTTAGAAAATCTGAAGAAGAAGTAATTCTTGAACTTGATAAATCAACACAAGTTATTTCAACGGGCGGGAGTGCGATCTACTCAGAAAAATCTATGAAATATCTTAAGTCATTTTCAAAAATTTTATATATTAATACTCCGTTAAAAACTATTCTTGAAAGAATTAATAAAGGTCAAGAGCGAGGTCTTGCAGTGCCTGAAAATCTATCTATAGAAGAAGTTTATTCTGAAAGAGAACCTTTATATGAGCAATTTTCACAACATTCTATTGACGGTTCAAAATCAATAGATGAGTTGATCGAAATAGTTTTAAATATTTCTAATGAGTAAAAAAATTCTTTTAGTTGGCGCTTCTGGCCTAGTAGGTAACAATTTACTTCAAGTCCTAGAGAATAATGCATCTGAGTTAATACTGCTATCAAGAAAAAGGATTGAAAATCAGATAAGTGTTGAACAAATAATAACCAACTTTGATGATATTAAAGAAATAAATTACCAAGAAACTATAAACGAAGTCTATATTGCAATAGGTAAAAAACTATCTTTATTTGAACTTATGTATATTAAAAAGGAAAATCGAAGAAGCTTTGAAAAGGTAGATTTTGATTATATAAAAAGCATTGCAGAATTTGCTTTAAGTAGAGGAGCAAAATCAATTGCGCTTGTTTCAGCTGTTGGCGCAGATAATAATTCAAAAAATTTATATTTAAGTGTTAAAGGAAAAATAGAAAAGGAAATACTATCTTTAGGTTTTGAAAAAGTAGTTATAGCCAGACCGAGTCATTTGCTTGGTAAAAGAGTAAATGAAAAAACAAACCCTATTGTATTAACTTTTGAAAAAATTACTAATCTAACCGGATATTTGTTGCTTGGGCCTTTTAAAAAATTTAGAAATGTCCATGCTAAAAAAGTTGCGAAAAGTCTTGTATCAAAAATGAATAATGAAATTAAAGGTAAGCAAATTCTGTATTATGATGACTTTAAAAACTATTAGGGATTTTTTCTATCATATTCATACTAATAAACATTCAGAATATGTTCATTAGTATGAATATTGGCGCATTATGAATACTTAAATTTAAAAGTAAAGTTTTCTTTGAACTTTTTCTAAAAAAATGTAATCTTAGGTATATTAATCAAATTTTAGGAATATATAAATGAAGAATTTTTTACTCTTAACTTGTCTTTTTATATCAACAGCTTTAATTGCAGATGATCATAAAACTTCAGAAAAATCACCTATTGACAGATTTGCAAGCAATCCAAACTATCTTTTTAGCTTTAAAGAATGTAAAGAAACCAAAGACGGTGTTGCAGGATTGTTGGCTTTAAGTGAAGCTGTTTGGAAAGAAATTGAAGCAAATCCAGAGAATGAAGAAAAATGGATGGAAGTAGCAATTTTGGCTGATATGGCCGCAAACTACTCAGAAATATATGATGTTTGGTGTAAAGATATGATTGCACAAAGAATGAAAATGAGAATGATGGCAGAGAAAAAGAAACTTATGAAAGATAAAAAAGATTAAAATTTTCCTCTCTGGAACCTCATCCTAATTATATATACTCTAATTAAGGCAACAAAGGTAATAATAAGTTGAATAAAAAGAGATATCTTTAATGGGCTTGCCCATTCCCAGTTATCTATGGTCAGCCATAAAAGAAAAGTTTGCAACGGAAAATTAATGATTGCTCCCATTAATACGACTATTATTGCCTCTCTAAATGCGATCTTTTCAGTTTTGTTCATGACTTTTTCCTAATAATGGTTTAATTTATAAATATAATGCAAGACTTGGTAGAAGCAAAGTTCTCAATCGGTAATATTGTAAAGCATAAGTTCCTTAATTTCAGAGGTGTTATATTTGACCTCGATCCTGTTTTTGCAAACACAGAAGAATGGTATAACGCAATACCAAAAGATTTTAGACCAGATAAAAATCAACCTTTCTATCATTTGTTTGCAGAGAACGAAGAAGTTTTTTATATAGCATATGTTTCTGAACAAAACTTACTAGATGATCTTGCAAATGGTGCTGCTAATCACCCTGATATAAGAATGATCTTCTCACATTTTGATGGAAAGAGTTATATACCTCATGAAAGGGCTACAAACTAAATTTTAACTTCTAAATGCGCAAGCTGGACTGCTGTAGTAAATACATCCATTGCACTTTCTAAATCATCTCGAGAAACATAAGTTGGTGCTAATCTTATTACACTATTATTTGGATCATAATTTTTTGGAAAAGTAGAACCTGCTGGTGTTATTAAAACTCCCATTTCTTTACACAATTCAACTACATTTGTAGCTATAGGTTTTGATGTGCTATAGGTAATGAAATACCCACCAGTTGGTCTTGAATATGTTCCACATTCTTTTGGCAATTCCTTTAAATATGAATAGGCGACTTCAAATTTAGGTCTAATGAGGTCTGCATGTTTTTCCATATGTAATTTAACTGTTTCTATATTTTTAAAAAACTCAACATGTCTTTTCTGATTTAATTTATCTGGACAAATGATCATTGTTGTTCTAACTTTCTTTATTAAGTCTAAGGAATGCCCTGCGGTGGCCATAAAAGATATTCCACCACCTCCAAAAGTAACTTTTGAAAATGAAGTCGTAATTACAGTTTGATCCTGAGCATTCATTTTAGTTGCTAGCTCCCATAAAGGCTTCTGCTTTGGTGTTGGTAAAAAATCATGAATTAAATACGCATGATCAAAAAGAAAAAGAAATTTATCTGAATAATTAGAGCCTATTTTAAACATTTGTTCTAAATTGGCATCAGAATATATTTCTCCTGAAGGGTTAGAGTGTTTAGGTACACACAAAATACCTACATAGCTATCATCGCTATTTAAGACATTCTGAAATTTGTCAAGATCAATTCCATCATCTTTCAAAGGAATTCCTACCGCTTCAATTCCAAAATCTTCGAGCATCATGAAATGTCTATCAAAACCAGGTACTGGACATATAAATTTTGGATTCTGAATATCTTTCCAAGGAGTTGGCTTGGCAAATAAGAAATTAGAAAGAACTGTCTGATAGGTTAACAATAAGCTTGATTGTTCTCCTGCAATTATGTTATCAACTGGAGCATCTAATAGCTCTGATCCAAGTTTTCTAGCTTCCATGATGCCAAATGGTTCACCATAATTTCTTAAATCTATTCCATTTTCAGAAGTAGACGAAATTGGAATATCTATTAAATCATTAGATAAATCTAATTGATCCGTATCTGGCTTGCCTCTGGTAATGTCTATTGACAAATTCTTGTCTTTTAGCTTTTGATACTTTGTTACTAATTCTTGATGCATAATATAAGATATATTTTATAGGAGAATTTTTTATCGTGGACATTTTTATAATTATTTTAAATGTATTAATTTTATTTGGTCTAGTATTCTTTATCTTCAATAAAGACTCAAACACAAATAAAGACATAAAATTTGATGAAGGTCTGAAACAATTAATACAACAAGTCTCACTTGAAAATAACACAACTATGCGCGAGGTAAACATTTCTGAGATTAACAATACTTTGTTACCTTTTAAAGAGCAGTTACAAAGAGAACTTGATATATTGAAAAAGAATATAGATGAACAAAATAATCAAAGTGCAAAAGAGTTTGGTAGATTTGAACAACAATTTCAAAGTCTTGTTACAACCACATCTAATATGCAGCAAAATGCTGAAAATCTAACCAAGGCCCTTAAAGGAGATACAAAACAACAAGGAGATTGGGGTGAACATATTCTTGAGCGAGCTTTAGAAGATGCTGGCTTGGTTGAAGACCTCGAGTATAAACTTCAGCCAAATTATAAAACTAAGACAGGTAATAATGTTAGGCCAGATGCTGTGGTTTTCTTAACAGATGATAGAAATATTATTATTGATTCAAAAGTATCTTTGACAGCATATGAAGAATTCGTAAATGCTGATAATGAAAATGATAAAAAAAGTTCACTTAAATCTCACATAAACTCTATTAAAAGTCATATAAAAGAGCTGTCTGAAAAAGATTACTCTGAACTTGAAGAGATTAATTCACCAGATTATGTTTTTATCTTTTTTCCAATAGATGCAGCTCTAACAATTGCACTTTCTAATGATTGGGGTATTCAGGAGCTGGCAAATGAAAAGAAGATAGCATTTATGACTCCAATTCATCTGATGTCTATCTTAAAAATGACTGCGTTTATGTGGAGGGTAGATAAACAACATAAAAATGCAGCCGATGTTGCAAGTAGAGCAGGATTATTGCTTGATAAATATGCAAATTTTTCAGATGCATTTTCAGATATTGCTGAAAAACTTGAAGATGCGGTGGAATCATATAATGTAGCGCAAAAGAGACTTAGTGATGGCACTGGTAATCTCCACTCTCAAATGAAAGATTTAGAAAAGCTTGGTATGAAAGGTAAAAAAACTTTATCTGATCCAAAAAAGACTTTAGTTAAAAAATAAGCTCTAATGAGCAGAGAAATATATCAATGCAGAGTTTAAAGATCTGGAACTATCTTTCTATGCCTTGGATCATATTTGCGATAGCTTTCTTTATTACATTTTTTTTAGTAGCTTTCCTTAACGAAGTTGACAACTCTTACTTATCACAAAATTACCTAAATAAATTATTTTATAATACGGTTTTTTTATCATTTGGTTCAGCAATTTTATCTGCGTTAATAGCTGTGCCATTAGCCATATTAGTAACATTTTATAAATTTCCAGGACATAAATTTTTTAGCTGGGCCTTGAGTCTATCAATTGCATTTCCTGCCTATGTTTATGCATTTATATATGTTGGTATCTTTGAATATTCTAGTTCTATTTCAGAATACTTAAGAAATCTTAATATTATTCTGCCACCAATTAAAAATATATATGGTGCATCTTTAATCATGGCAATGGCTTTATTTCCATATATCTTTCTTTTAACAAAAGCTCATCTATCATCAGTTGGAATAAAGGTATTCAAAGCAGCTAAGTCTTTAGGTGATGGCAATATGACTGCAATAAGAAAAATCATTATTCCATCATTATGGCCAACTATAATTGCTGGAATGGCTTTAGTTGTGTTTGAAACTATTGCAGATTTTGGTGGAGTTTCTACGCTAAGAGTAGAAACATTCACAGTGGGAATATACGATGCATGGTTTGGATATCAAAGCTATTTTTCAGCTGCGAGACTTGCAGGATATCTTCTAATATTTGTTTTTATAATAATGTTTTTTTCAAAGTACTTTGGGAAAGAATCTACAAGCCTAGCAACAAAAACAGCTGAAAAATTTCAAAAAATAGAAGCAAGTATATTTATTAAAATAGCTATTTTTTTCTTATGTCTTACAGTGTTTGTATTTGTATTTTGCATTCCTGCGCTACAGTTAATAATTTGGTACTTATCCGAGTCCAATTTAAATATATATATTAATTTAAGACTATTAGTGAACTCTAGTGTTATAGGTTTATGTGCTTCTCTTTTAACTATATTTTTTGGTATATCTCTAGCCTTATGCTACAAGCAATTAAATATTCTCAAGACATTGATATTAATATCAACATCGGGGTATGCGATACCAGGCTCAGTGATTTCAGCTGGTCTTCTCGTAGGATTTGATTTCTTATTTAATACTTCTATTACTTTTTATGGAATTGTTGGATTAGTTGCCTGTTTGGCTTTAAGGTTTATGACGCCAGCCTTTAATTATATTTCTGCATCTTTATCAAATATTTCAAAATCTACTGAAAATGCATTAGCAACTCAACCAAGCAATGCATTAAAAGCATTTTACTATTTCTACTTACCACAGATGAGGTCTGCTATCTTTTTAAGCTTTATGCTTGTATTTATTGAGTCAATCAAGGAGCAGCCAGCAACACTCTTATTACGTCCTATAGGCTTTGATACACTCTCAACTAAAATCTATAACTATACTAGCGAGGGTCAATGGGAAATGGCAGCAGGACCTAGTTTATTTTTAGTAATTATAAGTTTATTTTTTGTTTATATCATAAATAAATATATTGATCTTGATTGGAGTAAATGAAAGAAGAAGGTTACAGGTTAAATGTAGGAATTATCGTTGTAAATAATGAAGGTGAAGTTTTGTTATGCAAAAGAAGAGGTATGAATAGTTGGCAATTTCCTCAGGGAGGTATAGACAAGAATGAGGATCCTCTTGAAGCCGCCAAAAGAGAGCTTTATGAAGAGGTTGGTATTAGCTCAAAATATATCAAACTCATAAAGTCTTCAAGTAATTGGTATAAATATGACGTTCCTAAAAAAAGCAGAAGAAAGATACTTGTGAGTAAAAAATTTAAAGGGCAACAGCAGAAATGGTTTTTATTTAAATTAAAAGAGAATATAAAAATATCTTTTGAAAATGATCCTGATAATGAGTTTGAAAATTTTAAGTGGGTAAGTTATTGGTATCCGTTAACTGTTATCGTCTCGTTTAAGGAGGCTGTATATCGAAAAGTTTTAAATGAACTAAAATATACATATTGTAGTGAATTTAGTAATGTTTGATGAAATACTTATCTTTAGTGCTCTTGGGATTCTTGCAGGTCTTCTTGCTGGAATGTTTGGTATTGGTGGCGGACTTATTATAGTTCCAGTATTAATAGGAACATTTTCTAGCCTTGGTTTTGATAATGAAATAATTGTTCATTTATCAATAGGAACGGCTATTGCCTGTATTATCTTTACAGGATTTTCTTCTGCTAGTGCACATAAGAATAAAAACTCTATTAATTTTATGCATTTTAAGCCTGTGGCTATGGGAATAATTTTTGGAGCGATGGCTGGTGCATTGTTTGCTATTCAAATAAAAGGCCTATTATTAAAATATATTATCGCTGTTTTTATTCTATTAGTTGGCTTTCAATTTCTTTTTAATATTAACTTAACATCAAAACGGTTCACACCAACAAATCCTAAATCTATTTTTGCAGGTTCGGTTATTGGTTTTCTATCATCGATGCTTGGAATTGGAGGCGGTACTTTTTCTTTACCTTATTTTAAAGCCTCAGGCCTCAATTTAACTTCAGCTATTGGAACTTCTGCTGCATGCGGAGTTCCCATAGCAATATTTGGAACACTAGGCTACATTATTGCTGGAATTAATAAAGATATGCTACCTGCTATGAGTCTTGGTTATGTATATCTGCCTGCCCTGATTGGAGTATCAATTACTAGTATTTTTTCTGCAAAATATGGTGCAGATATAGCTCATTATTTATCTCAATCTGTTTTAAGAAAATTAATGGCAGCATGGTTTTTAATAGTTTCAATCTATATGTTTTTAATATGATTATCGAATTATCAGAATTTTTTAATAATCCTAGCTTGATAGAATTAGGTCCATTAAAGATCCAGTATTATGCTGTTTCTTGGCTTATATCTGCACTGTTGATTTACTTTTTCTTAAAACAAAACAAAATTATTAAAGAAATTGGCCTTAGCAAAGACGAGGTAAATGATATGGTTTTTATGTATGGGCTTTTTCTTGGTGCCATGTGCGGAGGAAGAATAGGATATATGCTCTTTTATGGTACTGAGCAACTAGTTAACAATCCATTATCTTTATTTTATATCTGGCAAGGTGGGTTGAGTTTTCATGGCGGCTTAATAGGTGTGATAGTTGCATTGATGATATTTTGTAAGAAAAAAAATATTTCCTTTTTGCGGCTAACAGATGCTGTTGTTCTGGCAATGCCGATTGGTCTTGGAATTGTAAGAATTGGTAACTTCCTTAATGGTGAGCTCTATGGAAAAGCAACAAACGGTGAATGGGGATTTATTTTTCCAACTGATCCATTTGGACTGCTTCGACACCCGTCTCAATTATATGAAAGTTTTGGGGAAGGTTTAGTATTATTTTTATTATTGTTCTTTATTAATTCTCAAACCAATTTAAAAGGTATTGTTTCTTCATTTTTTCTTATATTTTATGGTTCGATTAGATTTATAATTGAATTCTATAGACAACCTGATTCTCATATGGGTTACATTGCATTTGATACATTAAGTATGGGTCAGATATTATGCATACCTATGATTATTGCAGGTTTCATAATATTGGTATATTCAAAAAAAGCAGCATGAAAGCATATTTAGATCTCTTAAAATTTATTCTAGAAAATGGTCAAGAAAAAGAAGACAGAACAAATACTGGAACAATTTCTTCATTTGGTCATCAACTAGAATTTGATCTGAGTAATGGATTCCCTGCAGTTACTACAAAATCACTAGCATGGAAAGGTGTTGTGTCTGAGTTATTATGGTTTTTAGAAGGATCAGATGATGAAAGAAGATTAGCTGAAATTAGGTTTAATAAAAATAGAGGCCAGCTTAAAGACCTCGATAAATACTCAACAATATGGACTGACAACGCAGATAATCAGGGTAAACAGCTAGGATATGAAAACACAGATACTAAAAAAATCCTTGGTCCAGTTTATGGAGTGCAATGGAGGAACTGGTCAGGGAGAGACCAATTGGAAGATCTCATTGATAATCTTAAAAATAACCCTGATGGCAGAAGGCATATCTTGTCAGCATGGAATGTAGGAGAGATTGATAAAATGGCTCTACCTCCTTGTCATGTCATGTCACAATTTTATATTCATGAGAATGAAATTAGTTGTCATATGTATCAAAGAAGTGCTGATATGTTTCTTGGTGTTCCTTTTAATATTGCCAGTTATGCGCTACTGCTATGTATAATTGCAAAAATATTAGACTTAAAACCTAAAAGATTTATTCATTCTTTCGGAGATGCACACATATATAAAAATTCTATAGAACAAGTAAAAGAACAAATATCTAGAAAGCCAAAAACACTACCAAAATTAAAGTTGCCAAATCTTAATTCTATTGATGACTTAAATAACTATAGCATTGATGATTTTATTCTGGTTGACTATGACCCTCATCCATCAATTAAAGCTAGGATGGCTATATAAATGATTGTTATTTCTCATGTTGTTGCTCTCTCTAATAACAATGTTATAGGTATTAATAACAATCTTCCTTGGAGTCTCAAAAAAGATCTAGCTCATTTCAAAGTGTATACAACTAATAAAATAATAGTTATGGGCAGAAAAACCTTTGAGTCTATTGGTCGTCCATTGCCTAATAGATTAAATTTTGTTGTATCAAAAACTATTAAAGATATTGAAGGCGCTCATGTTTTTACAAGCACTGAAGAGGCTTTATCAAATGCAAACAACTTATGTGTTGAAAATGGTTATAAAGAAATTGTGATTATTGGTGGTGGTTATTTATTTAGAGAAACATTAGATATTGTAAATAAGCTAGTTTTAACAAGAGTTGATTGCGACATTGATGGTGATGTCTATTATCCTGAAATTAATCTAGAAAGTTGGGAGAAGACAAGTTCTACGGAGCATAAACAAGATTCAGAGAATGAGTACGATTTTAAAGTGATTGTTTTTGAAAAAAATTAAGTAGAATTTTGCTGAATATAATCTCTTCTTAAAGCTAGATTGGCTACCCTTATTTCTTCATTCTCAGTATATTTGATCCAATTATTAGCTTGTTGTTTAATCTTTTTATCTTTATCTCTTGCTGCGATTCTGAAATTCTTTTTTGCATCTTCAAATTTCTCCAGCTCAAAGTATGCTTGTCCAAGAGTAAGATATACTTGAGATAATTTTTTTATTTTGCCTTTTTCTAATCCCTTGTTGATGGCCTCGACTGCTTTTTCAACTTTATCTTCAGATAAGTATAAATTTCCTAATAAAACAAATGATTCTCCATCCTTTGACATGTTTGCTGCTTTTTCTAAAACTGGAATTGCTTTATCAATTTCTTGAGCCATTCTCCATGCATCTGCAAGAAGTTTAAGATTTTTTTCAGTATCTTTAACAACAGGAACAATTTTTTCTTCCTCAGTTTTCTCATCAACTATCGTAATCATTTTCTTTTGTCCAGAAACAAAAACTTGTGCTGCCCAGTAAGGATTTTGATTCAACAATAATAGTTGTGTTAATGCTAAATATTCAGATTCTTTATTTAAGAAGTCTTTTTGATGTGCGGCTTTAAGTGTAATCATATAGTCTTTTTCTCTTCCTAATTGACCATATGAACCACCAAGCTGAATAAAATACTGTTTTTTTGGATATAAATTTACAAGAATTTCATAAATATCAATTTGTCTTAAAAGAGATTCCTTTTCACCAATTTCTTTTTTGAGCTCACCTATACTAGCAGCCATGATTACATACCAATTTTCTCTTGGTTTGTACCCTTCTTCCTCCGCCATTGTCACAGCAGTCTCCATTGATGATAATGATTTTCTAAAATCTCCTGTCTGATAATAAGCCTGGCCAAGCAAAGAATAGGACTGTGCTGTTACCTTTTCAACCTCATTCATCCATTGCAATATAAGTTCAATGCCTTCCTTATAATTCTCTTGTACTAGATGTAGTTGAGCAAGTGAAAGAAGTGCTCCCACTCTTAGACCGATTGTTACTTCAGGTTCATTAATTAAATTATAATATGCGTCCATGGCTTGATCATATTTTCCATCATTAAAATACACAAAAGCCCATGCATTCCACATTACTGATCTATCATAACTTTTGAGGTTAGCCATATCTCTTTTTAGCTCAGTAAGGATTGATAAAACGGTTTCCATATCAGGATCAGGCTCACCTTTATCATCAACTACTTCTAAAGCTTCATAAACTTTAGCCATTTTTTTTGCAGTACCTGCTTGTAACGCTCTAGCTTTTTTATATTTGATGTTGGTCTTCTTTACTTCTCTATCTGAATTTTGATTTTGTGCCTCAATATTAAAAGTAAAGGCAATAAAAAATATATATATAAGAGCAATAAAATATTTTTGTAAATCTTTTTTCATAATCTAAGCATCGTCCAAAATATAGGTAAATCTGTGTAATACGCCTTCAACAGGAACAGCTTTGCCATCAACAATTTTAGGTTTATATTTTAATTTTAAAGCTGCCCTTGCAGATGCGCTATTAAACATTGTACAAGGCCTAAATTCTGTTGCAGGATCATTTGGATCTGAGTTAGAGCAATAACCTTCAATTGCTTTAGCATCCTCAACACTGCCAGTATCTGTAATAGTGAATTCAACTAAGGCGTATCCCATAGTTCCTCTTTCTTGCGCTCTTCTTGGATATATTGGCACAACTTTAAAAAGAGGTATATATTCCCCATCTCTGAAAAATGAGCCACCAGCTTTAAAATTTGCTTTTGGTTTTGCAATGGATACATCTAGACCTGTAAGTGGAGCTAAATCAAGCTCTGGTTGTGCTATATCTTCTGGTTGTTCTTCTGGTTTATCTGGTTTATCTACTTCAGTTAAAAAAGTGTCTATCTGTCTTTCTGGCATTACAACGTCAGCAAGCTTTACAGAAGTATCTTCTCTCAAACCACTATCACCTAAAGAAATTAGAATTACCATTACAAAGAAAAGAGCTAATGTTATTGCAGAAGAAAAACCTATCCCCGCAGCATATTTATTTGTATCAAAAGCTTTTACATAAACACTATGTATAGGCTTTGTAACGATACTTATTGCTGAGAGAACTTGATTCATAGATTATTTTGGTTCTGAAGCTAGAGATATTGCGCTAACACCTGCTTCTCTTGCTCCATCCATTACTTTAATAATTGTGTCTGCAACAGCTTTTTCATCTGCTTGGATTACAACAGATCCCTGAGGATTATCGGCAAGCATCTTAACTACGTTAGCTTTTACTTGTCTAACATCAATCCTTCTGCCATCCATCCAGACTTCCCCTGTTGGGCCAACAGCTATTAAAATAGCTGCGTTTTCTTGAGTTTCTGCTGTATCTGAATCAGGTCTGTTTATTTCGAGTCCTGGTTCTTTTATAAAATTTGCAGTAACAATAAAAAAGATAAGCATAATGAAAACAACATCAAGCATTGGAGTTAAATTTATTTCACTCTCTTCATCTTTAACTGCGCTGCTAATTGCATTTCTTCTCATAAATTTCTCCTATAACTCTCTTTTAATTAAATCTCTTAAATCATTTGTATGTCTGTCAGATGCACTATTTAGATATATGCTTGCAAAAACTCCAGATAAGGCTACAACCATTCCAGCCATTGTTGGTAAAGTTGCTTTCGATACTCCTCCTGCCATTGCTCTTGCATCACCACCTCCGTTAAAGGCCATAACCTGAAAAACTTCAATCATTCCAGTGACGGTACCTAATAGTCCAAATAGTGGAGCCAAAACAACACAAGTCTGTATGATTGATAAATTTCGATTTATTTCTACTTTAGCTTGTGAAAGCATTTTTTCTCTTATTTGAAGAGCATGCCAAGATGTTTTATCACTTCTATTGTTCCATTTACTAGCAAGATCTTGAACATAAAACTCATGACTATGAGAAAAATACCAAATTCTCTCAAAAATCATCGCCCACATGAAAAACACTAAAATAGCTATTAACCATAGTACACTGCCACCAGCTTCCATAAAGTCTCTTATGGAAGAGAATGTTTCAGTGATCGCAAACCACATAATTAGTTACTAGCTACCCTCAGCTCTTTCCGCGAGAATACCTGTACTTTGCTCTTCTAGAACACTAATAATTCCTTTAGCAGACGATGCTGTAAATGAATGCAGAAGTGTAGTAGGTATAGCGACTAATAATCCTAGCACGGTGGTAACAAGAGCTTGCGATATACCTCCAGCCATTAGTTTTGGATCTCCAGTTCCATACAACGTAATCATCTGGAAAGTTACGATCATACCTGTAACAGTACCAAGTAATCCTGCTAAAGGCGCTACAACTGAGATTATCCTAACAGCACCTATACCTCTTTCAATAGAAGGTCTTTCTGCCATAATTGCTTCAGCTAGCTTTAGCTCCAAAGTATCTATATCTTTACTAAAGTTTTCCTCTCCTACTTTAAGAACCCTACCAAGTGGATTTCTAACATCTAAAGTTTTTGATCCAGTTTGGGCTCTTACAGCTTTACCCAATACATATAGGCTCCATAATTTCCAAAAAGCCAAACCAATACCTATTATACCAACAAAGATAATTGCATACCCAACTTCTCTTCCTTGCGCAGCTCTCTCGGCTAAAGATGGTGTCTGTATTAAATTTGCTAGTAAACTTCCTCCTGTAGGTCCAGTAGGATCAATTCCAAATTTAACCTGTTCACCTGGCTCTGCTTCACCTACTTTATTTGCAGTTTTTGTATACCTACCAGCAGGTTGTCTCGGTAAAAACGCATACTGTCCAGTAGCAGCAACATATTCAAGATATTTACCATCGCAAACAGCATTGAAAAGCCCAACTCTAGTAACATTACAAGTAGATGTCTCTCCATCAACATCTACAACAGTTGTATCAAAAGAGACGACCTCGCCACTTGCAGCCATTTCTCTTTGTAATTCAAACCAGAGGCCTTCAATTTCTCTAATTGTAGGTAATTCAGTTGTTTCTGACATTTTAGAAGTTAAATCATTTAGGAAATCAACTCGTTCAGTTCCAAACTGTGCGCTGGTTAAGGATCCAGAAAACTGAACTGCAGCTTCTCCAGCTGAACTTTGTAAATGACCGAATAGTTCAACTAATGAGCCTAGCTCTTTTTGATAAGCCTCTTCTTTTACTCTAAGAATTTCTTCATTCTTTTTATATTCAGCTTCTAGCTGATCAGCAATTCTTTCTTGTCTTGCAAGTTCTCTTTTTTCAGCAGCAAGAATTTCAGCCTGTTTATTCTTATTTGCTAAAAATTCAGCTTCTCTTTTAGAATTTTCTGTTTGTTCCTTGGTTTTACCCTCTTTAACCAACATTAATAATTCTTGGACTGTAGATACTTCTGGGGCATCTGCATCATCAGATTCTTGTGCAATAACTATTACGCTATAAGATACAGATAAAACAAATAAAATTGGTAAAAATTTCTTCATTATACCTCTCCCTTAACAACTGGCATTAGCAACATATCTGTAGGTGCTAACTTCTTAGCCATTCTTATTCCATCTCTGATGGGTTTTCTGTATGTCGATGAAAGCTCTTCCCATTCGCCAGTTTCGTTATTCCATCTACCACTCGTTCTTTCATCTTTAGTTTGATAGAACATACCAATTCTTCCTATAACAAGAATATTCACAACAGTGCCGTCTTGTAGTTTATCTTCATAAGTGTCTATTTTTCTGCCATATTCTGCTTCAATGTTATACGCCTCAAGAACTTGTCGAACTTGCTCAGATGCTGTAACTTTTGGCTTTGCTAAAGATGAACGAACTAAATCAACCCTACCTCTTCTTTCTTCTTGTCTAAAAGGAGTATCAATTTGAATAAAGTTTTCTAGGGTATCAAGCATTTTTTGTGCAAGTGGAGGTATCTGTCGCTGCATAACAACCACCTGAACAAGTTGCTCATCAAGTTTATCCATAAGATCAAGCTGAGCCTGAATCTGAATTCTTTTTTGAGCATTGTAAAGTTTAAGTCCTTCTACTTGCTTAGAAACAACTTTATATTCATTAACTATTTTGTCTGTTTGTCTTTCAGTCTGATCTATTTTATCTTGCGACGATGCAGAAAGTGTTTGGTTATCTCTACCAACCTCTAAAACACTTTCCATGTTCACCTCAACATTCATTTCGTTAGCCGAAACTACAATGCTGATAACAAAAAGTATTGGTAAAGATATTTTCTTCAATAATATATACATTATGTACTCCCTAAAGTTTGATAATGTTAACAGTCTCAGCCTAATTAACAAAATTTTTTATACCTTTTTTGTAAACAGAAAAAACTCATATTTTTAAACATATATCACTATGTATTGTATATTTTTTCTTGAAATTCGTGAAGATTTTATAATTTAGGAAATAGCATTGGTGTTTCTTGTTTGTATTTCTTATAAGCTTCGTCATTGGCCCACTTAATGTCTCCTCTAGCTTCTAGCATCCTGACACCACTTACATAAACTAAAAGAAAATAAGTAAATAAAGGTGAGATTAAGGTTATGAATACTATTGGCCGATATTCGCCAATTCTTACAGCTTCTATTAAGGCTGGCATGGAAATAATAGCTACACCAAACCATAATAGAATTTCACCAAAATAATTAGGATGTCTTGATTTTGACCACAAGCCGGAAGTTATAAATTTGTCTTTATTTTCTGGTATGGACCTAAATTGTAATTTTTGTTGATCAGCGACAATTTCGATCACAAAGCCTATCAAAAATACAACTATTCCAATTATTGAAATTGTATTAATTATTATACCTTCGCCAGCAATTGCAGTGATTGCGCACATCGAACACATTGAAACCCATAAACCTTGGAGCGTCCAAGTCATAAAAAATTGAGATGCTGATGTTTTTATTGTTCTAAATCTTTTATCTTCACCGTCTTTGTGAATTCTCATAAATAAAAAACTTCCCAATCTTGCTGCCCAAAAAGAAATCAATAAAACAAGAATTAAATTACCTATTGGGATGGATGTCAGCTTTGAGCTTGACAGAACATAGGTTGTCCAAATAACAGTCAAGTAAGTTATGGTTCCGGTTAAATCATAGAATTTTTCAGTCTGTAATAAATAAGCTGGAACATAGGCTATCCAATTGATAACAAATGCTAATAAAACAGCATGTTTTACTAAATCATTATCAGTTAAGATTGCAATCCCGAATGCTATTACAAATGCAAATGCCGCAATAAGAATATTAATAATTGATTTCATTTTTAATTCCACCCACAGGTTCTATTTTTATTTTTTTCATCAAGCCAATCTTTTAAAGGAGCATAATAATTTAATATTGATTTTCCACTTAATTGTCTTGAGCCGGTTAAATTTTCAAAAGCATCTTGCCACGGTAGACTTTCTCCCATTGCCATTGTAGATATTATCTTATCGCCTGCTTTTTTACTTCCGTAAATTGAACACTCGTGCAATAAACCATCAAACTCAATTTCATTACATAAAGCTTCATGAAACTGATACTGCATTATTCTTGCAAGATAATATCTAGTATAAGGAGTATTCCCAGGAATATGATATTTTGCTCCAGGATCAAAGTAATCTTCTGATCTTTCAGTGCTCGTGCTAATACCCTGATAATATTCTCTTAGTTTCCACCATGATGAATTCAGGTTTGTTTCATCTATTTCTCCATTAAATACTCCCGACCTCCATTTATCTAGCATTAAGGCCCAGGGAACAACTACAACTCCATCAAGAGCTTGCTTCATTAATAGTCCTATTGGATCTTCTTTAGCAACTAATGCCTCCTCTTCAGTAATAAAATCTATTTGTGTTAAATAATCTGGTGTTATGGATAAGGTTAAAAGGTCGCCAAATGCTTCATGAAAACCATCATTAGCTCCGCCCTGAAATAAAGTAGGTAAGTGATTATATGCTTGATAATAAAAAATATGTCCTAACTCATGATGAATGGTAACAAAATCCTCCTCATTTTTTTCTATACACATTTTAATTCTCAAGTCGTTATTTGCCGGATCTAAATTCCATGCAGACGCATGACAAACAACAGATCTATCTACTGGCTTTACAAATAATGACCTTTCCCAGAAAGTATCTGGCAAGGGATCAAAGCCAATGGATAAAAAGAAATCTTCTGCATATTTAACCATGTCAATTTCATTTAATCCCTTATTTTCAATTATCTTTGTAACATCAACTGAATTTTGCTGAGATTCTTCTGTATAAACTAAATCATAAATATTAGACCATGACTGTCCCCACATATTACCCAATAGATGAACTGGAAGTGGTCCAGATTCTGAAACCACATCATCACCATAATGTTCATTTAATTTTGCTCTAACATGGCAATGAAGGGCATCATATAAAGGTTTAACCTCTTCCCAGACTCTATCAGTTTCATTCAAAAACTCGTCTGCAGGCATATCATATTTACTAAACCATAAATCGCTTAATCCTTGATAACCTAAATCTTTAGATCCCTGATTACCTATATCTACCATTCTCATATACATTGGTTTCATAGGTTTACCTATCTCATGCCATCCCTGCCAAGCTTTAAGCAATTCTTTAGGATCTCTAGAATTATCAATAATTGATTCAAAAAATTCTAAATCATAACAACTGCCGTCCTCATAACAATGTTCTCCACTTCCATACATTGCCTCTAAACTGGTTGTAATTGAAGAAAGTTCTGATGCAAGTTCTTTATTAAAAGGAGGTGGCATGACAAAAGAACTCTTCAGAATATTTAGCATTCTCCTATTCTCAGCAGATGTAGAAACATCATCAAAAGCAGAAGCCTCTCTTGACCTTTCTAATGATTTCAAAGTATATCTTGTTCCATAATCAGCAATAACTTTCTGAGAATCGTATGTAATGAAATTTGAACTTATCCAAGAGGCTGAATAAATTATTGGTCCATCATTTTTATTCTCTTCTTCAATATTATTTAAAAAGTCGTCTATTTCTTTATTTCTATCTATTTGTTCGCTACCAGGAACACAAGAAGCTACAATAAGTATTATTAAATAAATGCTTAAATATTTTTTCATTTGTTCTACCTCGATATTAAAATAACATAAAAATAAATTGAATATGAAAATTTCAACAAACCAATTTAAAAACGGTACAAAATTAATTATTGATAATGCCCCCTGCTCAATAGTTAGTCATGAATTTCATAAGCCAGGAAAAGGTCAAGCTGTTATGAGAATAAAATATAAAAATCTACTAACAGGCAACACTAATGACAAAACTTTTAAATCTGGTGAAACTGTTGAAGCTGCAGATGTCAGTCATAAAGAAATGGATTTTTTATATCAAGATGGAGAATCTTGGCATTTTATGGATACTAACACCTATGAGCAGATTGAAATAAATAATGCTCAAATCGGTGATACAAAGAAATGGCTTACAGGCCAAGAAGTTTGTGAAATAGTTTTATGGAATGGAGATGCTATTGAGGTAAATCCTCCTGTCATAGTTGAACTAAAAATAATGTCAGCAGAGCCTGGTGTAAAAGGAGATACTGTTTCAGGAGCTACTAAAAAAGCAACATTAGAAACTGGCGTTGAGGTTCAAGTTCCGCTGTTTGTAAATGAGAATGAAACTATTAAAGTTGATACAAGAGATATGAGTTATATAGGGAGATCTAAATCTTGATTGGCCATATTGATAAAGAAATTAATTCATTCCTGCTGTCTTTAGTTGATGGATCAAATAAAGAAAAGATTAATACAATAATTGAAAAATACTCCATATCAATAACTGAAACGCTAAATAACGGTCATATAACAACTAATGTTTGTATGGTGGCTGCTAGTATTTTGAAGTTAAACTCCGCTGAACTAGCTTTAAAATTAGTTGAAAAACTAAAATTATTGAATCTTTTCGAAGCAGTTGAAGCTGCAGATCCGGGTTTTATTAATGTAACACTACATAGAAAAGATTTTGTATCAATAATTAATTCTATTAATGATATTAAGGAAAGGTATGGAGAATCTGATATTGGCAATGGAAAAAAAATACAAATTGAATTTGTTTCTGCAAACCCCACAGGACCTTTGCATGTCGGCCACGGCAGAGGTGCGGCCTATGGGGACGCTATTGGCAGAATTTTAAAAGCAACAGGTTTTATTGTTCAAAAAGAATATTACATAAATGATGCTGGGAGACAGATAGATATTCTAACGGCAAGTGTTATCTTAAAAATTATCTCTAGTGAGATTAGCGAATATTTTCCACAAAATGCATATAAAGGTGAATACATAAACGAAATCGGTAAAAATTTTATAAAAAAAACAAAAGCTTCGTATCAAAATCTTGAATCGGTTCTAGATGTTCAAAAATTATATTTGGGTTCGAAAGATGATGATGAAAAAGAAATTGATGCAGTAATATCTAGCCTTAAAGACCTAAATATCGATCTTTGGGACTCTGTAAAAAAATTCTCTGTGAAAGAAATCGTTGACTCTATAGAGAATGACCTCAGGAAATTTAATGTTTCATTTGATAACTGGTTTAGAGAATCTTCCTTAGGGAATATTAATGATAATTCATCAATTATTGCATCATCAATAAATAAGCTTAAGAGAGATGGTCATGCATACGAAAAAGACAATGCAATATGGTTGAATACCGAAATAAGCGGAGATGATAAGCATAGAGTCTTGGTTAGAGATGACAGAAGGCCAACATATTTTGCTTCAGACGTTGCATATCATAAAGATAAAATTGATAGAGGCTTTGATACGCTTATAAATATTTGGGGTGCAGATCATCATGGCTATATAAAAAGAATTGAGGCTTCAATAGAAGCACTGGGTTCTAAAAAAGAAAAAATGATAGTTAAGTTAGTACAATTTGCAAATCTATATAAAAATGGCAAAAAGGTTAAAATGTCTACAAGGTCAGGAGACTTTTTTACACTAGAGAATTTGATTGATGAAATTGGATCAGATGCATCGAGATTTTATTATCTTTCAAAACAAGCAGATCAACATCTAGATTTTGACTTAGACCTTGCGCAGTCAGACAGTAAAGAGAATATTTTTTATTACATCCAATATGCACACGCCAGAATTTATTCCCTAATAGATAAATACAACAAAAATGTGGACATTAAAAGTCTAAATCTTTCTAGCATAGAAAAAAATTCCTACAATCAATGCGATGATTTAATTCATGAAATATCAAAATACCCTGATGTGGTTACCAAAGCTTCAAACACATTACAACCACATCTAATCATCTTTTATTTGAGAGATTTATCTCAACTATTACACAGCTATTATAATGATAATCATGTTTTATCTGAATCAAATGAGAATATAGAGGCAATAATTTCTTGCTTATCATCAGTGGGAGTTGTTATTTCAAATGGTTTAAATCTTTTGGGAATCACGCCGATAAAAAAAATGTAGTCACATGAAAGATTTTGCTGGTAAAAATAAGAAAAAAAAACAAAGAAAAAATAAATCAATTTTTACTTTAAATAGATCTTCACAAAGAACAATTTCAACTAAAACCGTCACCGCAATAATTTTGATTAGTATTGTGATGCTTTCTATTGCACTTTTTTATTTAAAAACTGATATTGAATCTATAAAAAGAGACGACGTTTCTAATTCAATTGCAATAAACTTCCCAACATCTTTGCTTGAGAATCCTGTTTTAATTGAAGTTACTAATGAAATAGATTCACTTGAATGTGAATATTTCGTGCAGATAGGAGCATATGGTAATAAAAAATATGCAATCGAAGCCGAGAACATGCTGTCAAATCAAATACCCAATATTTCTATAACTGAAGTTTATAGCAGCCTGCAGCCAGGTAAGCTTTTAAATAGTGTTATATCGGGACCCTATAAAAATAAATCTGCAGCTAATAATGCTAAAGAAAAGATTACCATTGAAGGGTTTGAACCAACTCTAAGAACAAGATGCGAACAGAAATAAATACAAATATTGATGTTATAAACAATCGTATTAATAGTGCATGTGCTGCAAATAATAGAAATATTCAAGACATTACTTTAGTTGCTGTTTCAAAAAGAAAGAATAATGAGCTGATTAAGTTTGCCTTAGATTATGGAGTTAAAAATTTTGGTGAAAATTATGCTCAGGAAATGAAAGAAAAATCTGAAATAATCAATTCAGATAAGATAGTTTGGCATTTCATAGGACCTATCCAAACTAACAAAATAAAAATTATTGCTAAACATGCTCATTGGGTGCACACACTTGATAGAGAAAAGGTTATCAAAAAACTTAATTCTGAATGTGAGAGTATAGACAAGATTATAAATGCATTTATTCAAGTAAATATTTCAAATGAAGATACAAAAAACGGTTGCGATCCTGAGGATTTAATTGAAATTGGAAAGCTAGTAGAATCTATGAGAAATATTAATTTGAAAGGTTTGATGGCTCTTCCAAGGCTGAACAGTGATCTGGTTGAGCGCAAAAGAGTTATGAGTATGGTAAAAGAATTAAGTTTGAAACTCCAATCAATAAATGATGATGCGAGTGCTATTTCTCTTGGTACCACATCAGATTTTGAAGAAGCAATTGCACATGGTTCGACAATGTTAAGAATTGGTGAGTCTATTTTCGGAAAAAGACTATGAAGAATATAGCTTTTTTTGGTGGTGGAAATATTGCACAGTCAATTATAAAAGGATTAATAAACTCAGGTTATTGTACAAAAAATATCTTCTTCGTCGATAGAAATAGTAATAATCAAAAGGCGTTAAAAAAACTTGGCATCAAAAAGCTTTCAGGTGCAAAACATAAAATTGATATTTATATTTTAGCAGTAAAACCAAAAGATGCGACTGCTGCATTTCAAACAATTCTAAAGAAAGATACTAAACCAAAAATTGTGAGCCTTGTAGCGGGTTTAAAAACTAAAAGATATAAAAGCTTTGGAAAAAATATTGAAATTATGAGAGCGATGCCAAACACATCATCTAAATATGGCCTAGGTATTACCGCAATATATAACTCATCATTCAAACAAAGAGATTTATCTAGAGTAATAAAATTATTTGAAAAGATTGGAATAATAATTACTGTTAAAAAGGAAAATAAACTTGACGCATTTACTGGCATGATAGGAAGTGGTCCTGCATATTTTTTCTATCTATTAAAGTCCTATGAAAAAAGACTGCTTGAACTTTGTAATGGGAATAAAAAAAAGGTGAATGAAATTATTGTAAATTTAATTAAAGGTGTTGGGGCATCTGTAGAAAATGATAAAGATTTAGATAAACTAATCTCTGCAGTTGCTTCAAAGAAAGGAACTACTGAAGCGGGTTTAAAATCTTTTAAAGAAAATAAGTTAAAGAAGGTTTTCGAAAAAGGTCTGAAAGCCGCAATAAAAAGATCTGGAGAAATATCAAATGAGTACTAGTCTTGGAATTATTACTTTATTGCTGAGCGTATTAAATTATTTTTTTATACTGCTCTTTTTATTTAGTCTTTTAAAAATCGATTACTACAATCCAATTGTTTCTTTCTGTATAAAAATATACAAACCAATTTCGAGAGTTCTCTTTCTTTTCCCCAATCAAACAATAAATATTCTCTTGTTGGCAATAATTTTAAAACTTGCTGGTTTATATATATATGTTGGTGACCAACATGAAATTCTTAATCTGATCGGAATGGCAATCATACTGACATTCCTCACTGGCATTAGAATTATTTTTTATGCAGTTATTGGTGGTGTTATTTTGAGTTGGGTGTCTCCACAAAACTCTAACCCTGCTCTTCAGTTAGTTGAAGAGCTGTCAAATAAGACGTTATCACCGATACGAAAATACATACCTTCAGCAGGAGGATTAGATTTCTCACCGATATTTATATTGATATTAGTAAATTTGCTTGAAAGTTTTTTATCTGATATTTATTGGGCTATTCAATGAAAAAAAATAGTCAATTAATTTCATTTGCAGATGGTATTACCCTTGAATCTGGCCATATTCTAAATTCTTTTGATTTAATGATTGAATCCTACGGGGAGCTTAACGAATCAAAATCAAATGCTATCCTTTTGTGTCATGCATTTTCTGGCAATCATCATGTTGCCGGTGATGATAAAGATTTAGGTACAGGATGGTGGGATCAAATAGTAGGGCCCCATAAAGCCATAGATACAAATAAATATTTTGTTGTATGTTGTAATAATTTAGGCGGCTGTGCAGGGTCTTCTGGGCCCAACACAATAAATCCTGATACAAATAAAATCTATGGTAGTACTTTTCCTCAAGTAAGTGTTGAAGATTGGGTTAAATCACAGAAAATGTTAATGGACAATTTAAATATTCCATACTGGGAAATGGTTGCTGGCGGAAGTCTTGGCGGGATGCAAGCTCTTCAATGGACAATTGCCTATCCAGATAAATTGAAAAAGGCTGGTATTTTTGCAGCAGCACCAAAATCAAGTACACAAAATATAGCGATGAATGAGGTTGCTCGCGAATCTATTAGAAAAGATAAAAATTTTCACGATGGCAATTATCATGATCATGATGTAATTCCAAAAGATGGTCTAAAAACTGCTCGTATGCTTGGGCATATTACTTATTTGTCTGAGGAGCATATGGACAATAGATTTGGCAGGAGGTTTCAAAACTCAGAATCAAAAATGAATAAGGGTATCGACTATGAAATAGAGAACTATTTACAGTATAAGGGGGATCAGTTTGCCGAATCATTTGATGCAAATTCGTATATTCTTATGACAAAAGCAATGGATAACTATGATGCTGGAAAATCTAAAGGTCTTATTGAAAGTCTTAAAAACATAAAAGCAAAACTTCTAATTGTGGGTTTCTATTCTGACTGGCTATATCCACCTGAACGTGGCAAGGAGATTCAATTGGCTGCAATGCAAAATAATATTAACTCTTCCTACGTCATCCTCACTGGGGACCATGGACATGATAGCTTTCTGTTTCATACAGACAAGTACTCAAAAATTATCAGAAAATTTATCACATCATAATGGCTATAGAATTATCAAATATTATTAAAGATTGGGTTCCAAACAAAAGCAAAGTTATAGACTTTGGTTGTGGTGAGGGCTCTTTATTAAAAGAATTAATGATAGAAAAGAATGTATTTGGTTATGGAGTTGAAATTAACGATACAAAAATTCAAGAATGCATAGCTAAAGGAGTAGCGGTTATTAAACAAGATATTGATAAGGGAATTAATGAATTTGAATCTGCAAATTTTGATCTATCTATAATGGCAAGATCGATTCAATGTTTAAAAAATCCTAATCTTGCTCTCAATAGAATGTTAAGTTTGTCTAAAAGATGTGTTGTAACTCTCCCAAATCTTGGCTATTGGAAATGTAGGCTTAATATTATGAATGGTAAAATGCCTGTAACTCCAGAACTGCCATCGAGTTGGTATGAAACAGAAAATATACACCTTTGTACTATAAAAGATTTTGAAAAACTCTGTGCTGATGAAAAAATTAACATCATTGATAAAGTTTTTCTTAACAAAAACAGTAATAGAGGAAAATTTACTTCAATAATTCCGAATCTTCTTGCGGTTGAAGGGGTGTACTTGCTTGAAAAATAATAATGAAATTCTGATAGCTTCATCTAATAAAGGCAAGATAAAAGAATTTAAAAATCTTTTTAAAGAAAACAAAATATTCTCGCTTACAGATTTAAAAATAAATGATGCTTTAGAAAATGGGCATTCTTTCTTTGAAAATGCTTTAATTAAAGCGAAACACGGTGCCAAAAGATCAGAAATGTTTACTATTGCTGATGATTCTGGCCTGGTAGTTCCAGATCTTAATTATGAACCAGGCATTTATTCAGCACGCTATGCTGGAGAAAATGCAACTGATAAACAAAATAGAGAAAAAATTATTAAAAAATTAATTCAAAAAAATATATCAGAACTTAATGCATATTATGTATGTGTTTTGGTAGGTCTAAGAAATTATAATGACCCAATGCCGATAATTACTCATGGAAAAATACATGGAAAAGTTAGCATTAAAAGCTCCGGAGATGGCGGTTTTGGTTACGACAGAATTTTTTATCCAAGAGGATATTCATGCTCAATGGCCTCGATGGATCAAGAAACCAAAAATAATGTCAGCCATAGAGCAATTGCAACGAATGGGTTTATGAATATTTTTAATACGACTGTGATTTAGTTTTTATATAATCAAATATGTAAACTTTTCTTCCTTCTTTTATGCCTCTATCTTCAAATTTTGTTGATGCTCTAGACTCCCTTAAGGAATTTCTTTTTTTTAGAGAAGGATGATTTAAAATGGCTCTTATTTCATCAGCATAATGTTCCCAGTCAGTTGAAATATATAGACCGCCATTCCATTTAAGAGTCTTAAGTAATATCTCAATAAATTCTGATTGTAATAATCTTCTTTTGTGATGACGATCTTTTGGCCATGGATCGGGACATAATATTACTACTTCATCAAAAATACTTTCATCCCCTTGATCTAGTAAAATTCTTGCATCGTCAGGAAAAATTCTCACGTTGCTCAATTTTTTTTCTTCAATTGCTCCTATCAAAGTTCCAATACCGGATAAATAAACCTCTGAGCCTATGAAAAGAGTACTTGGATTCTCCAAGGCCTGTCTTTGCAAATATTCTGAGTTTCCAAATCCTATTTCAAGTTTACAGCATTCATAGTCCCTAGAAAGACTAACGATCTCGCTTAAACTTTTGATGGAGTAATTATCTAATTTATGGAGTGAATCCTCTTGCTTTTTTGTTATTCGACCCCTTCTTTTTACAAAAGAAGGAAGAAACTTTAAACGCATGCAAAAAGTAAATAATTACGCGAAATCTACCATTAATGATTTTAATTTCTTAAGGGCGGCATTTTCTATTTGTCTTATTCTTTCAGCAGAAACATTATATTCACCTGCTAAATCGTGAAGAGTAGCTTTGTCATCTGATAGATATCTTCTCTGAAGAATATCTTTGCTTCTGTCATCAAGAGACTTTAGTGCAGTAAGTAATTCATGTTTATTAACTTGTTCTGCTTGATCAGATGCGACAATAACTTCTGGGTCGTATCGTTTATCCTCTAAGTATTGTGATGGAGACATAATTTCTTCATCATTTCCGGTTGCTACTGGTGCATCAAAAGATGAATCATTTGAGGATAAACGGTTTTCCATATGCAATACATCTTTCACATCAACATTTAGATCTTTGGCAATTTTTTCAGCCTCCTCTTTTGTTAACCAATCAAGAGATTTCTTTTTACTTCTAAGATTAAAAAAAAGCTTTCTTTGAGCTTTGGTTGTAGCAATTTTTACCTGTCTCCAGTTTCTAAGAATGTATTCGTGAATTTCAGCCTTTATCCAATGGACTGCAAAGGATACTAATTTAACTCCTCTATGTGGATCATATTTATTAACCGCCTTCATTAATCCAACATTTCCTTCCTGAACAATATCACCAAGCGGAAGACCATAACCTTGATATGAACGTGCAATATGAACAACAAATCTTAAATGATGAATAACAAGCTGTCTCGCAGCATCTAAATCGTCTTCTTCATACAACTTTAACGCAAGTTTTTTTTCCTCTTCTTTGGACAGAATAGGGATCGAGTGAACAGATGAAAGATAAGATTCAATATCTTTACCTGGACTGTTAAGTTGTGAGGGTTGTAACTGTGTGCCCATGTTATAAATATTATTTATAATTAATTATATCAATTAATTATGTGTAATAGGAAATTATACCAATTTTTTAAAAAAATCTCTTAAAAGGTCTAAAAATTCATTTTCTAAAGCCTTATTTCTAAATGCTATAAAATATGGATTAAGAATAGTGGATTTTTTTGCATAGTCTAACTCTGTTTCTTCTTTAATATTTATTACACTTCCTCCGCAACTATTCAGCACTGCGTGTGCAGCAGCAATATCCCACTCTGAAGTTGGACCAAATCTTGGATAGATATCGGCCTCGTTATCTGCAAGGCTGCATAATTTTAAAGAACTCCCCTTCTCAACAATTTGATATTGCACTTCATTCATATCTAAAAAGTCTAAAAATTTTTTATCATTTTCGTTTTTATGGCTTTTACTCATAACAATTCTTATGTTCTCTGGGACTGAATCGACTTCGGATCTTATATCGAAAATAGATCCATTCCAAATCTTTCCTCTAACTGGGGCAGCAACAATACCAAAGATAGATCTTCTATTATTGATTAAAGCTATATTTACAGTAAACTCACTTGTTTTATTAATAAATTCTTTTGTTCCATCAAGAGGATCAACAAGCCAATATGTTTCACTTAAAGCTTGAAGTGATTCTGATTCGAAGGTTTCCTCAGAAATTATAGGTATATCAGGAGTTAAAAAATTTAATTTACTGAGTATAATTTCATTTGCATTTTTGTCTGCAATTGTTAAGGGAGATCCATCTTTTTTGTTGGTCTCACCAAAATCATCACTATCATAAACTTCTAATATTGCTTTTGATGCATCTTTAACACAATCTTTTAGGCCATCAAGATGAACGTCAATAAATGCCTTATCAATCATTATTTTAACCACATGACGAGTTTGCTAAATCTTGATAATTCAATACCTCTAAAATCTTATAGAAGATGTCAGTATTATCCATCATGCCATTAAAATTTTGGCTTCCTGGGCCATAGGCATAAACTCCAACAGACATACCCGTATGACTGCCAGTTCCCCATTGAATTTCAAAAGATTCATCTTTTTGCTTCATAAGTTGAAGTCCACCCGTTTCATGATCGGCTGTGATTAATAAAAGTGTGTCCTTGTTGTTTGACACAAAATTTATTAAATCTTTGATTGTTAGATCAAAATCTTTAAATTCTCTGATCATGTAATCCACATCATTACTATGGCCTGCCCAGTCTATCTGACTACCCTCAGTCATTAAGAAAAATCCATTGCATTTATCATGTAAGTAATCTAAAGCATAATTGGTCATCTCTCTTTGAGTTGGCATTTCAGGCCCTCTTTCCATTCCATCTTCATCAAATAAACCGACTATATGTTTTGAATCATCATAATTTTTTTCTAAAAATGCTTTCTTGGTTATAAGATGATGAGTTTTGCTTGCTTCCTCTAAATTAAAAAATTCTTGTCCTCCTCCTAATGCTATATCTACTGAAGAATTGAGCAATTGTTTAGCAATTTCTTTTTCTTTGTATCTTGAATCAATATGAGCATAGAATGCAGCTGGGGTGGCATGAGTGACCGAAGATGTAGCTACTATGCCTTTTAGGTATCCTTTTTTATCTAACATCTCAAAAATTGTTGTCAGTTCTTTTTTATCCTTATCAACTGACAAATATCTATTTTTAGTTTTATTTCCTGTCGCCCATGCAGTAGAAGCTGCCGCTGAATCTGTAATAAGGTTATCGTAAGCATGAGTTGTAGAGGTGCCATTAATAGGCAGTTGATCTATGTAAAGTTTATGATCTGCGCCTCCAACAGCTAGTCTTGATACGGTTATATGATTTGGTCCAGCACCATCTGCAATTGCTAAGATTATGTTTTTTGGTTTTTGTGAATCTGAAAAATCTTCTAATTCTAATAAGTCAGAGTCTAAGTTTCCCATCATCACAGTTTCAATTTTTTCTTTACTGCAGCCAATCAAGATAAACAGCGTAAAAGTTATTGCTAGAAAGGATTTCATTATCTTATGGGCGAAGCGAATTTATTCTTATAGCTTTTGCTGCTTCTTCAGATTCGGGGGTTTGATTATCATAAATTGAGTATTCCCACCTTCCGTACATAGGATTAGTTATTACAAACCACTTTTTTCCCCACATTTCTGAGTATTTAGAAGCTATTTTTTTTCTTTCTGCGTGATGGACATATGCTTCCTCAGCTGAAATGAAGTCAGTTAATTGATCTCCAATCATAAGTAATATTCGATAATCTTTTGCAACTAATTCTCGTCTTGATGTTTTATCACTAGTCCAACCATTCTCCTCTTTCATTAATAAAATATCGATATCATTATCAAATGGCAATCCAAGATCAATCAAATTTTCTTTTGTTGCTTTCTCAAGAATATGAATTCTATTAGTAACATAAAAAACTTTAACTCCTTTTTTATCTGCATATTCTAAAAAATTTGATGCGCCTGCTACAGCATTGGCTTGACCTTCATTAGCCCAATCCACCCATCCATTTGGATAAGAAAGTCCTTTGATTATAGTTCTAGCTTGGAAAGGCGTGTTATCAAGAACTGTTTCATCAATATCTAATATAATTGCTGGTTTTTTATTTTGATAATTATCTTTTTGTTCAAGGGCAGCAGTCCAAGACTCATCAGCTAGAGCTTTATCCAAATAAACTTTAGCATTATTGTAAGTTTGTATATTGTTTGCAGAAAACTCAGCTGAGGTTTGGGCATACAATACTGATAGCATTGATTGTTCTTGAAAAGTTTTGTCATCTTCTGAGGAAAATATAGTGTTATTTATAGAAATAATTACAATTAAAAAAATTTGTCTTAGTGATTTCATTGTGCAAGAGCATTATAATACTTATTAAATGCAAATAACTTATAAATAATATATTTATGGAAAATAAGATATTAGAAAATTTAGAACAGTTAAAAAAGATGTTGGTTCTTCTTAGTGAAGAAAGAAAAGTGGTGTTATCTCATCATAAAACTTTTGAACATGTTGAAAAAATGAGAGCTATCATAAATGAATCAATAGAAATAGCTAATAAATAATGAGTAATAAGAAATATAAAAGTTTCACGGTTGATATCTCAGATCACGTAGCAAATCTTGTTTTATCTCGACCAGATGAATTAAATACAATGTCCAGAGATTTTTGGGTTGAGCTTGGAGAAGTTCTAGAGGAAATAAATAAAAATTCAGAAGTGCGAGTTGTAGTAATGTCGTCCACAGGAAAGCATTTTTGTGCAGGTATGGATCTGAGTGCATTCTCAAATGGTGTTGATAATATTCCTGATGGGAAAAAACCTGATCATGCTCGAATAGGTGAAGCTGTCTATAGGGTAGCAAAAGAATTACAAGGTTATATTAGCAGTTTAGAAAAAATTAGAGTGCCAGTTATTGCAGCAATTCATGGAGGCTGCATCGGTGGCGCTGTTGATCTTGTTACGGCATGTGATATCAGACTTGCCTCTAAGGATGCATTTTTTTGTATACAAGAAATTAATATAGGTATGGCGGCTGATGTTGGAACCCTACAAAGACTCCCTAAAATTATTCCAGATTCAAAAATGCGTGAAATGGCCTATACAGGTAGAAGAATGTATGCAGACGAAGCAAAAGAAACCGGTTTGGTTAGTGATACATATGAATCTCAAGAAGAAATGCTTACCGCTGCCAATGAACTTGCTAAAGTCATTGCCTCGAAATCACCTGTTGCAATTTATGGATTAAAGGCGGTTATGAACTACTCTAGAGACCATAGCGTTAGCGAAGGCCTTGAATATAATGCCCTCTGGAGCGGTGCAATGTTAAGCCAGAGAGATATGACTGAGGCTATAACAGCTAATGTAGAAAAAAGAGAGGCGTCGTTTAAGGATCTTGTTGAAGTAAAAAAATTCAACGAATCAGACTCTTAGGCTTTTCTTAAGAAAACAGGCATAGTGGCTGTCGACTCAACTTTGGAATACTTGTAGCCATCAACATTAAAGCCTGAAAGCTTTTCAAAATCAGTAATTTTGTTTTCAATAATCCATCTAGCCATCATTCCTCTGGCTTTTTTAGCGTAGAAACTAATAATTTTGAATTTGCCATTTTTATAATCTTTAAAAGTTGGAGTAACAACATTTACATCTTCAGGTAACTTTCCTAAAACAGTAAAATATTCTTTTGAAGCGAGATTGATTAGAAGATCAGATTTTTGATTTTTTAATTCCTCTAAAACATTATCTTGAATTTTGTTTCCCCAGAACTCATATAAGTTTTTACCTTGCGATGTCTCAAGTTTTGTTCCCATTTCAAGTCTATAAGGTTTCATCACATCTAATGGTCTTAATATGCCATATAAACCAGATAAGATTCTGATATGTTTTTGTGCAAACTTCATCTCTGCTTTGCTTAAGTCTTCTGCCTGTAATCCTTGATACACATCTCCTTTGAAAACTAACATCGATGGCTTTGAATCTTTAGAAACTGTTTTTGATGCAGACCATGATTGGTATCTGTCATAGTTTAACAAAGCTAATTTATCGCTAAGCCCCATTAAAGATGCTATATCTTTAGGTTCCTTTTCTTTAAGCTCACCAATTAATTTTGAAGATTTATTTAAAAACGCAGGAACAGAGTAATCGTGATCAGACTCAAATTCGTAATCAAGTGTTTTTGCTGGAGAAAGTACTATAATCATCTTTGTATTTTAACGAATACTTAGAGGCTTATTCAATAATGTTTATAGAAAAAATCATAAATTCATTAGGAAAATTCATATCATTGATGATTCCTATCATGACATTATTGATGATAGTGATAATAGTTGCTCGATATTACTTTGGAGTTGGTCTTACTGGACTTCAAGAATTTGTGATGTACATACATGCTCTAGTCTTTCTTGGTTGTGCTGGATATGTTCACTATAAAAACGAACACGTTAGAGTTGATATTTTCTATAGAGATTCATCAAATAATTATAAAAGTAATATCAATTTTTACCTAAGTTTATTATTTTTATTGCCGGTATGCTTTGTGGTTGGATTTTACTCTATAGATTTAATCGAGATGTCCTGGAGAATAAAGGAAGCCTCTACTGAGGCAGGTGGACTCAAATATGTTTATCTTCAAAAAACGCTGATTGTTCTCTTTCCAATAACTTTGACTCTCACCTTTTTATATCAAATGGATAGCAAAAAATGGAACTAGTTCCTCTGCTGCTTCTTGTCATAATATGTTTAGCTCTTTTAGCAGGATATCCCGTAGCTTTAACTTTAGGAGGCATATCAATTTTATTTGCATTGATTTGCATTCCTTTTGGAATATTTGATCCAACCATTTTTAAAAGCATACCAATTAGAATTTTCGGTATTATGAATAATGTAACCTTGCTTGCAGTTCCATTATTTATTTTTATGGGGACTATTCTGGAAAAATCAGGCATTGCTGCAAGTATGTTGAAAAATATGGCATCAGCTTTTAGAGGTATTAAAGGTGGTTTGTCTATTTCAATAATTGTAGTTGGTGCTTTGCTTGCTGCAAGCACAGGAATTGTTGGAGCGACAGTTGTAACTATGGGACTAATGTCTCTCCCCATTCTTGTTAATCAAGGATACGAGAAAAGCTTCTCTGCGGGACTGGTTGCATCGACTGGAACACTTGGACAAATTATCCCACCATCGATTGCTTTGGTCTTGCTTGGCGATGTAATGTCCAATGCCTATCAAAGAGCCCAGAATGATATGGGAATTTTTTCACAGCAAACAGTTACTGTTGGTGATTTATTTATTGGAGCAATAGTGCCTGGTGCATTAATTTGCATTGGCTATCTTATTTATACTATTTATAAGAACCAAACAAACCAAAGTATTAATGACAACGCTATTGATTCAAAAATTAATATAATAAATTTATTTAAAACTCTAGCTCTACCATTCTTTTTAATTTTCTTAGTACTAGGTTCAATCTTTGCTGGAATAGCAACCCCAACTGAAGCTGCAGCAATTGGAGCATTTGGGGCATTAGTTATTGCATTAGTAAATGGAAAAATTAATTTTACATTTATTAAAGAGTCCTCAGAAAAGACTGCAATAGTATCAACAATGATATTTACAATTCTTATAGGTGCCTCTATCTTTTCATTAATCTTTAGAGGTGTTGGAGGAGATGAGTTAATAAACCTTATTTTTGGCTCTATTCCTGGCGGTTCATACACAGCACTTATTTTTGTACTAGTAATTATATTTTTATTAGGTTTTATTCTCGACTTTATTGAAATATGTTACGTAATTGTTCCGCTAGTAGCTCCACCACTTTTGATGATGGGATTTGATCCAGTGTGGTTAGCAATTTTATTTGCAATTAATCTACAGACTTCTTTTTTAACGCCGCCTTTTGGATTTTCTTTATTTTATTTAAGAGGTGTCGCTGATCAAAGTATACAAACAGCTGAAATATATAAAGGTGTGATACCTTTTATAGGGATCCAGCTTTTAGTCTTGTTATTAGTGATTATCTTCCCAATTCTGATCTGGTAAAAATTAATCTAGCAAAGGATTTCGGCCCCATCTATTTTCGTCTTCAGTTGGTGGCAAAATAAGCCATACAAGAATCAGTATATATAACGCTAAAGTAATTATTGTAAAAATAATTGAGAATGATAATAAGACTGGATTTCCATCAGCAGTAAGAATAAAGAACATCCAAAGAATTATTGTTGGAATAATACTAAAATAAGCCAGTTGCCACCATCCTGTATGTCCATTGTCCTGAAGTCGTCTTGAAGTAAGAGAAATCCAACCGAGTATGGTAACTAGAGAAAGGATATTTGTAAAAATTCCATTATTTAACAGAAATTCGCTCTCGGTGAAACCGTAAACAACACTTCCTATTACAACATCAACAATTGTAAGAATCATACTAACTATAAAAAATGCTAAATATGCCCACCAAAACTCTCCTCGGCTAGCACGACCAGAAAAATCAAAATAATTTACGAAAAACAATCTTACAGCTTTAAACATATCCATTTGTTGAGTTTCATTTGTCATAATTTTTATTAATTCCCATAATATTTTTTACTGTCGCATTTATTTGCATACAAGGATCATAGCTTACAATATTCATGTACTCTCTCCAAGTTGCATCTTTATTGCCATTAATGCGTTCAAAAATTTTATCTGATTTGTTTGTATAAAAAAGCTTTCTCTCTTTATTGTTGCATTTGCGACCATCAAAATTCTTAAAGCTAATTGAATGATAGTTCCAATCCTCAAACAAGCATTTATCATCCATAGAAATGTCCGCGCTCCTTAAAAGTATTTGTAAAATTCTTTCATATATAAACTCTGAGTTTCGTAAATAATCATTCAGTAGAACTTGTCTGTTGATTGCGATATGAATTAACTCTCTGTTTGAAGTTGTGACTTCAATTTCTCTTTCTCTATCATTATAAAGAGGTATCACTATTGTTATAGTTTTTAGTCTTACAACTCCTTGATCAGTAATAGTAATATTTTCAAATTCCATTTTTCTCCAATGATTTATATTTATTAGTTATAGATAGTCAATTTAGACATAGTATATTTATGACCAAAAAAAATATCCAAAGTTCGGATCAAAGTCTATTTCTAGACTTTGACCCTTGGGATGTAATGAGTAAGAAAGCATACATCAAGCTTCCCTTCAAAAATTTGAAGCGCTAGTAAAATTAACCGGTATAGTGAACGTAACCACCAATACTTTTAGCATAATGCTCTGCTTGCAATTTGCTACTAAAGCTAGTTACTTTTACACCATATTCTGAATAAACTGTCCATGGTTTACTACTCATATGATTTCTCCAAGTATTGGGCATTTATTGCCCAGGTTAATATCCAAGATCTATGTTCCATTCATAAATCTCACCAAATTTATCTACTCCCAGAATTTCTTATAAAGAGACTCCTCAAGACCATAGGCCTCTTCTTCCCATGGATAATTTCTGTAAGGTAGATGAAAATAATTTGAAGTTGGCTGGCCCTTCCATTTTCCATTTAATAATTGACCTAAAATATATTGTTTTGCATGAACTAACTCATGCGCCAGAGTTAGCATCTTCTCTTCAAAATCAACCTGATCGGGAGCATAATTCGCAATTTTTATAATGATGTTATTGCCATGTCTTTGTGCAGTACCGGCAATTGATCGATCGCCCAACGCCTCACCACCTAAAAGGTCTCTGTTAGGAATATGGTGCACTTCCATAATTTTAATGTTTATGTTTTTATCATTGTTGGGAACAAAGTGATTGAGAATTTTATGTGTATATGCAATCACCTTTTTATTGTGCTTGAGTCGCCCCTTAAAGCTTATATTCATGTTATTTGGTTTTTTAGTTGAGGAAATTCCAAGATAACCAATCCGATTTAATACAAAATCAGTTATTTGAATAAGTTTGCGTCTTAACAATATTGTGCTTTTTAAATGTTTATAAAAAATAATTATGACCAAGATAATGGAGACTACTTGCTTAAAAATATTGGCCGTCATTATTAATGTGACTTCTTCTATAGGCATACCAGCCATATAACCAACAAATGAAAATAAGTAATTAAAAAATATCAACGCAAAGACTATTGATATTAAAAAAGATGCTAGTCTGTTGAGAGATAATGCCAACAAGCCAAAGAACATCACTAAAGAGGTAAGTCCACTTTCATAAACTATCCCAGCGATAATTGAAGCTATAGCAATCTCAAAAAATATAAGGGTCCAAGAAGATCTAAATGGGAAAAATAATCTAATTAAGTTAACAAGCATTTTTAGAATCCATTAGTAGAAGATAGACAAATTAAATAAGTCATTACTTCGGTTTGTGTAAAACTTAAGGCCGCACGAAATTTGAAAAATCTCATCAATTCAGATATTTCAAATGCAACTAAGATTAAATTAAGCGCTGCAATATTGATTATCTTAAAATCTAATAAAATAAATAATGTGAAATTTATATAGCAATAGAATGCTAAACGATATTTCATTAAAGTTTGGTATGTATTGAATATATTTAAAAAATACTTTTCTTTATTTAAATAAATCATGATCTGGTCCATTCTTCAGAAGCACTAATAATTCTTGATACGTTTTGTAGCGATTTTTTAAAATTAGTTTTTTGTTTCTTTTCTATTGGCCCGTTGTAAAAATAAATCTCTTGGCAAAGAAGGTAATCCTTATCACTTTTATTGAGATCACCCTTTAAATATCTGACCATTTTTCTAACAGAAATTTTCTCTTGGTCTAATAATTCTTTTGTAATCAAAAAAACTGACTTCACCTCTAGGGTTGATTCTTGTTCATATACAATGGAGACAGGAATATTCTGTCCTGTTCCTAACAACTCATATTTAATAATTTTTTCCATACACAAAATTCTATTTATTTATATTCATGTTTGATTTTTTCTTTTGTAGAAAAAACTATATTTCCGATATAAAATTGTCGGATGCAAGAAAAAGATAAGTTTGATCTAAAAAATGATTTAAAAAATTTTAAGGCTCTTATCGAAAGGTCCTATCCAAATAAAGGTATTAGATTTCCTCTATTTGATTATAAAAATCAATATAAAGATTTATCGAAATCTCTTTTGAGAGTCTCTAAAAGTAGAGATAAATACATTAAAGAATTCAACAAATTCTTAAGCTCTAAGGAATACAAAACTGAATTGATATCTGAGTATAAAAAATCTATGCAAATTATAAGAAAACAATTTTACACAAATTATGCTAAGGGAGAAGAAAGATTTAAAGACATAACTGACAGCTACCCATATAAGCCAGGATTTTATTCAAATAAATGCACAAAAAAACAAATTATCTCCTTTGCAAATGATGATCTTAAGAAAGGTCATCTGTTAAAAAAGATAAATGGAAAACTAAATAAAAAAGATTTAATGCTTCAATATTATGAACATTATAATTATGTACAGGAAACTGATGATGAGTCTCTTTATTTCATTGCTGATATTTCAGCGACATATATTGATGATTTCGAAGGTTTAGATTTTGATATTGAGATTCAAGAAAATGAAACAAAAATAATATCTGATCTAAATGCAGCTGTTAAAGCCCTTGGGCATTTAACAGAGCCTGATATCTCTGCGGATTATAATGCTCTTCTTTCAATGATAAAAAAAACAAAAATAAATGGATCATTACAGCCTTTTGAAATGCGTATGCAAATACATAAAAATATTCCTGTTTTTTGCAGCACTCCGATAAATTATTTCCCAATTGATAATGAGGCGCCTGATTATTTTCAAGAAGGCATGTCTGGAAGATTTACTCGCGAATCTGCTGATCCAGATGATCCACTTAGTACTAAAAATCTGTTTACATATAATGTTGCAGATATTGTTAATAGAAAAAAATATGACCTTTCAAAATGTTTTTACAAAGAAAATAAAGAAGATTTAAAAATAATTAGTGAGATTCAAACATTAGAAAAAACAAATCATATATTAAATATTGATTTAAGAAATTCTCTAAAAGTCTGTTACGAGCTTATGAAAGGCTATAAGGAATCCGCTTCTATAGTTTATGCCGAAGACTGCTCAAGAGAAGATTTTTTTTATGGATGGCGTTTTGCTAATACTCAAACTACTTTATCTAAGAGAGATTCTGATGATCATTATGATTACAAAACATATTTCTATAAAGAAGGAGATGGCAAGATATCTAGTGATATATTGAAACCAAATGAATCATATGGAAGAGTATTTGAGATCATAAAAGATATATATTCTAATAGCTTCCTTAATTATTCATTTCATGAAAAAACTGTGGGCACATCTATGACTGGCTTTTTTACTGAAAACGATTTAGCCAAAACAGATAATTTAAATATTCATAAAAAAATTTCTGACAAACTTATTAAAGAGTTTTTCGAGGAACTAAAAAATTTAAGCGAAAAAGACCGTAAATCTATCGACTCATTAAAAGAATGGTTGTCTTACGAGTTTCAAGCCTTCTATGAAGATGAAATTACAAAGCATGGGGGAATGAAAAAACACTATGCTGACCTAGAAAAAAGAGATAACTATGGGTTAATAAAGTATTGCAGAGAGAGATTTAAGGAATATAAAAAAATTAAAGCCAAATTAAATAAATCAAAAAGTCTTTTTAAATCTCATTTAGAAGAACATCAAGAAGACATTAAAGAAAGATTACAAGCAACTACCATTAACATAATTTGGGATATACCTTCTGTTTGTCAAAATTTTTTTAAACTATTTTCAAATGAAATGTTAGCCTTTGGCAAAGGGATTGATTTTTTCGTGGATGATAAATTGTCTAAATCTAAAGATGATGAAGTTGAGCCTTTTGGAGAAAATAATATTAATAAAATTGAAAAGATTTTAACAAAAATTGTTCCTAAATTACGTGAAGATGACTTATTTAATAGAAGCGAAAAAATACAAGCAGACAATTACAAAAATAATCTTCGAGTAATAAACAAGAACCTAAAAACACATGAGAAGGCTTTTATCAGAAATTGGGTTTTAACTCATAGTAAATTAATTTATAAAGGCGAAATCTTGAAGAGTATTTGCGATACAAATGATGGCGATAAGAATAAATTCTGGAAGGATAAATCAAGAACTCTTCTGAATAAAAAGTTAAAACAAGAGCTTCCAAACTATGTAAATATTCAATATTTAAGTGATAACATTTTTAATGTTGTTGACAAATTTTATAAAGTTAAGGGTAATGATGAAATAGATGACAGAGCGGTAAATTCAATAAAAAATACAATAAGTGAAGCAATTCTGTTAATTCATATCAGGCCTGATATGGCAGGCGTATTTGGGAATTCAGTCTCAGATGAAAATAATTTAAAAATATTAAAAGCTGATAAAAATAAAGATATCTTGTTTGAAATAATATCTATTTTTTATTCATTTATTGTTTTTAAAATAAATATTTCTTGTGAAGTCTATATGTCTAAATGCATGGACTCTATCACAAGAGCGGTTTTATTCATCAACGGAATTAATCCATTTTTTTATTTTCGGAATAATCCTTATGATGTTCTAATAAATGATCTTGAGTTACCTATAAAAGTATTTAAAGAGTTTCAAAAAGAATCAAGCGAAATAGCTCATGAAGACTTTTCTGCTATTTCTGACCTAAAAAATTTTAAAGATGAAGATCCTGAACTGTTTCCAATAAATAAAATACTATTTATTCAGGAAATTATTGAAAGCATTGAAAATATTCAAAAATATTTAAAGGTGATGAAGTCGATTGATATTCATGATATTAATTACAATAAAAGGTACTTCTCCCGAGCCTACTCAAACATTGAACTTAAAAAGAAACAAGGTATTTCAAGAGAAGAATTGGCTGTTTTAGCGAAGAAAGTTTCTTCACATTACATAAATGATCATGACTCCTTAAAATCAGTCATTAATGAATATAATCTAGTAAAAAAATCTTCAGTAACTAAATTTATTAGAGATGATAAAAATGAAAATATGGAAAAGGTTAGAAAAAAATTATTTGGTGAGAGCATTAAAACAAAGGATTTAACAGCAAAACAAAAACACAAAATACAAAAGGAATTAAAAAAATATAGTCAATTACATAATATAACTAAAGAAGGAAATATTGATAGAGATTCAGCAATTCAATGGCTTAAAGATAGAACAGGAAATCACATTAAATTAAAAGATCTTTGTAACTATAGAATCCCACATGGTATTCATAAAATAGGGTTTTATGAATTTGCAAAGTTATCTAACTGGATTGGTGATGAAATAGATATCGATGAGGTGCTAAAAATAAAGCCTCAATGAAAAATATCACAATCCTGCATTATTTTTTTCTAGTGCTCTCTCAGCTCTATAGCTAGAACGAACCATGGGTCCTGAGACAACCTCTAAAAATCCTTTCTTAAGACCTATTTCTCTATATCGCTCAAACTCTTCTGGTGTTACCCATCTCTCTATTGGATAGTGATTTCTAGTTGGTCTTAGGTATTGTCCAATGGTAAGAATGTCTACTTTATTAGCAATTAGATCATCCATGGTCTTTTCTATTTCTTCATCTGTCTCGCCAAGACCAAGAATAATGCTAGTTTTGGTTAAGACTTTTGGATTAATGCGTTTCGATTCTGCAAGCACATCTAATGTTTGTTGATACCCTGCTCTGATATCTCTTACTTGATGCGTTAGTCTTTCAACTGTTTCAATATTTTGGGCAAAAACTTCTAACCCACAATTAACTAAAGTATCGATGGATGAAGTTAAGCCTTTAAAGTCAGGTGTTAATGCTTCAACAGCTGTATTAGGATTTAATTCTTTTATCAGTTTTACTGTGTCTGCAAAATGTTGAGCACCTCCATCAGGAAGATCATCTCTATTTACAGATGTAAGCACCACATACTTAAGATGCATGATTGCTACTGCCTTGGCAGTATTCATAGGTTCATCCTTATCAAGCCATCCATTAGGATTACCAGTATCCACTGAACAAAACTTGCAGGCCCTAGTACATACCGAACCCATTAACATAAACGTAGCAGTTCCAGCTGACCAACACTCACTAATATTAGGACAATGTGCTTCTTCACAAACGGTATACAACTGCTTACTTTTAACCTGCTCTTTTACTTTTTGAAAGTTAGGATTGAATTCAGCTTTAATTTTTAACCAACTAGGTTTTTTAGGCGTAGGTATATCAGCATACTTATTTGCTTTTTGACCATTCTTAATGGCTTTAATGCCGTCTCGATTAGTGATCTTAGTTGTTGCTATTATTTCCATAATTAAAAGATGGTTTTAAGTAAATTTATTACCATTTTCTCTAATTGTAATTTAGAAACATGCTTATTTAAATCTTTTATCTGAGTAACTTCTAACCCCTCATATCCGCAAGGATTGATTTGATTAAAAGGAGATAAATCCATATCAAAATTAATGCTAATGCCGTGGTAAGACTTTCCTTTAGATATTCTTAAACCTATCGACGCAATTTTCTTTTGATTTACATATACTCCTGGTGCGCCCTCTACAAAATTACAATCGATCGATAGATCTGCTAAAAGATTTCTTACAAATTCTTGGATAGTACTAACTAATTTCTTAGGGCCAAAATTTAGCTTTTTTACATCAAGCAAGAAATAGATTACCAATTGACCTGGGCCATGATAAGTAACTTCGCCACCTCTATCAGACTGAACTACTGGAATATCTTTTGCATCTAAAATGTGATTTTGATCTGCAGCGGTACCAAGAGTAAAAATAGGAGGATGTTCAAGCAACCATATCTCATTATTAAAATCTGCTTGTTGGATATGAGACTTCATCAAATCAAGCGTCTCGTGATAATTTACAACCCCAAGAGATTTAAAAGTTAAATCTTCAAGCACTATTTATTTCTTGCTTCAATGAAGGCATCCTCTGAAATCTTATGATATTCGGACACATCCTCTTTAAAGCTTTTGTAGGAATTATAGACTTTTGCTATGGTTTCATCTTCTTGAGCTAACTCTTCAAGAATCTGATCAGAGATCATTCTAAACTCTTCAATAACATCATCTGGCAACCTTCTAAGCTCAACTCCATGCACTTCAACTAATTCGGTCAGTGCTTGATTATTTTTAGCTAGATATTCATCAAGCATATCTTGATTAACTGCTTTGGTTGCTGTCTCAATAATGACTTGAAGATGTTTTGGTAACGAATTCCATTCATCTAAATTAATGATTAATTCAAGCATGGGGCCTGGCTCATGCCAGCCGGGATAATAATAATATTTTGCTGCCTGATGAAATCCAAATGTTAAATCATTGTAAGGACCAACCCATTCAGTAGCATCAATAACTCCTGTTTGAAGAGCTGTAAATAACTCTCCGCCAGGTAATGTTACTGGAATACCGCCTGCTTCTTTCAAAACTTCTCCGCCAATACCAGGAATTCTCATTTTGAGTCCTTTTACATCTTCTAAGGAATTAATTTCTTTATTAAACCAGCCAAACATTTGGGTGCCTGTATTTCCAGCTGGAATAGGATAAATGTTAAACGGTTCGTAGATCTCTCTCCATAATTCTAGTCCTCCACCCCTATTAACCCAGGAGTTAATTTCATCTGCTGTAAGACCAAAAGGTACACTAGTGAAAAATTGAGCAGCAGGAACTTTTCCCTTCCAAAAGTAACCTCCACTGTGACCCATTTGATGAGAGCCGCTGGATACTGCATCAAATACTCCAAACGCTGGAACCTGTTCCTCAGCTCCGTAAACTGTAATAGTCATTTGACCATCACTCATCTCTTCAACTAAATCAGCAATTCTTTCAGGCGCCATTCCAAGGCCAGGATAATTTTTTGGCCAGGAAGTAACTAGTCTCCAGTTATAGGTTTTATCTTTATCTATGGAAACAGTTTCTGAATCTAAGGTTTCGTTTGTGCAACTGGTAATGCCCAAAATGATAAAAAGTATTAAAAATTTCTTCATTGTAATTTTTCAAGATTTGCATATGCCATTACCAACCACTTTGTTCCCGATTCATCAAAATTAACTTGAACTCTTGCAGAATCGCCTGAGCCTTCGTAATTGAGAACAATGCCTTCGCCAAACTTTTTATGTTTAACTTTTTGGCCTAGCGCAATACCTATCTCCTCCTCAAACTCCATTTTTGTTTCATTGAAGCCTTTTCTATTATAAGGAATATTAGTTTGGGCTCTAGGTCTTATTTCATCAATAAGATCTTTAGGGATCTCACGAAGAAATCTAGATGGAGGGTTAAAAGTATCTGTTCCGTGAAGTCGTCTTGATTCTGCATGCGTGATATATAGTTTTTCCATTGCTCTAGTTATAGCTACATAACACAGTCTTCTTTCTTCTTCTAATTGCGAGGCGGACTCCATAGATCTGCCATGAGGAAAAAGACTTTCTTCTAATCCAGTTAACAAAACTAATTTAAACTCTAACCCTTTTGCTGAGTGCATGGTCATAAGTTGTGCTGCATCGTCATGTTCTGATGCTTGTCTGTCACCAGAATCGAGAGAGATCACATCAAGATAGCTCTCTGCAATTTCTACATTTGTTTTTTCATCTTTGATACTTTGTTCAAAGTTCTTAGTTGCAGTAATAAGTTCCTCTAAATTTTCTGTTCTCGTTTTACCCTTTTCTCCTGCCTCTTTTGCATGATAAGCATACAAGCCGGATTCTTTTATTATTAATTCCATTAGCTCAGATAAAGTATTTTCTTCAATAAATTGTTTGCAACCAATGATGAACTCAAGATAGTCTTTTAGACCAGCTCCACCTCTACCACCAATTGATCCCTCATCAATCAGTTTGGCAGATGCTTTAATATAAGAAATATTAAATTTCTTTGCAGCCTGTCTAATCTTTCCAAGCGTTTTTTCCCCAACTCCTCTCGTGGGATTTGAAATTGATCTCTCAAAAGATGGATTATCTTTGTTGTTAAAGATAATTTTAAGATAAGCGATTGCATTTTTAATTTCTAATCTCTCATAGAACCTTAATCCACCATATATTCTATAAGGAATGCTAACTCTTAAAAGGGCTTCCTCTAGGGCCCTAGATTGAGCGTTAGATCTATATAGCACTGCGGTTTCTTCATATGCTCCTCCTTTACTCATCCAATCTTTTAAAACATCTGCAACAAACCTAGCTTCATCTTGTTCGTTATAGGCTTGATATAAAATAATTTGTTCACCCTCAAGCTTTTCTGTCCATAAATTCTTCCCAAGTCTATCTTTATTGTTATCAATTAGGGCATTAGCCGCATTTAAAATTACATTTGTTGATCTATAATTTTGCTCTAGTCTCACTATTTCAGTATTTTTATAATCATCAGTAAATGAATTTACATGTTCTACTTTTGCGCCTCTCCAGCCATAGATCGATTGATCATCATCTCCAACTGCGGTTACATTTGCTTTTTTTGAAGCAATTTCTCTTAACCATTTATATTGAATTGTATTAGTATCTTGAAATTCATCGATTAGAATAGATTTAAACCTAGTTTGAAAAAAACCTTTTACTGAAGGAGAATTTAAAAGCACTTCATAAGACTTTAACAATAATTCTCCAAAATCTACTAAATCGTCTCTGATACATAGTTCCTCATACTCTTTATATATTTTATTAACAGTTTCAGTATAAAAATCTCCCTTTTCGTCGACATCTTTACTTCTATATCCATCATCCTTCCATGTATTAATTTGCCATTGGCTTTGTCTTGCTGGCCAATTTGCCTCATCTAAACTAAGGTCTTTTGAAATTCTTTTAATAATTCTTAGTTGATCATCTGAATCCAAGATAGTAAATCCGCTTGATAGACCGGCTTCCTTATGAAATCTTTTTAAAAGTTTATGTGATAAGCCATGAAAAGTTCCTACCCACGAATCTAACATTGGTGATTGAAGAAGCTCCTCAATTCTTGAACGCATTTCGTTGGCTGCTTTATTAGTAAAAGTAACTGCCATTATTGAAGATGGATTTCTGCCAAGCGCCTCAACTTCCCATGCAATCTTATGGACAAGCACACGTGTTTTGCCTGAACCGGCGCCAGCTAAAACTAGTAAATGTTGCTTTTCAGAGGTAACAGCATTTCTCTGATCATCATTTAAATTATCTAAAATGTGAGATACATCCATTTAGGGATTCATTTTTGTGTTTAAGTTAGATATTCTAACCTTATGTCGACAAAATTATTGAGACAAATTAAAAATTCGTTGCCTGATTTAAGAAAATCAGAAAAAGTTGTTGGAGAGTTCATTTTAAAAGATCCAAAATCAATTATTACCATGAAAACAGCTGAGGCCTCAGAAGCAATGGGAATAAGCGAGCCGACGCTAATAAGATTTTGTAAAGCAATTGGATTCTCTGGATTTCAAGAATTAAAAATCAATCTATCGCAACAACTTGCTGCGGATGATTATTTCGTAATGTACGAAATAAAAGAAGATGATTCCATTCATGAATTATGTGAAAAAGTTTTTGATACCACGATAAGTGAAATTTTAAATGTTCGTTCACAAATAGATCAAAATATACTTGAGAATGCCATTGAAACTTTAGTCAATGCTCAGAGAGTTGAGTTTTATGCATTCGGTGGATCGGCGCCTGTAGCAATGGATGGTCAGCATAAGTTTTTTAGATTGAAGATATCATCATCATATATATCTGATCCCCATTTGCAGTTCATGTCAGCGAATTCGCTTGGCAATGATGATGTAGTGGTAGCGATATCTCAGTCTGGTACAACTGCTGCTTTAATCGAAAGCATTAAAATTGTAAGAAAAAATGGGGCTAAGGTTATAGGAATAATGCCTGGTGATACTCCACTGGCCAATATATGTGATTTTCCCTTAACTATAAATGTTGGATCTTATAATAGAATTTCTAAACCTGTAACATCAAGAATTGCTTATACTGCTGTAATAGATGTTTTAACTATGGGAGTTGCTCAGCTTAAACCAGAAGCTCAAGATCATTTATATAATATTGCTGATAGTCAAAGATCTTTAAAAGTAGACAACTAATATTAAAATGGGAGAAAAATATGAGTAAAGAAGTAAAAAAATTTTTTGATACTTATACAGATTTTGTAACAAAAGTTACTAGTGATCCTAGTCTAGATCTTGAGGCTCTATCAGAAAGCTTTAATAAGATTGAAGATAGCTCTTCTATAAAAACACCTAGGTTGCTCACAGCAGCACTTGGTTTGGGAAGTGAAACAGGTGAATTTGTTGAAATAGTTAAAAAAATGTTTCTTCAAGGTAAGCCCCCATCAGATGATAATATTTTTCATATGAAAAGAGAGCTTGGAGATATTATGTGGTATTGGGTAACAGCTTGTGCTGCGCTTGATCTGGATCCTTTTGAGGTTATTAGCGAAAATCAAAAAAAGCTTGAAGCAAGATATGGCGAGCAATTTGAAATTGGAAGAAGTGAAGTCAGAAAAGAAGGAGATTTATAACTTTCAAAAAAAATTGAGCATCTTCAAATTCAGAAAGTAACAAAAATGTTTGGAATGTAATAGTTGCTATTTAAGCCTAATCGTCAGCAAAAACAATTAACATATCCTCAGTATTGAAAAATCTTTTTTCAGATTTTACTGGGTTAATTACAATGCCAGAATCTAATTCTTTTAAATGTTCATTGTCCGCAAGCTGGTAGCCTATAACTGTTTGGCCTTTGTTTAATGCAGATTTACAAATAGTATAGAAATCGATTGGTTCTGAGATATCAACGTAATCGCTAATAGGCTTGAAATAAATTTCAGATCCCTCAGGTGATGCCAAATCATTAAAAAATTTATCCAAGATTGGATTTTCAGAAATTTGAACTAACATGGATTGAACAATATCTTCACTGTATAAATAATCATCATCCATATTAGATGCAAAAATCTCTGCATTGTTAGAATTAATTAACTCGGTTGTTAAAACAAAATTCTTATTCTCACGCTTTTCAATATCTCTCAAATTGATAAGAGTAAAGAGCGTTTGAGCGTCGCATGAGTCAATATCATTAATACCATTAAATGGACTCAATATTAAAACTTTATCGCCAGATTTCATTTGTATATTTTCAAGGAACTCTCTTGATCTAAAATTTCCTTGAATAAAAGAAACTTTTATGTTTCTATCAGAACTTATTTCCTCAATGAGACTTAATGAATCCTTATTTTCGTTTACTAAACAAATACTTGAACCATCACTAATATACTTAATTAAATGTTTACATATAACCTTAAGCTTTGATAAATCGCCTTCACTGTGTCCAAAAATAAAGATATTTTCTATTTTTTTGTTATTGTTTAGTTTTTTTGCGATCTTATTTTTAGCTGGAGTTATATCTTTTCCATCCTTAATAACAGTATCATCATCCATTGAGATAGCAATAATAGAGTCATTACCCATAATCTCTTCATTAGCTTTGGGGTTTACTATTACATCACCATCTCTTTCAATACCTATGACACAAGAAGTATCATAAGACAAAACTGCGTCGCCATAGTTTTTTCCCACAAGTGTTGATTCTTTTTGAAAATAGATTTCATCGCCATCAAAGTTAACCAATTCTAAGTAAACTTGGGCTAGACCTGACTGAAGACAGCTTTGGGCGCCAACTCTTGCTAACATATCACCAAAAAATAAAACTTTAGTTTCGTCACCGCCTATAATCTTTGCAAGCTCATAATTTTCTTTGGTATTCATTTTGGTAACAATATTATATTTATCTTTTTTTCTGTTTGGATTATTTACAATTGCTGCAATAGCCTTGATGGATTCCATATCATCTTCGTGGTTTATAAAGATAGATCTAGCTAGATCAACGTTTACAATTTCTAAGTGTTTTCTATCTGAAATTCTTCCTTGTTTAGGAATTATCCTTTGATAATCTTTTTTGTCAGGAAATTGTGAAATTATTCTTTGGTTTGCTTCAACTGGATTAATGTTATCCATGAACACTATATTTGTATTTTTTTGATTTTCATTTGCTTGCAGGAATTCTCTGAATACCAGCGTGATACCAGAAGACCATCCAAGAATCAACTGATGATTGCTTTCTTCAATATAGCCAGTACCCTGACGAATACTTTCGATTCTATCAGTAATAGCAGTTACTATTATTCCAATAACAATTGATGATACAAATAGACCAGTAAGTGTAACAAGTAAATTTAATAATACATTTACAAATAATGAATTATCTTTTGTTCCCTCACCAATTAATGATTCGAAAAAATAATTAGAAAAAATGAACCAAAAACTGGTCCATTCACCTTCTCCAAAATAAATATCTATTGCGGTGATGGAGGCTACTGTAATAAAAACTAAAAACGCCAATAAATAACATACATATAAGAAACTTCTCGCAAGACTCTTGTCAATGAAATACCTTAACTTTTTTATTAATCGCATATATTAAATAATATTCTACATTAGAAATTTCGTTGTAAGACCATCAAAATGTAAGTAAATACAGCAAAATTTAAAGCTGGAATCATTATAATGGCAAATATCCATGAACGATAAATTGAAAATGTTGTTTGATTTGGTTGACTGACTGTCAAAGTTGTTAAGTCAGTGAATGAGCCTTCTACCCCAGGCTTCCAATTTTGTATTACATCAATCACGTTTTGAATCATATGAAATGAAATAGACCAACCCAACAAAAACTGTAAAAAGGGATATAAAGGCTCGTAAGGTATAAAAATTAATGGAAGTAATAAAAAAGTAAATGTTGGAAAGAAATATGGACCTATTATTATTAGCCAATTAGTTCCGCGCGACCACATATAACCAGCATGACCTAATTCAGTCGGCTTAGGAAAAGTCTTAAAACTTGATCCAAGTTTGAAAGTTAATATTGCGAAAAACCAATGGTTGAACTCATGCTCCCATGTATCTAATCTTGAGGCAAAAGTATATTTACCTTTATTAAAATTCCAAAATTTTGGGAATTTAATAAAAGGTAAAAAATTAAAGCGAAAAAATAAGAAAAAAATAGCTCCTACAAGATAAATGGGGCTTGCATTTAGAATGAAAGAACTGACAGTTGTCGTGAATAAAGAAAAGATATCAGGATAGTAATATATTACTGCAGCAGCCAAGGGCCACATAATGCATCCTAATAGTTTGTCTGTTAAATTTGATAGTATTTTGAACATTTAACTAAATCAATATTTTCTGATTAAAGTTTAGTTTATTTTATGTATATAATAAAACTATAATTAAGGGGATGTACCATGGCAATAATTTATGTCACAAATCAAAAACATAGAGCTGATTTAAAAATTTATCGAGAAGATCAAAAACATAGAGCTGATATGTTGATATTTGTAGAAGATCAAAAACATCGAGCAAAAGGAGATTGTTTATGGTTTTATACAGATCAAAAACATATAGCTGATATGACAATTTATTGGGAAGATCAAAAACATATAGCTGATTTAAAAATTTATGAAGTTGATCAAAGACATATAGCAAAAGGTAGTTTCTAAAATTTAGGTTGTAATTGGTATGGAAAAGATAGCCCAATATTGTGAGAACATAAAAAACAACAGAAGCTTTCAATATTTTGTAACATTTGTAATTTTAATTTCTTCACTCACTATTGGTGTAAAGACTTATTCCATAAATGACAATATTTATGAATTACTTTTAGTTACAGATTATGTAATAACCATAATTTTTTTAATTGAAATAATAATTAGATTTTTAGCAGAAAAAAAATTAAAAGACTTCTTTTCGGATGGTTGGAATGTTTTTGACCTAGTAATTGTTATAGGCTCTCTAATACCTGCAAATGCAACTGAATCTGTTCTGGTCTTAAGACTACTTAGATTGTTTAGATTATTAAGAATTATTTCATTCATTCCAGAACTAAAAAACATCGTAGAGAATTTAGCAATATCACTCAGGAAAAGTGTTTATATACTTTTATTGATTTTTATTATTACTTATATTTATGCAGTTGTGGGTACTACTTACTTTGCAGAAATACCAGGAGCTCAATTTAAAACACTTGGAGAGTCAATGATAACGCTTGTTCAAGTTGGAACAATGTCTAGCTGGGAAAATGTTCTTGCTCCTATTTCTGAAGCCTTACCAATGAGTTGGTTATATTTTATAAGTTATATATTTATTTGTGGGATTGTGATCCTAAATTTATTTGTTGCCTTGCTCGTTGATGTTGTTGCAGCCCAAAGAATAGACAATGAACGAAATGACTAAGTCTAATAAAAAAATATTTATATTGTTCTTTTTTGTAACAACATTTTTAAATGCGTCACCTATTGTAGATATTGAAACCGTCAGGCAATCAGGTGAAATTGGAAAATTTAAAAATTTAGAATTTTCGCTTGCCAGTTCTAGAGGTAACGAAGATAGAGATGATTTCGATATTGGCATTGCTTTAGTTAATAACTCATCGTCCATAGAAAAATTGCTTGTATTTGAAAGATCTGAGAGAACAAAAGATGACTTGGTTGAAGATGAAGCAACTTTTTTTCATACTAGACTTTTATGGCAATCTGATAAGAAGTATGATTTTGAGGCATATCTTCAAAGTAGTGAAAATCCCTTTCAAAGATATAAGCGAAGAGATCTATTTGGATTGGGTGTAAGGTTTTCTGAATTAAAAAATATTATATTAAGTTTAAGTTTCTTGCATGAAAATGAAGAAAGCTTATTGGGAGATGAAAAATCAACTGACAGAGCTAGCTTATACATAAATAGAAATATAAGTTTTGAGAATGATTCATTTATTTCTGGATCTATGTTTTTTCAGCCATCCCTTAAAGATTTTAGTGACGACTATAAATATTCTATTTCGTTGTCTTATAACATTCCTGTTTCAGAAAATTTTTTAATAAAATTTAAGTTCTCTGAGTCTTTTGATAATGATCCTCCAGACTTAGCTGAAAAATCAGATCAGTCATTTAGTTCAAGTTTTATATATTCTTTTTAACTACAGTGACAGTAGTTTCATATAAATTTCATACATGGCAAATGTATCAAGACGACAATATTTAAATAGCTCCTCTCTGGTGTGTGCTATTTCTTTATCTGTTTGACCTCTTAATTTTTTATATGAGCTTGATGCTTGTCCGCCATTACTAATTTCTAATGATTTATAGTCTAAATTTTTATCATTAGGACATAGTGCTGGCAGTACTTTTTTTATTGAAAAGCTTCCATAAAAATTTGAATCATAATAAGCACCTCCACGAAAAGGAATAATTAAATCAAGAAATCGATCATTAAGATCTAAAAGTTCATTCTTAAGATCAGGGCAAAATTCAGATAATGTTTCAATGCAGCCTTTTTCAAAAGACTCGTTATAGGCCATGATTGTCCCGCTTTTAGGGAAGTTTTTAATTAAACTTTCGGCTATTTGTTGTCTTGGATCTTCTAAGTGATTAGCTATAAATTCAGGATGTGGGTCATTCAAATCTAATACCTCATCTTTTGAGGATTGAATGTGCATAGAATACTGAAAAGGCATTTGCATGTGAGGTCTTTGCTTCTCAAATACCGGCACAGCATCTGTAAAAGTTTCAAAATCAAAATAAGTTATTGGATATTCAACCTTTGAAACAAAATCATTTAGCTTCTTTTTATCTATTACTGGAGATTGTGTTTGGTAAGCTTTAAATTGATTTTGCTGTGTTTCTGTTAGAGATGAAACATCTTTTATGTTTTCAAATTTATCCACCCCTTTATTGTAAAAATTAAGTTTCTTTTTTAAAGGCAATCTGTAAAGTCTAAATATCGAATCAATGTCATTCATATTTTTTGGCCAACATTTATCTAAATAGACGCAACTATGTGGTTTTTTGCAATGTGGTCCAATGTCTACTAAAGGTTCTTTGTCAAATTTTGCAATATTTTTTAATTCTAAGATTTTATCTTTTACTTCATTCTTTTTTTCATTTGCTTCATGGGTGATTGGGTCAATTCTGAAATATTTTAGTGGGATGATATTTTCTTCTTTTTCATACTTATTATTTAAAGTTACAATAGAAACACCATTTAGGCTAAAGAGCTTAAGATTTTCTAAAACATGCCATTGAATGCTGGCATCATACTTATGATATGGTTTGATTTTTGTTGAAGATTTAACCTCATATATATCCCAACCCTTTTCTGTTTTGTTCATAAGGTCCACACGAACAAAAATATCATCATAAATAAATGAAGCTTCGTATATAGTAGTCACGCCCTCTTTAATTAAATTTTTAGTAATATCGAACATTTCCTTATACTCGCCTTTTAAGTATGGAACTGCTTTGCCTCCAGGAAATATTTCTTTTGCGATTTCTCCTACTTCATCACCAGCTCTGAGTCTATCTTTGGCTGCATCATCAGCTTCATTGGTCGGTGGTTCATCATTAAGATCTAGCCAAAATGATTTAGCACATTGCTGACCAAGAATAAATTTAGACTTAGATAACATCTCTAATAATATAGCCTCAAAATAAATTATCTGCAAAGACGGATGTAATATAAAATTTAACTATGATTTATATCTTGTCATCACTTTACTTCGTATATGGTTTTATGCTTTTTTATACCTATATCAAAGGCTATAGTTTATTAAGATATCTATTGAAAAGAAAAAATATAAATGTCGTGCTAACAATAGAGTTAATATTCATTATCCTAGGCTCAATGATTGTTTTTACTGCTCAACCATTTAACTGGATAGTAACCTTGATCATGTTTACACATATAGCTGGAGTCTTTTGGTTAATCTTAAATCCTGAGGGTTACTATTCTATGGTTAATCTAAACTCACCTGAAATTGATTCACTTGAAACGGCCTCTGCGATGATCGTTATTGGATATGGAGTATTTGTATATTCATCAAAGTTATTGTTAGTTTAATTTTCTATTCTTTTTAGCAAGCTTGAAGTGTCCCATCTTCCACCTCCTGCTTTTTGTATATCTTTATAAAATTCATTAATAATTTTTGTTATTTCAACATTAATGTTGTTTATATTGGCTTCATCTAAAACTATTTCTAAATCTTTTCTCATTAAATCAACAGCAAAGCCATGATCATAACTGTCATCTAACATCGATAGCCATCTGTTTTCCATTTGCCATGATTGAGCTGCACCACTAGATACAACTTCTAAGACACTTTTAGTATCCAATCCCACTTTTTCAGAAAAATTTATACCCTCTGCCAATGCTTGTATCAGCCCAGCTATGCATATTTGATTAACCATTTTTGTATACTGACCAGAGCCACTTAAGCCCATATATTTAATAAGCTTTGTGTAAGGTTCTAAAATACTTTTAATTTGATTGTAAGCATCTTTATTGCCTCCGACCATTATTGATAGCTTGCCTGACTGGGCTCCCAGTTCACCACCAGACACTGGCGCATCAATATAAGAAACATTGTTTGCGTTTAATAACTCATACATTTCTTTGGCTAATTTTGCTGAAGTCGTAGTGTGATCAATAATTATAGATCCAGGCTTTAGATTGTTAAGCAATCCTTGGTGGCCTGTAAGTATATCTCTTACATCATTATCATCACTAACACACAAAATGATGACATCAGATATTTTTGCCAGTTCATGCGGTGAGCTACAAATTTTACCTTTGTATTTAGTTGACCAAATTTCAGATTTGGTTTTAGTTCTGTTAAATACCGCAATTTGATTGTGTTCTGAAAGATGACCTGCCATGGGGAAACCCATAACACCTAAACCAATAAAGCCGATGGCTTTTGTCATACTATAAAGTCTTGTCTGTCTTTTTTTGCAGTTCTTGTGGTCCCATCTTTGGTTTTATACTCAGATGTAATACCTTTAGTACCTTCAATGTTTTTTAAAAGAAACATATATAAAGCAGACATAACTATCCACATAATTGGTATTAATATAATTGCTTCAATCATAAAGTTTTTTAACTCTCTATTTTAGATTTAAAATCAGCAAAAGCTTGTTCATATTCAGATTTTATTCTTCCAACCAATTCTGCAACAGATGGTGAATCCTTTATTCCTCCAATTCCTTGTCCTGAGCCCCATATATCTTTCCATGCTTTTGAGTCAGTATTTCCTCCAGAACCAAAGTTCATAGCAGATTTATCAGCATCAGGAAGATTATCTGGGTCTAAGCCTGCATTCTTTATAGAGGGTTTTAAATAATTACCAAGGACTCCCGTGAATAATGATGAATAAACTATATCTGCAGCAACACTTTCTTCTAACATTTTCTTATATTCAGAATCAGCATTTGCTTCTTGAGTGGCTATAAATCTAGTACCTAAATATGCAAAGTCAGCTCCCAGAGCTATTGCGGATGCGACGGCATGACCATCACCAATGGAGCCAGATAATATTACAGTGCCATCAAACCATTCTTTTACTTCTCTCAATAATGCAAATGGTGATAAAGATCCAGCATGGCCACCAGCACCAGCACAGACCAAAATTAAACCGTCAACCCCTTGCTCAGCAGCCTTTTTTGCATGTCGAACGCTTATAACATCATGAAATACTAAACCACCATAACTGTGAGCTGCTTCCACAACTTCAGCAGGAGGTCGAAGAGATGTAATGATTATTGGAGCTTCATGTTTCACACAGGTTTCCATGTCTTGCATTAATCTATCATTTGATCCGTGACAAATTTGATTAACTGCAAAAGGAGCAACTTTTGCATCAGGATTCTCCTCTTGGTATTGAGCCAATTCTGACTTAATCCTAATAATCCACTCCTCAAGGACATGTTGAGGTCTTGCATTTAAAGCTGGAAATGAGCCTATAATTCCTGCTTTGCATTGAGCTATTACCAAATCTGGACCCGAAACCAAAAAAAGTGGAGCTCCAATTACTGGCATTAAAATATTATCTTTAATATGTTTCGGTATCGGCACTTTAATCTCCTTTATGTTTATTTATATTTATTTGGATAATCATCAACTAGGTAAACAAACGCTCTAACGCCCTTATCTAAGGCAGTATCATCTACATAAAAATAAGGTGAATGGTTGCCTGCAACTTCAGTCCTTTCGCCAAAATTTGCTGAATCTAATCCCATGCCTGGTTTATTTACTCCAAGCCAAAAATACATGCCTGGAATTTCTTGGGAAAAATATGAGAAGTCTTCTGCGCCGGTGACAGGAGTATTTGATTTATAAAATCTTCCTGGAGAAGCATCCATTAGAGAAGGTATCATTGCATTTACTAGTTCTGGCTCATTAAACGTGACTGGATAAAAACCACCCACGTCAAATTCAACAGATATTTCAGTGCCTGTGCCAAGAGCCACACCTTCTGCAATCTGCTCTATTTCATCATAAATTTCTTTTCTCAATTCAGGATCAAAAGTCCTAATAGTGCCCATGATCATTGAGTCTTCTGGAATAATATTGTTACGTGTTCCTGCTTTGACTAACCCCACAGAAATTACTGCTGGATTATTAATAATGTTAATTCTTCTGCTTACAATAGTATTAAGGGCTTCAATGAGCTCAGCGGTTGCCATAATGGGATCAATTCCTGACCATGGAGTTGAACCATGCGTTTGCTCACCCTTGATTTTAATTCTATATGCTGATGCTGCTGCCATAGCTGGACCTGAAGTTACTGATAGAACCCCGTTTGGGATATTTGTAACATGCAATCCAAAGATAACTTCTGGATTGTGTCTATCAAAAATTCCTTCAGCTAACATCATTTCAGCACCTCCACCTTCTCCTTCAGGCGGTCCCTCTTCTGCCGGCTGAAATATAAACATGATTTTGCCTTTAAGATGAGCTTTGTTTTTAGCAAGAAATTCTGCAACACCCATTAAGATAGCAACATGCGCATCGTGGCCACAAGCATGCATAACACCAACATCATTACCTAAATATGTAGTTCTGACTTTTGAAGCAAAAGGTAGTCCTGTTTTTTCTTCAACAGGCAAAGCATCCATGTCTGCTCTAAGGGCTATGGTTGGTCCCGGCAAGTCACCTTCGAGAATACCAACTACCCCCGTATAAGCGATTTTAGTCTCTACTTTCATTCCAAGAGAGCGTAAGTGGTCTTCAACTTTCTTTGCAGTTCTAAATTCTCTGTTTCCTAACTCTGGATATTGATGAATATCGTGGCGCCAATCAATAACTTTATTCATTAAGTCGTCTATATCAATATCTAAATTGGTTCTCAAATCAGAGAAACCATAGTAAGACATAAAGCTAATCAGCAATATAGTAAATTTTTTCATGAAAAGATTATAAATAATTAGTAATTATATTTATATATAAATTGATTTTTATTGGGTAAATAAAATTGATATATTAATATAGATACAAATTAAGGAGAAATTAATGAAAAGATTTAAAAATTATTTTTTACCTCTGGCTATATTTTTTATTTATTCATGTGGTGGAAGCGACATGAATACTGAGACGGAAAGTAATAAAACAAGTATGAATCTTGCAACTTCGTGGGTTACAGCTGGTTATACTGGAAAATCTGAAGCTATTGAAATGGTCACAAATAATATGGCCGAAGATGGTGTATCAGTTGGCGATCGTTATGTAGGATTTGGTTTTATTTGGAATCCAGAAGGTGAGGGAATGGTGGTAGATTATGTTGTACCAGACAGTCCTGCTGATTCTGTTCTAAAAGAAGGAGATGCCTTTGTTGAAGTAAATGGCGTTAGACTAACTAATGACAACAGAAATCAACTTGGTTTTAGGGGTATGCCTGGAGAGAATGTCAATGCTGTCATACTTAGGAATGGAATGGAAATGCCCATATCATTTGCACGCGGACCAGTTCAAGTTAGATATTCTAAAGATCAAGTTCTAGATAATTTTGAATCAGGTGATGCAGAGACATGGGGTCCAGAGGAGTTTAATGTCATAGAAACTGCAGTTACAGATGAAGGAGTGGTCTATGTCCTTCATTGGGCTGAGTTTATTGAAGATTCTACTGGCTACAAAGCTAATGCTTTTACAACCACAAGATTTGTATTTAATGATGAGGGCAAAGTTTCTTGGGTTGGTGATCTATCTGAGGATAGATTTGTTCTTGAACAACAAGGCTGGTCAATTACTAGATAAGAATTAAATATGGGGAGCACTGCTCCCCTAAATTAAATTATTTGATTAGGCTATGAATATTTATGTAGGGCTTTTGGTAACTATTATTTCTAGTCAAATTCCTGCAGATAAAGAAGACAAAAAAATCCTGAAGGTTTTAAATACCTTACTAGTCCAAAGCCTCTAATATTTCAAGAAGTAAATTGATTATATCCAAATATAGAATAAAGGCCATTTCGATAGCAGTTCCCCAATCATTAGAACCGAAAGCTCCCTCTTGTTTTTTTATATAATTAAAATCATAGAGTAAAAACATCGAAAAGAGTGCTGAACCACAAATTGCAGATACCCTAACTGCGGATCTACTTATTTCAAAAAAAAAGCGAGCTAAATTGAAAATTATCAATCCAAGTAAAGATAAAAAAAGAACGATTCCAAAAATTGTATTTTCAGAAAATGAATAAAAATCTCCATAACCGATAAATCCAGTTAAAAGAGTCACCAAAAAAACAATTTTTAAGGCTTTAAATCCATCATTTTCATCCATTTCGAGCATTATAAAAGCAAATATTGGGCCCATACTTAAACTAGTTAAAGTAAAAAAAATTATCCCTACAGTTACTCCCAGATCAAAAGCGCTTACAACTGCTAAAGTTCCAAACATCACAATTGAATTAAAAATTATTATTGAGGCTAGTAGCGCATTTCCTTTAGTTTGATGCTTATATCCACCTTTCAGTAACTTTATAACCTCTTCTTGATTGTTAGCTTCCTGATGATCGGTATGATTTTTTGATATTACTTTTATTAATTTTTTTGGGAATTCCTCTTGAACTTTATAAAAAGGTATTAAATTAAGTTTTCCTTTTAAATTTACCGAGCCTCTAAAATTAATTCCAAGAAAAGTTATATTTCTTTCGTAGGCTAATCTGGCTCTATAAATACAATAAAAGCATGAGAGTAATAAGATACCGATTTGGGCTGACAGAATAACAAGTGTTTTAAATAGTAATGAAGTTTCCATTAACATAACTTACAGTATTGCAGACTTTTTATAATAAACTACTGAATTCTCCTCAAAATCATTTTTTCCAATATCTACAAAACCAAATTTTTTATGGAATTCTGTTGATGGTTTGTTTTCAGGAAAAGTATTTACCTCACAACAAAGAGGAGATCCTAGTTCAGTTGCTATTTTCTCAATTAAACTATAAAGATGATTGGCGATGCCCTTTCTTCTGTATTCTTCTTTAATGACAACTCTGTCGATATATATAAAATGATTTTCGTTATCAGAAAAAAATTTATAATTTCTAGAGGAATAATTGCTACCTTCTCTAAAACAAACCATAAGGCCAATAATTTCATTATCTTTCTTAGCGCAAAAGTTTATATAGCTTTCTTCTAGTAGTTCTTTCAAATAGTCCATGGAATCCAGAAAACCTACTTCAGGAGTATTTGTTTGGTTTAATGTATATATTGTTTTAAGTGACTGTGAATCAAAAAAACTATAGCTATAAAATTTTTGTATTGAGTATGCTCCAAAATTTTTCACAAACTACTGTCTTTAAGCATTTTTCTCTTGTTCTTTTAATGCCTCATTGATTTTCGCCATTGGTTCTGCAATAAACAACTCCTTTGTCATTGTGTAGCTTGGATGACCCATCGTTGCTAAATCTTTTGCCTTATCTTTCGCAACAGTCATTAAATTATCAATCTCAACAACATCATCAATTAAACCTGCTTCTTGGGCCTGAGAAAAGTTGTACATTTCTGCACCGAGGACTGCTCTGTATTTATGAGAGTCACTTACCCTAAACTTAATTAATTCCAAAATTGGTGTAGGAATTACCATGTTGGTTCGCATCTCATTGGCCCCAAGCATATAGTCTCCTTTAATACCTATTCTGAAATCGCAGCAACAAATTAAAAATGTTCCAAGCGCAATTCCATGCCCAGAGCATGCAGCAATTACTGGTCTTGGAAAAGAAAATATTCTTGCAAGAAGTTTAAAGGCACTTGAAGACATTTCCACAATACGATCAATATCACCGCTTTGTATAATCTTGAGATCCAATCCAGCAGAAAACATTCCCTCTCTGCCAGTGATGATTAGACATCCAGATTCTGTATCAACTTGATCTAAGCATGCATTCAATTGTTTTGACATTTCAGGCGAAAATACATTTGCCTTTCCATCGTCCAATGAAATTATTGATATATCTTCTTCTTTTTTAATAGTTGCTATTTTTTCTGACATAATACAATTTATAAATAAAATGAAATTTTAACATGATTAAAAAAATTCTTAAGTACACAAAAAATCTTGTTCTTTTGGCTTTAGGTCTGATAGGTATATATCTTTTCAACTTATTTTTTATGAAGCCTTATTCTATTGATCACTTTCTTGGCAAAGAATTAGTGATTGGTCTTGTTGATTCTCCTGAAGCCATGACATACATAGGCGTTTTTGATAGGTTTAATTGGCTTACAAGACATAATTCTAATCTCTCGATTCCAAAAAAAGACGATCGGGAGAATAGTATTAAACAATATGAGCAAGTAATTAAAACTTTGTATAAGTATAAAGATTCTAGTCTTTCAGAAGTGCAAAAAAATACAAAAAAAATTGCAATATTTGACGCTGAAAATAATCTGAAACAGGTAAAAGAATTTCCATATCATGACTATCCACTCAATCAAATAGGTGGAATTCATTTAAATACAATAGAATTTTTAAGCGACATGCATCCAATTAGAAACGAATCTGAAGCTGAAGATTTTATTAAAAGAGCAAATTTAATAAAGAAAGTTTATGAGGGAGTTCTTGCTGATCTTGAAGATCAAGCTGATGCTGGTATTTTCCCTCCTGAATTTGTTTATGATCATGTCATAAATCAGTTAAGTGAATTTATTAGCTATGATTACAATGAGCATCCGCTTTACACTCAGTTCTTAAAAAAGGTTAAAGAACTAAATTTAGGCCAAGATAAAGAAAAGCGATTTGAACTTCAAATTAAAAATGCCATAGACGAAAGCGTAACACCTGGTTTTAAAATCCTTAGAGATTTCATGATGCAAACTAAACAATATGCAAATAAAAATCATGGTATTTGGTCGCAACCAAATGGCGATGAATATTACAAACTTAGAATAAGGTCTTACACAACAACTGACTATTCTCCAGAAGAAATTCATCAAATGGGTCTTCAGGAAGTAAATAGAATATCTTCAAGAATGAGAGAAATTCTTACAGAACTCGGATATGACAAAAACAAAACTGTTGGCGAACTCATGAATGAACTTAATGAAGATCCAAAATTTTTGTATGAGGACACCCCAGATAGAAAAGAAATTGTAGTAAATGACTATACAGAAATGATGCATGAGGCAATAAAAGTTATGACAGATTATTTTCATACAATGCCAAAATCTGAAGTTATAGTAAAAGCAGTACCAGAATACTCAGAGCAAACTGCTGCTGGGGGCTATTATCAAGCCCCTGCTCTTGATGGAAGTCGTCCTGGCGTATTTTATGCAAATTTGTATGACATAAAACAAACTCCAAAATACAGCATGAGAACATTAACATATCATGAAGCAACACCTGGTCACCATCATCAAATAGCACACTCTCTTGAGAACGAAGAGCTTACACTTTACAGAAGATTTGGATATGGTACATCAGCTTTTTCTGAAGGGTGGGCTCTTTATGCAGAAAGATTAGCATTAGAAGTAGGTCTTGCAGAAAATCCATATGATGAATTAGGTATTCTTCAAAGTGAAATATTTAGAGCAGTAAGGTTGGTCGTTGATACTGGTATGCACTATAAAAGATGGACTCGTGAAGAAGCCATGGAATATATGAAAGCTAATACTGGGATGTCTGATACTGAAGTAAGAGTTGAAATAGAAAGATATATTGTTTGGCCTGGTCAGGCACTAAGCTATAAAGTCGGTATGATAAAAATGTTAGAACTAAGACAAAAAGCAATGGATGAGTTAGGAGATGAATTTAACATCAAAGATTTTCATTCTTCTGTATTAGACCATGGTAATCCACCTTTATTTATAGTGGAAGAAATGGTGGACAATATGATTGATAACTTTAAAAATTAATATTTTTCAGGATGCTTGGGTGTAAAAACACTGTAGTATTTTTTTAAATCAATTATGTCTTGCGGGTTATTTCCCGAAGGTGTAAAAACATTACCAAGTAATATTTCTTTCTTTGCAAAATCTATCGAAGCTGGAATTATTTTAGTATTCAATTCTTTTGCAATCCTTAAGAAACCAGTTTTCCATTCTTTTACTTTTGACCTAGTTCCCTCTGGTGACATAGCAATTAAAGCTCCTTCTAAGTCTTTAATTTGATTTAGTGCATCTTGGATTATTCCTCCTGGTTTTGATCTATCTACAGGTATGCCTCCCATATATCTTAAAAAAGATCCTAGACCGTATCTAAAAACTGTGTGTTTTCCTATGAAAGTAATTCTTGCATCTAATCCAGCAACTGTCGCAACTCCAAGTATGCCATCCCAATTTGAAGTATGAGGAGCAACAATTACAACTAGGTTTTTTCCAGCATACTCTTCTGTAATACTTCCACTGACCTTCCATCCAAAAATAGAAAGAATCGTCTTTCCTAGCCATTGAAGAATTTTTGGCCTGTTTGCTCTAAAACTTTTAGGTATTTGCTTATTTGATATGCTAGGCATAGAAACTTATTTTTGTTTCATCTTATCTTTAATGAAATACGGTAGATATATCAAGTAACAAATAATAACTGCAAGTATGTAAATATCAATCATGTGGTAAGGCTCATCTCGCATTAGACTAGTAACATTTAAACCTGGTGGTTTTTCTGCAACATACCAATAATTTGCTGGAGAGCCTAATAAATAATTGATTCCATAAATAACTATTAAAAGCATTGATAAAACAAACAACACCTTATGCACATCCTTAAGATATGGTCTATGACCATCAATAATCATTGCATAGGTTACTCCTAAGAGAATCATTGCATGGCCAATCATATGTCTTATGTAGTGTATGTCTGGGAATGCATATGTAGAGTCAGGAGTCAGTATGGCCATTCCGGCACCAGAAAATCCTGCAAAAAAGGCAAACAGAAAAAATTCTCTTTTTTTAGTCATCAAATATAAAATTATTGATGCTGAAGAAAAGTCGCATAAATGAAGAGGAAGTCCCAGCTTCCAATCATCATTTAAATATCCTTCTTTATAAAAATCCATTCCATGATTAATTAGCATAAGACCAATTATTACTGATATTAGTATGTTTTTACTTGAATCACTTTTGCCAACAAATAATCTTGGCAAAAATACAATTATGCCAACACATATTGAAAAAAAAATAATATGAGAAGGATCTAAAAGATCGAATTCTTTCATTATGAAATGACTTTCTTATGGAGATTCAGGTAAATTATCGTAATCTAATTCTTCATAAGGATTTTGAATACCAATTGCGTCTGGATGAACAACTGATATATCTATATCACTACCATAGTCTCCAGCTATAAAACCTGCAAAAGTACCTCTAGGTGCTAAATAAATTGTTGCATATCTTCCAGATTTTTCATAAACAAGTGTTATCTCTTCTCCAACTTTTGATGAAATTAATCGCCATCCAGTTGATAAAGTTTCTGTTCCATAAAAAATTAGGTTTTCAGCTGGACTAAAGCCAGACGTTAATATGATTCTTCCTGATATTGCCTCACCAGTTCCTAATAAAACAGTGGGTGCTTTAACAATTTGAGCGTCATCGGGTAATGGCAAATCTTCTAAAAGATAAGCAATGACTTTTCTTTGATTTTGCTGATACTCATCAGTAAAAATTGCGCAGCCAGAAAAGATGACTAAAATTACCAAAGTTGTGAGTAAATTCTTCATATCTTATTATCTCATATTTTTTATATATTTATTAAGCATATACTTGACCAAATTTATTTTCAACAAAGTCTTGCCAAGAAATTGATTCTTGCTTAACAAACCCCTTCTGGTCAATTTTTCCATCTAGATACATCTTTAGAACGCTACATGCACCAGAGGCTGTAGTAAGCTGAATTGCGCTGAACTTTTCATTTCCATATATTTTTCTTAAATAAGTTTTTTCTTGAAGAACGCGATCAATTAGGCCTATGACTTTAACAAAAAAGATTATTACATCGTTTTTGGTTCTCGGTACCTCCTTATCAAATAACTTCTCAAGGACTTCTTTATTCTTTTTTAAATGAAGATCATTAAATAAAAATTTCATATGATTAAGATGTCCTGGATATCTGATTGTTTTGTATGAAAGATTTTGAACTTTATTTTGATAGGTTTCGCACATAGTTGCACAACCTCCACTTGTATTAAAAGCTTCAAAGCTTTCTCCATCGATCACAATTTTTTCTGCGCCCTCAAGTGGCATTACTTTTACTTGCCTACCCTCATAAATTGCATCAGCTTCATTACAATATTCATTGATTAATCCGTTTGTTGACCAGCTTAGATAATAACTCATTTCATTTGTAGTAAATCTTGGCAAGGCTCCAACTCTCATAAGCACTTCATTAACAGTATCAAAATCTTCCATCATTCCCGCTGCACATATATTTATGGCACCAGGCGCTAGTCCACACTGAGGCATAATAATATTATTTGATTTAAGTGATTTAACGAAATCAGTCGTCTCTACATCCTCTGTCAAATCAAAATAACTAATACTTTCTTCAGAAGCTACCTGTGCTATATTTTTATTAACTGCAAATGGTCCTGCAGATATTACAGCATCTACTCCTGTAAGAAATTCTTTAACTTGAGAAATATTGGTTGCATCAAAACCATCAGTAATGTCTCCCTGTTTAATTTCATAATCTTCTTTTAGTAGCTGTTTTAATGCCCAACCAATATTTCCACTTCCGACGATAGCGATTTTAGTTTTCATCAAATTCAACTCCTTGTGCAAGTGGTAACTCTTCACCATAGTTAACAGTTGCAGTCATTCTTCTCATATAATTTTTCCAGGCATCTGATCCTGACTCTCTACCTCCACCGGTATCTTTTTCACCACCAAAAGCTCCTCCAATTTCAGCCCCACTTGTACCAATATTTACATTCGCAATTCCACAATCACTACCTGCTTCGCTAAGAAAAAGCTCTGATTCTCTGATGTCATTAGTAAAAATTGAGCTGCTTAAGCCTTGAGAAACATTATTTTGCATTTGAATTGCTTCCTCAATATTTTTATAACTTTTTACATAAAGTATCGGTGCAAAAGTTTCTGATAACATCTCCTCCTCTATTTGATTTACAAGAACTAGAGCTGGTTTTACATAAAACTCCTTTGGATCTTCGATTTCAATACGATCGCCTCCAAATATAGTAATACCCTTATCCTCCAAAGAATTAATAGTATCTTGCATAGAATTAAAACTTGTTTCAGAAATCAGCGGTCCTATTTGTGATGATTCTTTTGTTGGACAGCCTATTACCAATTCATCAAAGCAATTTTGAAGTCTTTTTGTACAGTCCTCATATATATCCTCATGTACAAAAAGTCTTCTCAAAGATGTACATCTTTGTCCTGTCGTTCCACATGCAGAGAAAGCTATTCCTTTTATAGTCAAGTCTAAATCAGCAGATGGACAAACAATTGCAGCATTATTACCGCCTAATTCTAATAAAAGTTTTCCAAGCCTTGCTGAAACAATTGGTGCTAACTCTTTGCCCATTTGTGTGCTTCCTGTGGCAGAAATTAAATCTATTCTTTTATCCTCACATAGTGCTACAGCCTCTTCATTTCCACCTTCAAGAACTGACACTAAATCAGCAAAATCACCACTTACTTTATTCCAAACCTCTTTGATGCCTCTAGCACATTCATTTGAGTGTGGACTGGGCTTCCATATAATAGAATTACCGCAAACTGCTGCTAGACAAAAATTCCATGCAAAAACTGCCATTGGAAAGTTAAAAGCTGTTATACAGCCAACCACTCCTAATGGATGCCATAATTCTTGAAGCCTATGATTAGGACGCTCTGATGGCATTGTTAAACCATAAAGCTGCCTACTTAAACCCACAGCAAAGTCACACATATCAATAGCTTCTTGTACTTCTCCAAGTGATTCTGTTTTTATTTTTCTAGCCTCTTTGGTTATAGTTGAAGCAAGAGCTTCTTTCTTGGCACGAAGCTCTTCACCAAAAAGCCTAATATATTCTCCTCTCTGAGGAGCAGGTAATGATCTCCATTTATTTGAAATTGCTTTTGATTTTTTAACTAATTCAGAATATTTATTTTTATCCATTTAAAAATTTGCGGCTTTGGTAGCTCTCCTCCCGATATAGTATTTTACTATAGTTAGGCTTTTAGGTATTCCAATACAGAATTTATTTTATTCACGCCACCAAAGTATTTAGATTCATCTTCATCAAAAGAATTTAAGCTTTGAATTAGTGCATTTTTTTGATCCGGATACTCATGAATTAGCTTCAATGGTTGGAAAATAACATTAATCGTAAATAAAGAATAGTTTTTATGAAATCTACAAAGAGTCTCTTTTTCGGATCTAATAAACCAATCCGTTGGATGAGTTTTTAACTCTTCCTCTTCTGTAAGATGGAATCTTTTTGTGTCTCCATGTATTAACCAATTTTGTCTTGCAAATGGTTTTAATATTGGGGCTTGCTTAATAAATTTTGATATTTTATCCCCAATCTTCTCCTCAAGAGAGATAACAGGACTATGAATTGTCTTTAATGGTTTTCCTATCTTGGTCCTTACATCCCAATAACTTGGTGAACATATGCTTGCTGCAAGCAATCTTTGTTCTCCGCTAGATTCCAACAAACACAAGTCATCTTCAATACATAAACTAAACTCTGCTATCAAATCTGGATAGGCTGTTTTTTTAATACCGAAAATTTCTCCAAGGTATTTTTGAGCATCTTCTGAGCCAGCTGTTGTAGCTACTACTTTTTCATAACTTTTTGAAAAAAGATTTTTTTTATGCTCTATAAGTTTTTTGTTTGGAGCTCTGTTAAGCCAAGAATCTATTTCTATAGGTTTTAACCCCATACGGTATTTTTTCTCGCCAGTGCCCCACGGAGGGCTTGACCAAAAATGTTCATTAATGGTATTCATTAAATTATAAGGCTGTAATTATTCTTAAAATATCTTATGTTTTCCTTGAAGGATTTCAAAATACATTTTGTAATCCCCTATGAAACTATAAAATGGGTATTTAAAAGTTGCTGGCTTGTTTTTTTCTATAAAAAAATGCCCCACCCATGCAAAACCATACCCAGACAATAATGCATACAAAATAAATAAAAAATTAAAGGACAAGAAAAACTGTATCAAGAAGAATATTCCAATACTTGTTCCGATAAAATGCGTAAGCTTAGTATATTTATTGTCGTGTTCAGATAGATAATAAGGATAAAAATCTTTAAATGTTTTGTAATGCTCCATAATTTTACTTCCTTGGTGGTAAACCGCTAACTCTAGTCAAAGTAGTTGTAACGCTTGCTCGTCTGTGTTCTGACAAATCTTGATATTCAGGATCTGAATACCACTCTTCTGCATGCTTGGCAGTGGGAAAGCTAAATAATATGACCCTTCCCTCCATAGGTTTTTCTCCTTCAACATTAACAATATTATCGTCATAAGTTATAAACTCACCGCCATGTTTTTTTAACAATGGAAAAAATCCCTTTTCGTATTCTCTATATCTATCTGCATCATGAATTTGCAGGTTTGCGATCATATAAACTTTGACTTCTTCCATAATCTATAAATTATTTTGGTGCAGCCCCAGGCTGGTAATCATAGTAACCATCTAGTGGAATCATTAAATGAACAAACTTTGTTCCCTTAAACATTACATATGGAGCTCCAGTAGTATAGTCTGTAGTTTGTCCATCAAGTGATGCCGGATCTTTTGGCATTAACATCATATGTGCTCCAGATTCAATATAGTGTTTATGTCCAGCATCTTTTTGACCATCTGTGTATGGTTTAAAGTTATCTACTCCTAAGTCACCATGCTTCATCCAAATCCAGCCGTCACCTTTTAATTGAGGTGTTTTATCAGCTATGTAAGCTTCAACCCATGCTACTGCATTTGGATCAGAGCAAGCTGCTGCTGTTGCATGAGCATCTGCAAATCCTCCATCAGGCATAGGAACAAGATTTCGACATGTCCAACCATTTGTTCCTTCTCGTAATACTCGTCCATCAGCACTAATGACAGTTGCATGATCTCCTATAAATGCTGGAGCTGCGCTGGTATAAGCTTTAATTTGCCAAGCATCTGAATTTCCATGCATATGATGACCGTCATGATCGGGTCCAGCTGAAACGCCTAGAGCAAACACTAAAACTAAAAAACTTTTTAAAATAGTATTCATTTTCTCTCCTATTAAATTTTTATAAATGTAATTTAATTCTATGAAAGAATTAAATTTAATACAAATCTATTCTTTGTACTCTTTTTTTATATGCTTTGTCATGGATCTAAATATTGCTATATGTGCTGCCTTTGAATATTCTTTTTCATCTCTAAATCTAAAATTTGAAGAAGTTTTTGCAATCACAATTTTTGATTCAGGATCAATATAAATAAATTGATTGTAAACTCCGTGTGCTGTGTAATCAGTAATTGGATCACCTGGCACCCACCACTGATAACCATAACCCCAATCACTAGACGACAATTCGCCAGCATTTGGCATCAAATGAGGTGCGTCAGGAGTATGAGATTTTTCAACCCAATCCTCCGGAACAATTTGTTCACCAAACCAATTACCATTATTTAGATATAAATATCCAAACTTTGAATAATCTCTTAAGGTGGCATTTAAGCCTCCCAAAGCCATATCTACTCCACCTTTATCTGTGATGTAATATGCATCACTTTCCATACCAATTTTATTCCATATTTTTTTTGATAAATACTCCCTTAGAGGCATGTCGGTGACAGATTCGAGAATCATCGCAAGCACCTGAGTATCAATACTTACATAATGATTATATGTACCCTGTTCTTTTCCATTTTGTAATGTTTTGGCGAAGTCTCTAAAAGACGTTCCTCTTGCCGCAGCTCGCCCAAACTTATTTATATCAGATTTTGGATCTGCATAATCCTCATTAAAGGCTACCCCAGAAGACATTTGTAAAATATTTTTAATCTTTACTCCTTCATATCCTGTGCCAACAAAGTCAGGCAAATATTTAGTTGCTGGGTCATCAATACTATCAATAAGACCTTCATCAAGAGCAATCCCAATCAATGCAGAAAGAAATGATTTTGCTACAGACCATGAGATATGCTTACTGTGTTGATCATTTCCATTCCAATATTGCTCATAAAGAACTTTGTTATCATGCAAAATAATGAGCCCATCTGTATTAAAATATTTTAGAGCCTCATTTAGATTTAATTCTTGGCCTTCAAACATATACGTTTCTGGAAGATCCATAAAAGATTTTTCAAAGACATATGGTGATTTTGATGCTGGAATTGGATTAGAAGTATGAAAGAAGTCTTCCATATTTATAAAATTATGAGATATTTTATCTTCATTATATAAATTTGCTAGCTTGTATAACCTGTATAAATTTGGGCCGTATAAAATCAAGAATGATAAAAGAACAAATAATAGGAATAATAAAACATTACTCATAAACACAAGTTATCATAACTTTGGTAAATATAATGTTAATCAGTTAAATTTTTATTTGTTGTGTATATTTCTACTTTGCTTGATGAATTAACTTTGGTAGGAAAGATAACTAAATCTAAGGTCCCGCTCATATCTACATCAAACAAATAACCCTGAGTATCTTCGTTATCACTATATGTTGGCCAATTTGATGTATCCAGATTGTAGTAATGATCATCAGCATTTATATAAATCTCGGGAACGCCTCTGTTATTATCATAGTCATTCCATTGCTGACTAAAAACACTTGCTGTGATATCTCTTTTGTTGTCATTGTTTACATCTATGCAATCAAAAAAATTATAATTATGATTTATTTCCTCATCTTTAATGGTTTTATCGAAAGCAACAAGCTTATCATTCTCGATCTTGTATAAGGCCAACATAACAACAGGAGTTGTATCAGATTCTGAATAAAAGCCGCCTTCAATGATTTCACCTGAAATAAGTTTGCTAGCATTGATAGAAGCTACAATAATGTCTTCTTTTTTACACATCTCAGTTATCATTCCATCGAAATAATTTTCTCCACGTATATTGTATACACCAAGCTCGGTATAATAATTTGTTCCAGCATTGTTCCAGCTTTCAAAATTAACTTTAAAAGACTCCTCAAACATTATTGACGAAATGATTTTATTATCTTTAATTAATTCCAATCCTTGAGATGCATCTCTTCTGACACTATTGATTAAATATTCATTAAAAAGTAGGAAGCTTGCAAAGCTTAATTGAGGATAGCTGCTTGATATATCATTCCAACTGTTTAAGTCTAGTTCAAATACTTGAGACTTATGTCCTGCAAAAAAAACTTTATTATTTTTAATCTGGACTGAATGCCCCCAGTCAGGTTCACCTAATTTAACTATCTCATAACTATTGCTATTACTTAATATCAAAGTTGGTCTGGCATAATTTGAAATCATAGAATCATAATCATATGAGGCTCTTCCATCTTCCCAATTCATGGCAAACGCAATATCCTTCTTGCCATCATTATTTATATCTCCTATTGCATACTTTCTGCTTGCACCGCCAAGTTTTGGATAGATTTCACCTAAAACACTTAAGTTGTTAATGGAATAATTGCCGTATCCATCATTTAGATGTACAACAAGGGCATCAGGTGTTGGCGCATTATCATATTCACCAGGAGTCATGCTGTCACACCAAAAGTGACTAATAAAATCTATATGTTCATCATCATTAATATTTAAAGGAATTAAAAATTGAAAGGAAGGATCATTGCATGCATGAGAATAATAACTAGCCGCATCCTCTATAATAATGGGGTTTGAGTTGAATAATGGTTCTATTGCTGCTCCCGCGGTTGAATCTAGCAAGGGTTGATTAGAGGGTCCAGCAGATCCACCACAACTTATAATTGCCAAACAAAGCATAAAATTTAAAAAAAAGTTTGGTATAAAAGAATTGCTTCTTAAATCCATTGATCGTTTGGAGCTGTGAGCTTATCCTCAATCTCACCAGTATTTACTGTTCCTGTTGGCTCAATCAACATAATATTTGCCTCTTCTTCTGCAAAGGGTTTATGTTTGACTCCTTTTGGAACAACGATCATCTCTCCTTCATTAATTTCAACTGTTTCATCTTCAAATTCAATAGATATTTTTCCT